>CAVHTI010000072.1:0-11916 GCA_963638805.1 Anaerobutyricum sp.
ATATCAACGAATTAAAACTCGAAAGTCTCTCTGGAAAATCATTGAAAATGATTTTCCAGAGATGCCCTTTACTGAATTGAAGAAGTTTTTTTACCAAACCACTTTACATCAATACTTTCAAGAGTACCGTCAGCAGCCATTTCTTTTAATGTAGCCCAAACTTTGTCTCTTAAAGCGGCACCTTCATCGCCTTTTCTAAAACCAATTCCGTAACCTTCAAGGGCAAGTGGTTCTTCAATTACGACTAAAGGAAGTTTACCTGTTGTAATCTGATAATCTGCAACAATACTGTCCATTACAATACCGTCAACACCACCAACTTCAAGGTCAGTTAATGCTGTAAGGTAATCATCATATTTTACAATACTTTTTACTGATGAAGCAAAATCTGAATTATCATTAATTGCCTCTTCCCCGCTTGAACCAGCCTGAGTACCAATCACTTTGCCAGCAGCGTCTGCAAGAGACTCAATATCACTATTTTCACGAACAACCAGAACCTGTTCGTTCATTAAATATGCATCTGTAAAAGACATTGCATTTTTTCTTTCTTCTGTGATTGTAAAACCGTTCCAGATACAATCAATACTACCTGAAGAAAGTTCCATTTCTTTTGCATCCCAGTTGATTGGCTTTGCAACAAATTCTTTTCCAAGACGTTTACAAACTTCCTTTGCAAGATCAATATCATAACCGTTTATTGTTCCATCGGCTTCTGTGTATCCCATTGGAGGAAAAGAAGCATCAAGGCCAAGAACAAACTTGTCAGATTTTGCTGAAGTTTTTTTACAACCAGCCAAACACAACACTGCTGCAGTTGCAAGAACAGCACAAAGAATTTTTTTCATTTTTTTATTCTCCTTTTTTATTTCCGGCAAATTTCTTAAGTACAGAAATCTGCTGTTTTACACAATCAGAAGCCGGCCCACCGTAAGTTTTCCGACTTTCTACACAAGCTTTGGCAGTTATTATAGAATAAATGTCGTCTTCGATTAAATCAGAACATTCTTTCCAAACATCCATTGAAAGATCTTCCAGTTCACAGTTTTTTTCAATCGCGATTCTAACAGCCTTGGCAGAAACACCGTGCGCAGTTCTAAACGGCATTCCCTTTCTAACCAAATAATCTGCAACATCTGTCGCATTCAAATAACCGCCTTTACAAGCGTCTGCCATTTTTGATTTATTCCACTTTGCAGTTGCAATCATCTGAGTAAAAACTTTTACACAAGACAAAACCGTATCAATTGCATCAAAAAGAGGTTCCTTGTCCTCCTGCATATCACGGTCATAAGCCAAGGGAAGAGCTTTCATCATTGTCATAAGAGCAAATAAATCGCCGTAAACTTTTCCGGTTCTGCCACGAATTAACTCTGCAAAATCAGGATTTTTTTTCTGAGGCATAATTGAACTGCCCGTTGACCATTTTTCACTTAAATCAACAAATGAAAATTCTGTAGTCGACCACAAAACAATTTCTTCGCAGGCACGGCTCAAATGCATCTGAATCATGCTTAAATCTGAAGCAGTTTCAATAAAAAAGTCACGATCAGAAACAGTATCAAGAGAATTTTCCGTCACACCGTCAAAATCAAGTAAATCTGCTTCGTATTTTCGGTCTAGCGGAAGTCCACTGCCGGCAAGCGCACAAGCACCAATCGGCGAAATATTAATTCTCTTCAGAGCATCTTCCAAACGCTGCCAGTCACGAACAAACATCTGCGCCCAGGCACAAACATGATGCGCAAGAGTTACCGGCTGGGCATGCTGCATATGAGTAAACCCCGGAATTAAAGTATCAGTGTTCTGTTCCGCAATTTGAGTGAGCGCGTCAATCAAAGTTAAAAGTGAATTTTGAATTTGAGGAATTGTCCGTCGCAAATAAAGCCGCTCGTCAAGGGCAACCTGATCATTACGGCTACGACCTGTGTGAACTTTTTTGCCAGCTTCGCCAATGCGGTCGGTAAGGCTTGCTTCTATGAATGAATGAATATCCTCGGCAGAATAATCAATTTTAAGACTCCCGTTTTTTAAATCAGACTTTATACTTTCAAGTCCATTTACAATCTGATTTTTTTCATCATCAGAAATAATTCCAGAATGAGCAAGCATTTTTGCGTGAGCAATACTTCCCGCAATATCATCAAAAGCCATTCTTTCATCTACAAAGATTGAAGTTTCAAACTCAACGGCCTGTGCATCAGGTCCCTCTTCAAAACGACCATGCCACAACGCTGCATGATTGTCAGATGTCATTGTTCCATGCGAATTCATATTTTTCAGTATATTAAAAAACTGACTTTCTTACTAGTTAGGAGCAAAAACTTACATTAACGCTTGTACTGAAAATTAGGGCATCTCTAAAAATTGCAATTTTTAGAGGCGCCCATTACAAAAAAAAAAGGCCGCTGATTTTACTCAACGGCCAGAATATATTACAAAATTACAGCTATCGGTTTACGTCAGCCAATAATCCGTCCCAAACATTTTTACAAGCTTCATATGCTTCAGCAGGAGTTTGCCAAGCCCAGCAAATAGAGTTACACATATCTTCACGAGAAAGTCCCGGAATAAGTGTAGAAAATTCTGGATTTGGAGTCTTTGCCATGATAGTGATTGTTTCGTCAACTGCTCTCTGATCACGGAAGCCAGCATAGTAACCTTCTTTCCATGCATCTGGTCCATCGTATCCAGGAACTTTACCCTTCCAAAGTTCAATCGCTTTTGCCATTTTATTAATTTCATCAGCAGAATAAAGATTTGGAATAACCATCATAGGAGTATCGTGAATTGTCTTATAAACTCCGTCTCCGCTAGGTCCCAATGGGAATGCAACAAAACCAAAATCATCTTTCATATTAGAAAGAATTCCGTTTGGCTGAGCAATGTATTCCTGATGACACATAAATGCTGTCTGACCGTTTACAAATGCAGTCTGGAAGTAATCCCATGCAGCATCTGCAGGCTGTGGCAACTGATATGTTACGAACATGTGCTGAATCCAGTTGTATGCTTCCATAGATTTATCTGAACCGGCATTGTTATAGTATTTTCCGTTTTCATCACGGCCAATTGCAGAACCACCGTTAGAAGTAAGAGCGGCTTTTGTAAAACTTGTATAAAAGTTAGACATAGCATACTGATCAACAACACCGTCATTATCAGTATCACGTGTCAAAGCTTTACACATTTCTTCAAATTTAGCCCAAGTCCATTTTCCTTCTTTCTGCAAATCATAAGGAGCATCGCGGTCATAACCAGCTTCTGCAAGAAGTCTCTTGTTAAAGAACATACCTTCGCGTGGTTCTGAAACACCAAAGTTGAAAGCATAGAATGATTTACCTTTTTCAAGAAGTTTTACAACTACCTGATCATAAATATCTGCGTCGTGATAGTTTACGCTTGTTACTTTTGACAAATCATAGAAAAGTCTCTGTTTAATACCAACAATTGCAGAACGACCGTCTACAATCAAAGACATATATTCATTTGCAACTTTTCCGCCAAGACAATAGTTAGCAGCATAGTTAGGCATTGTTTCCCAACCTGCAACCTGTTTTTGAATTACATTTACATTGTAAGTTGAATTTACCCACTTCTGGAATGCTTTTGTATCTTCCTGTTGTTTTGAAGCAGCTGCAGCATCCGGATTTGTCCACCAGTCACCAATTACAATGTTCATGCCGTTAAAATTCCAGACTTTTTTAGTTTCCGGATTCTTTTGTTTTACAACATTCTTGTACGGATCTTTTTTTGAACTTTTGCTTTTCTTAGATGCTGCAGTAACACTTGTAGTAACTAAAAGAGCTGCAAAACCAATACACAAAGCTTTTTTTAATGTACTCTTAATCATTTGGGCCTCCTGTTCATTTTTACCTAAATAATTTCTTATAATTTTATTATAACACTGCTTTTAAAAATTACCTAATTTTTTTTTCAAAAAATAACTTTTTTTAAGTATTTTTTACTTAATTTTTCTCAAATTTTTGATTTTTTTTAGTTATTTTTTAAGTTAATTTTCCTGATTTTTGGCTAAAAAAAACCGCCGAAAATTAACTTTTCAGCGGTTTTTTTTTATCTTAAACTACTAAAGACTAGCGATTTACATCATCAAGAAGACCCTGCCAAACGTTCTTTGCGTTTTCATAAGCTTCCTGAGGTGTCATATATCCACCAGTAATACCAAAAATCATATCTCCCTGAGAAAGACCTGAAATTAAAGTATCAAATCGTGGGTTTGGAGTGTTAGCCATAAGAGTCAATGTTTCATCTACAGCTCTTGAATCACGGAATGTTGAATAATATCCTTCTTTCCATGCATCTGGACCATCATATCCTGGAGTTGGTTCAAGCCAGAGGTCAACAGCTTTAGCAATTTTTTCAACTTTATCAGCTTTGTAGCAGTTAGGAATAATACACATATTTGAATCATGTATTGTCTTGTAAACACCGTCGCCACTTGGTCCCAATGGGAAGCATACAAATCCCCAGTCATCTTTCATATCAGCAAAACGTCCACCTGGCTGTGCATTGTATTCCTGATCTGCAAGGAATGCTGTTTCACCGTTGATGAATGCTGTATAGAAGTAATCCCAGTTTGCACCTTCAGCCTGAGGAAGCTGATAGTTCTGCCACATGTGCTGAATCCAAGCCCAGGCTTCCATAGATTTTTCAGAACCTGAATTGTTGTAGTATTTTCCATTAGCATCACGGCCAATAATAGAACCACCGTTTGAATCAAGTGCTGCATAGCTGAATTCAGAGTTGAAAGAAGACATAGCATACTGATCAATTACACCGTCATTGTTTGTATCACGTGTAATTTTTTTACACATTTCTTCAAAAGTATCCCAAGTCCATTTTCCTTCTTTCTGCAAATCATAAGGATAGTCAGCAGAATAACCGTTTTCCTGCAAAATTCTCTTATTAAAGAACATACCATTCTTTGGTTCTGGTTTACCCCAGTTGAATGCATAGAAAGAGTTACCTTTTACAAGTTTTCCTACAACACCCTGGTCATATTTTTTTGCATCTTTATAGTTTACAGATTTTACTTTTGACAAATCATAGAAAAGATTTGAACGAACACCAGTGTTTGCAGAACGTCCATCAATAATGAATACGTAGTTCGTATCACCACCAGTGATACAGAAGTTTGTAACGAACTGAGGGTTAGAACCCCATCCAGTAACAGCTTTCTGTGTAATATTTACATTGTAAGTATCACAAGTCCACTGTCGGAATGCGCGTTCATCTTCACGCTGTTTAGAACCAGCAGGTGCATCCGGATTTGTCCACCAGTCACCAATAATAATATCCATTCCACCAAAGTTATAAACTTTTTTAGTAGCAGGATCCTTCTGTTTTACAACATTCTTGTAAGCGTTCTTTCCTTTGTTTGAAGAACTCTTTTTCTTAGAAGCAGCTGTAACAGTTGAAGTAACCATCAATGCTGCAATACCAATGCACAAAATTTTTTTCCATGTGCCTTTCATCATCTTTCGGCCTCCTAGTTTTACCTAATGACTTTTGTAATATATTTATTCTATCATTATAACACTGATTTGGGAGATTCCAAATTTTATTTATAAATTTTTGATGAACTTCGGGAAAACAATATTTTATTCTCAAAATAAAAAAAAATCCGGCCCATTTCTGAACCGGATCCATTTCTTAGTAAAAAAGTCTTACTACTCTTTCATACCTGTACTTGTCAAACTTTCAACGAACAGGTTCTGACAGAACATATAAAGAATCAGCAACGGAATAATTACCAGAAGCACGCCTGTAGAAAGGATTGCGTTTGAATAACCAACCGAAACTGTAACAGAAGAACCGTTTACAGCACTAATGTACTGGCCAAGTCTTTCTGTAATTGCAGAAATCTGTTTTGAAAGCAACTGAATCTTTCCAAGAAAGAGGTCAGAATAGAAACTATCTGTCCACTGCCATACAAAAGAAAACAGGAAGCATGAAGTTAAGATTGGCTTTGCACCAGGAATCATAATTTTGAAGAATGTTGCAAAAGGACCGCATCCATCAACATAAGCAGCCTCTTCAAGAGAATAAGGGAATCCCAGGAAGTACTGTCGAATCATGAAGATGTAAAGTCCATTTTTAAGTCCCATACAACCGCAACACATTAAAATGTAAGGCACCATAGAACTACTCAAGTTGAACTGCATTCCAAAGAAATTAAAATATCTAAAGTGCAGGAACAATGAAGTAGAAATTGTCTGTGGCGGAATTACAATAATAAGAATTACACAGAAAAACCAGAACTTCTTAAACGGAAACTGGAATCGTGAAAAACCGTAACCTACAAGACTACATACAAACACCTGAATTGCAGATACAAGAAGTGAAACCCAGATTGTATTAAAAAGTGACTTTCCGTAATCAAGCAATGTTGCCGCAAGTTTCCAGTTACTTGTAGAAAAGTGCTTTGGAACAATGATAATTGTCGTATCATAAAGATCCCGTTCAGCCATAAAACTGAATGCAAGTTTATTCAAAATTGGCTGAATGATAAGGAAGCACATTCCAAACAAAAGAAGTGCACGGAAAATAGAAACTACATAATGTTTTGTCGTTTCTTTTAACAGAACACCGCCAGAAGCTTCGTTTCTATCCCAGAAAGAACGATTTTCAAGAGATGTTGTTTCAACTGCCTTTTTGTTTTTATTTTTAGTCATAATTATACACCACCTTTGAAATAATCAAGGAACTTAATCCAATCAACAGCATACAGACTGCAAAGTAAATCCATGCAAGTGCGGAACTATAACCATAGTTAAGCTGAATAACCATCTGATTTTCAATTTTTTCCATGATTTTGTTGTCGGTCTTCATAAAGAAGTCAACGATTGTATAAACCCAACATACAAGGAGTAAAGGACTTACCATTGGTACTGTGATTTTCCACAAACTTTCCCAAGAAGTACAACCTTCCATCTGAGCAGCTTCATACATACTTGGAGAAATATTCTGCAAACCAGAAAGGAAGATAATAATCTGAATACCAGAAGCCATGGCTACATCGTAAATAGAGTCAATAATTTCAAACAGGACTTTAAATACTTTTCCACCCGTACCATTTACACCACCGGTATTTGATACAAGAATATCCTCAAGTACCTGGGTAATGGAATTTGAACTTCCAGATTTTTCAATTGTATCTTTCAACTGCTGCATAAGCGCATTGTTATACTCAAGACCAACGAGAACGCCGGAAGAAAGAATAACTGTAAGGAAGAATATAGAACGAACAAACGTTCTTCCCTTGAATTTCTGATTCAAAATCAAAGCAACAAAGAAACTGAATACGATTGTTGCGATTGACTGGAAAATCATCTGTTCAATAGATTCAACGAGCATTCGGTTGAATTCCGGGTCAACAGTTAAGGCTCTCTTATAGTTTGCAAAATGGTTTGGCTCAAGTTTAATACCTTCCTTCTGCTTTTTTACCTTAGCCTGTTCTGCATAATCTGGATCTTCCCATTTTTCCTGACGTGCAGAAAGCCATTCAACAAGACCTTCAGTTTCAGCTTCTTCTTCATCATCAGCCGAAGCTGTCAATGCGCCTTCACCATCAGTGGCAGCTCCAGTATCTTCTGTACCGGCAGCATTAAGAATTACATTTGAAAAACTCATTCTTAATGACTGTACCAACGGTTTTACCATAAAAAGTGCAAAACCAATTATGAACGGTAAGATAAATAAATATCCGTAAAAAGCCCTTCGTCCTGAAAGGCCCACCTTTCTTTTTCCTAAAAATTTCAACTTATTTACCTCCCTGAAGAACTTTATATTCACGGGCAGAAATATTTATTCCTTCATCTGTTACAAAGTCCACGTAACCAAAGTTTACATAAATCTTTGTACCGTTATCAAAAGTTGTAACTGAAACAGTATTATCGTCGTCAAGATAATCATGATCAGTGATTTCTGCATTTCTTACAGAACCAACTTCTTTGTTATAACGTTTATAAGTTTCTGCAAGTCTGTCTTTCCAGGTTTCAAAACAAGCAGCGTAATATTCTGTGTAGTTTGTTTCCTGCAAAGCCTTTTCAGATTCTTTCATAAATGTGTAATACAAACCGGCACCAACTTCGGCAGATTCAAGTATAATCTGATTATTTTCGTAACCAAGGTTTACAGCAGAACCTGTAAAGTTTTTATAACCGTGCAAAGCAATTGGATAGAACGGAACGTCTTTATCAAGAATTGCGTAGTCATTACCGTGCAAATCAAGATTTGTAATGATGTCAACATTGTCCAAAGCGTAAGCATTTCCACCGTTAATCATTACACCAAGTCCGCTGCTTTCAGCTTCCTGGAATTTTTCAATCTGACTGAGTTTATTTTTCTGACGAGAAACAGGTCTGTTAGAATTGTAATCAGCAGAAACAATATTTCCCGCATCTCTGTAAGAAATTCCCGAAAGATTATACTTAGAAGCAGATTTTATGAGCACATCAGATGCTTTATTTACAACTTTAGGATTCAGATAATAGTAAGTATCCATTGTGTCAAGTTTTCCATACCAGACAGGAGAAAATTCACTGAGTTTACAAAGTTCACTACTTGCGAATCTTGCCGCATCCCTATAATTAAAGAATCCGTCTGTCAAACCTGAACGATAAGCAAACTGAGTTGTTGCATCAAGATAAATTTTTGCAGAAGTATCATCAGTTTCTTTCAAAAGCTTTTTAAATCCGGAAGTTCCACCCAATTCACTGATAAATTTAACACTTCCAAGCATTTTCTGACGAATACCGCCATTAATTGCTCCCGAAAGTTTATAATTTACATTCTTAATTCCAAGGTCTTCAACCTGATTAATAATATCAGCGGCCTCTTCATAAGTTGTAAGTTTATAAGGCATTGTTTTAGGGAATCCCAAAACCTGCTGAACCTTATCAACAGCACCAACAAGTTCAATTGTCAAAGGACTTTCTGTATTAGCAAGTTTTGCAGAATCGGCAAAAAGATAATCACGGTAAGCCTTTGCCATATCTACATAAGATGAAGAATCAACGAAACAGTATCTCTGAACAATTTTTTCATCCTGAGGGAGTTTTTCTTCATAAGCATACTGAGCACTAGTATTTCTTGAAGAAACTTCAAACTGCTCGCCGTGAACCATCTTGTAATCGGCACGTACATAGTTGTAATTTGCCAGTTTTCCGCTTATTTCAGCTGTAACACCGGCATAAACGTCGCCATCTTCTACAATAGAAATAAATGATGAACCATCATCCCAAGAAACACCGAATACAGGGAAAGCTGCTCGAGTTTCTGTAATAACTTCCTTACGGTCAGTACCATAGTCCCATCCGTAAACATTGGAATAATAGCCGTTCTGTTTTGTTTTTCCGTTATTGAAGTAAATTAAACTTCCACCACCTTCTGGAACAAGCATAAAGCCATTGTCTGAAAGCGAAGCTGCCCCAAAGAATGGAAGAACAGAAAGCTGAACTATTGGATAAGCCTGGCGATATTTGATTTTATCAAAAGGAATATCAACGATTAAATTCGGGCCGTCAAGTTTGTATGACACTGTTACACTGAAAGCAGGTTCAATTTTTTCCTGAACTTCCTTGTAAAGTTCCTTGTCGCGCATGTAGTCTTCGTCTGTATATCCGATTTTTTCAAAAATCTCTTCACACTGCTCTTTCAAGTAAGTATTAAGAGGATTAAAAATCAAGTAAAGATAATCGTCTTTAAGTCCTGGATATTTTCTGAGCAATTCCGCTTCATCCTGAGTTGCAGACAAGTTATCAAGGTCAATAATCTGGTAACATCGTCTTTCAAGAACATTCTGATCTGCAGAACTCAACTGAGAAAGATATTCATCCATCTGTTCGCCATAAATGGCCAAAGGATATTTATATTCTCGTTCCATCTGGCTGATTGTATAATTTACAGTAATTTCATTATTTGATTTTTCTACATTAAAGAAATCGCGTTTAATACTGTAAGTATAAGAATCATAAACATTTTCTACGCCGTTTTCTGTTGAATACTTTACCAAAAGAGTAGAATTCATATTGTTCTTTTCTTTTGGCTGAGCAAGTGTATCAGAAGCAAGATCCTGAGGATTTGAATACCACACATGACCTGTATTTTTTTGCAAAATAGAGAACTGAGTCGTTGTTGCATCAAAATCCATACGCAAATATTCATTTTCAAGAACCATTGTATCCGGAGTATTTTCAATTGCCTCGTACGGAAGAACAGCTGAATCTGTAACTTTTCCGACATTTACAAGTCTTACGACAATGTAAGCAATAAATGCAGCAATCACCAGGAAAATTCCCAGCCAGATATAAAATTTCTTTGTAGGTTTATGAAACTCAAATTTCTTTGTTTTCATAGGTTTTGGACGACCAATGTAAACAAATTCTTCAGAAGTTTCAGATTCGTTTGTTGTATTTTTATTTTCCATTTTTCATCCTCATCAGTTCAATCGGAACATAATTTCTCGTCCGAGAGAAACAAAATATGCAACACCCTGAGATATCATACTAAAGAACAAAAGCATGATAAAAATAAATACAAGCATTCCAAACAAGGTAATAATCGTAAACAGGAGCGTTTTACCAAAACCAAAAGCATTAATTTCCATCATCGCCATGAAAATTAAAATTCCGGCCCAAATCAAAGAAATATTACTAAAGACATAATAGAAAGAACCTTCGTCAACAGTAATAAACTGACTGATGATAATCAACGGAATCTGAATCAAAGGATACGGAGTCAATGCATAGGCGGTTCCCATGTAAATATCTCCTAAATGACCTTTACCATCAAAAAGAGTTGTTACACCCCAGTTACAAATACAGAAAATAGCCAATGGAAGAAGAATTGTACAAATCTCTTTCAGAATATTTACTTTTTCCCAGTTTATGTCAACAAACAAGAAACTTGTAAATCGTAATTTCCAAATATGAGTTAACAAAGTAAGAATTACGATAATGTTTGCTGCGGCATAAGAACCCCGCTTTGCATGAATCAAGTCCCACATACCGTCTGCCGGGTGAACAATTACATACAAAGAATACTTTAAAGTCTTAAGGAAATGCAGCCAGGTATCTTTTTCTGCTATTTTTTTAAGTTTTTTTACTACATAACTCATAATGATTTAAGCTCCTTTCTAAAGGCTTTAACTCGTTTAATAACAAACGGAATTAAAATCAAAACTACAACTACAAGCACAACATATCCAATATTATGTTCAATCCAATCTTTTCTATAGTACTGGAATGCCTTTGAATAATTTTTTCTGTTTCGCTTAAGCTGGAAAAGTTCCATGGCATCTTTATATTTTCCCTGACGGAAATAAGCCTTGCCAAGACCTAAGTAAGCCAAATCATAGTTTCCGTTCTGTTTAAGAACTTCAGCCCAAACCTCAGCAGATTTGTCATATTCACCGACAGCATACAACTCAGTTGCTTCATAAATTAAGCTACCATACTCAGTTGGTGTAAATACTGTTACCGATGCATTCTGATTATCAAGAACGAAAAGATCCTTGCCTATGTGTTCAATTGAAACAGGACTTCTGAAATATCCGTTGATATTACCTTTGTTACCAAAAGCATACAAAAGGTCACCCTGATTGTTGTAAGCAAAGATACGGCCGCGGGATTCATCAATTGTAATGTAAATATCATCATCAAGAACTGTAATATCATTAAAGTGAGCAGGTTCCTTGATACCGGCAGCATTACCCCACTGCAAATCACCGATTGGAAGATAAATACCATTTTTTACAAGGATATCATTTCCAAGAGCGTTAAGGCGGCGGATTGGTTTTGCTTTATCTGATTTTAAATCCCACTGTTCAAAAGTCTTTGTAACGGCATAAATAAATCCTTCGGCATCTTTGCACAATGTTTTTTGGCGTTCAAT
>CAVHTI010000073.1:0-11758 GCA_963638805.1 Anaerobutyricum sp.
TTATAGTCAAAATCATTGATAACATACTGATAGGCTTCAAGCGTAAATGTAAGATTTTTTACCGGAAGTTCAAATTTAAATCCTGTTTTGGCATTCCATTCCGGCATTACTTCGCCAAAAGTATAAGAAAAACTGTCCTCATTTACCCAGGTAACGTCAAAAATTCCTAAATCAAACGGAAAATCAAAATCAAAATTAAAACCAATCTGATTTGTTTTATTGTCAGACTCCTGAGAGGCAAACAAAATAAAAATATCTGTGGAAAGTGTGTTCAAAGTGCCAAGAAAATTGGTGTCTTTTATCTTAAATTTTAAATTCAGCCCGTTATTTGAATCATATTTTGGATAAGGCACGGCAAGAAGGTGGAAAGAATCTTTTACAAAAACTTCCAGATCAATTAATGTAAGATTTTCGCCTTCAGTTCTAGTTTCGTTTACTTCTATAGTTTCAAATGCGCGCAAATTTGCAAGTCGGACTTTGTAGTCATCAAGATATTTATTTAAATCGTCTTCATTTGTAAAAATCTGATTTGTATCAACCGGCACATTAATCGAAATTGCGTACGGATTTGTCCGGCCAAAAATTTTCCAGCCACAGCCCGTAACATTGTAATTTACACTGTTAATTTTATAACCATCTGCAAATGACAAAAAAGAAATCAAAACAAAAATGATGTTTGCACAAAAAAGATTTTTAATTTTTCCAGTTAACATTAGTATGCGCCTTTTCTGCTTAGAACAACCCAGACTGATTTTATGATTATCCACAAATCAAGCCAGATTGACCAGTTTTGAATGTAAAATGTATCGAAAAATATTCGTTCATCATAAGTTGTTTCGCTACGGCCAGAAATTTGCCACAGTCCCGAAAGTCCAGGTGTAACGGAAAGTACCAGATCTTTATGGCTGCCGTACAATTCTGTTTCTTCCTGAGTGACAGGGCGAGGGCCTACAAAGCTCATTTGACCTAAGAAAATGTTAATCAACTGAGGTAATTCATCAAGGCTGGTTTTTCTTAAAAATTTCCCAAATTTTGTAACGCGCGGATCATCGCTGAATTTTCGTTCTCGTTCCCATTCTTCGCGGCGCACAGGATCATTTTCAAGAATTTCTTTTAGCATTTCCTGTGAATTTATGTTCATTGAGCGGAATTTCCAGCATTTAAAGACTTTGCCGTTTTTTCCAACTCTCGGATGTCCATAAAATGCCGGCCCTTTTGATGTAATTTTTACGAGTATAATCAAAATCAAAAATACAGGAATCAAAATCGGCGAAAAAAGCAGAATCATAAAAATATCAAAAAGCCTTTTGATTGCAAGGTTAATTCCAAAAGTCAAATTGTGAGTTGAAGCAAATCCAATAAGCCCCGCAATATCTTTAATCTGCTGAGTTGTCGTAAAACTCGTTTGCCTTATGGAAACTGAAATTGTATATCTGTATTTTGTCATGATTGGAGAAGTGTCGTCCTGAAAATCACAGAGGATTGCAGTTTTTATGTTTACTTCGTGAATCACTTTGATAATTTCTGTATTTTTTGAAGAGAAAACCGGAATTCCCTTGTAATATTTTTGTTCGCCGTTAGTGTCTGTAAAACTTGAATCAATTATTACCGCCGGATGATAGCCAAGATTTTTATTTTTCAGAAGTTTATCAACAATTTCTTCGCAACTCTTTCCATTACAATAAATTACGCACGGAACTCCCCACCATTTAAAACGACTGAACTGAATTTTTGCAAGTTCACGGTTTGCCGTAAGCAGAATGGCCGCAAGAATAAACGCTATGATAAACGCAATGATTATCTGACGAGACTGACTTGAAGCAACAATTTTTTCAAGAAAGTGAGTTGGACCGGCGTTAGAAAAAATAACGAGCGAGGCAATCATCACAAAGGAAATTAATGTTGCCCCGGAAAATCTGCGCATTTCTTCCGCTGAAGAAATCATAATTCCCGGATATAAGCCAAAAAACGCAAAAAGTAAAAATATGAAAGGGAAGAAAATACAATAATTTACGAAAGACTTAAAATTTATGTCATTCATTGCAAAAAGATTTACAAGAAAAAATCCAAGTCCAAGACAGAGCGTAAGTGTAAAAAAATCAACGATTCCAAGGGCAAGTCCACAACGGAAGGAACTTGTGGAATTAAATCTTGATTTTAGATATTTTTTCAGTTCAATACTATTCATCAGCACATCTCAAAAAAAATGTTATAAGACATTATATCAAAAAAATGTCATATCGTATAGAAAAAAGCAAACCGGAGTTTGGCTGGGGGAAGAGATAACAGGTATCAAGATTTTACAGAAGGATGATTTAACTTGTTTATATCAATTGCTTGTTGATATATATTCAGAAGTTTTTCTGTTAATGGTTCCATACTCCATTTTTTGCTCCATTCTTTTGCTTCTTCTGATTTTTTTTCATAAAGTTCTTTGTCTGATAACAGTTGAACTACACGGTTTGAAAATTCTTGAAGATCATTTTTAACCATGAACCCACCGTTATCACCTTGCATGACATCTACAGTTCCCATTTCACCAATTGCAACGACAGGTAAGCCTGTACGCATTGCTTCAATTGTCACAAGACCTTGAGTTTCTGTAAGACTTGAAAAAACAAAAAGGTCTGCAAAATTATAAAAATATGCAAGTTCATCACGTTTACAATAGCCTGTAAAACATATATTCCATGAATATGAATAAGTTTTTGCCTCTTTTTTCAGATTTTCAAGTTCTGGACCACCACCAACAATCAAAAGTACGGCATCTGTAATTGTTTTTCTTACTTCACCCAGCATTTTGAACAGAAAAGGAATATTTTTTTCGATACCAATACGACCAACATAGAGAAGAATATGTTTTTTCTGAATTTTTGGAAAAATCTTATGAAGTCTGTTAAAAAATACGTATTCGTAAGATTTGTTATAAGTTGTTACATCATCGTTTATGCCTGTTGGCAGAATTTCATAAGGCTTTTTTATTTTATAACGTTCAATTGTTTGTCCAATTCGTTTTGTAGGGGCTATATTAATGTCTGCACGTTTGAGAAAGAATTTTACGAAATCTTTTCCCATAGAACGAAGTGTTTTTGTTGGCAACATGTGCAGATAATTCGGAAAGTAATCTTCCCACATTGTATGAAAAGTATAAACCGAAGCTACATGACGGTGTCTTGCATACATCAAACCAAAATAACCGATTATAAATTCACTGTTAATGTGAATAACATCAGGATGAATTTCATCAACGGCATGTTTTACTTTATTCCAGGTATTAAGTTTTACAAGACGGTCTTCTTTTGACCAAATTAAGGGATCAGAAAGTACTCTCAAGACTTTTATATTTTCGTTTTGAGGAATTGTGTCATCGTAATAACAGCCGAGAATTGGTTTCTTTTGTTTTCTTTTTATTTTTACATCTTCATAATCAGGGCAAACAATAAATACATGATGTCCCATTTTTGTAAGTTGTTCAGAAAAAGACTTTATGGAAACTACAATTCCACTTACACGAGGATAATATGCTTCTGTGAACATTACTATATTCATTAACATTTGCCTTCTTTCATAGAAACTGAGGATATTTTAACAAGTTGGACACGTTGTTGTCGATATATTTTAAAATAAAATTTTAATTTCTAGCCGTGTATAAAAAACAAGCAACTTTCTCTCCAAATTGTAAAAAACTGCGAAATATGATTAAATCAACGTGAGGGATTTGAATGTCTTTTACAAAAAAGTTTTTCTTTTCGGTCGTTTTTTTGACTGGACTTTCGGTTGCTTTTGCAAATTCCAGAACAAAACGTGAACTGGTGCCTTGCGGAAGCTGGATTTATGATTCTTTGCAGATTCTTGCAATTCAAAACGGTAAAGTTGATTTTAGTGACAATGCACCTTTGACTGTAAGCGAAATCAAAAGCCTTCTTTCTGAGTATGATTACGAAAATTTAAATGAAAACTGCAAAATTCAGTACGATAAAATTGAATCATATTTTGAAGAACAGAATTTTGCGTTAAACTGCGGATTTTTTTCTGCCGGAATTGGTGCAGAAATGAATCTTGAAGGTTATTTTAAGGGTAATGATAATATTGACTGGACTTATGACCGTTACAAAAAACAGCCGCTTCTGGCAATTCCTGCAACTCTCGCTCTTTCTGATTATTTAACAATGAGCACAACACTTGAACTTCAGCAAAACCGTTCATACAAAGACCATAATAATAATTATTTTAACATTCCCTATGATCCAAATCAGTTTGATATAAATTTCCCGGATAACGGCTATCTGTCCTGTGGTTTTGATTTACCGGCAAATACTTCGCTAAACTTCCGCATTGGAATGGGCGAGCAGAGTATTGGACGCAGCCTTTCGGGTAGCATTATTTTCAGTGATTATATGTCCGGTGCGTCTTGGGCAAATCTTGAAATTTTTTCACCAAACATAAAATACAACATGAACGTTACTCAGTTTAATGTTGATAAATATATGTATTCTCACATTCTGGATTTTAGATTTTTCAAGAAAGTTCAGTTCAGTGCCATGGAAAGCATTTTAGTTTATGCTCCTTTGGAACTGAGATTTTTAAATCCTCTTACAATTTTTCACGGCATGACTCCGTGGCTTGATTATTCTGGCGATGGCAGCGAAAGTAACACTTGTGCCTACATGTGCTTCAAAGTTGCATATTCTCCGGTAAAATATTTAAGACTTTATGGACTTTATGCTCAAGATCAGTATCAGTGTCAGTATGAGCTCATAAACTGGCCAAACGACGTTACTCCAAACGGACTTGGATTTCAACTTGGCGCAGAAAGTTATATTCCTCTGAAAAATGGAAATCTTCATTTCTGGATTGAAGGTTATTATGCCGACCCTTATCTTTACATCAAAGAAGATCCTGCGTGGTCACTTGTAAGAACTTATCAGGAAAATATTGGTGACAAGGGAATTTTTTATGAATGGGTAGGAAGTCCTTTTGGTCCTGATACAATTGCCGGTGAATTAAATGCCGGCTACGATTTTGATGAACGCTGGTCTGTTAATTTTAATTATCTTTTCAAAGCCAGTGGCGAATATTCCGGAACTAAGGTTTTTGACAATTTAAACTGGGGCGGACACACAACCGGCGAACTTTCAGAATCTTCAAAATCTGACTGGGCATACCCGATTGGCAGCAAAACTGACGAAGCGCAGCAGGCAGAAGCAAAAAGACGTCAGGCTTTAATTTCTCCGTCAGGAATTCCAGAATATCTGAACAGAATAGCGGTTCGGGCTTCTTATAAAATTAACGATTATTTAAATGTTGCGGCACAGGGCGCTTTTGTTTTTGTTTACAACAGAAATAATGTGGAAGGAAACTTTCAGTGCGGCCCGGAAGTTGCCGTGACCTTAAAATTAGATGTAACAAAATTAGTCAGGAGTTTGGTTTATGGAATGTAAAAGAACAAAAAAAATACTTTCCGTCATTTTATTTTTAATGCTTGGTTCGTCTGTTTTTGCACAGATGTCAGCAGATCCTTCGCACAGTTTTTATGCCGATGCTCAAAAATGGGAATCTTACGGCCTTATAGAAAATCTTCCGCCAATAAGACCTTATCCGTTTAACGTTATAAGAAAAATCCTGCAGACTGTAATTGTTTCCGGTGACGAAAAAGAATCCGCCGTCGCAGAAGAATATTTTGAAGAACTTACCGGCAAGCCTTTTAATTTTGCCGTAGAAACCGGCGTTACATTAAAGGCCAGCGACAAAACTTCCTTTGCCGGAGTTTTCTTTCCAAAAGTTTACGGTGACCTTGGCCTTTTTAATGATTTAGTCGGAATTGGCTACAAAGTCGGATTTGCCGGTTACACAGAAACTGCAAAGGATTATTTAAACAATTACGTTCCAATGTTTAGTTTTTTAACTCACGACACATTGCAAGACCCCGGTGAAATCTGGAAATTCAAATTTTATCTTGATACAAACGATGTTGTAAGTGTTGGTAATACAAATATTTACGTTCAGTTAGGTATTAGCCGCCTTGGTTATGGTTCATTTTTGAGTGACGGCCTGGCATTAAATGACAATGCTTATCATATGCCAAACATTACCTTCACAGTAATTCAGCCGCGATGGAACTACAGTCAGCTTTATGCGGCCCTTGGTGCTACAAAAAATTATGACGGTTCTGGTCTTATGGCAAACAAATACCTGGCATTCCATCAGTTTGAATTCAAAATCAATCAAAAAATGTCACTTGCATATTATGAAAATATGATTTTTGGCAAACGTTTTGATTTTTCTTACATAATTCCGGCACCTTACATGGCAATACAGGGCATTGGCGGTTGTGATGACAATCTTCAGATGGGACTAAAATTTAATTTCAAACCTGTAAACGGACTTTTGTGGGCAACAGATTTATTTGTGGACGACGTAAACTTCAACGACCTTGTAAAATTCAAATTTGACACAAAACTTAGAATTGCAGCCGCAACTGGCATAATTTACAATCCTAAAAATTCAATTTTTTCTAATATTTCCCTGAAGTACACGCTTGTTACTCCTTACACTTATTCTCACTGGCAGTACACAGATGATGTTGCCCAGACAATTTATGCGGATACTTACAACTATCAGTCATATACAAACAACGGTTATTCAATCGGTTCAACTTTGCCGCCAAACTCAGATCAGATCAAAGCAAGTTTTGATTTAAAACCCGTTAAAAATCTAAAATTGACGGTAAATCTTGGATTTGCAAGGCACGGAAATTCCGCAGAAACACTCCCAACTAGCGAAGCACTTTATTACATTCTTGATAAGAACAAAAATGCCTATGCCACGGACGGCAGCATCAATCAGCACGTAATAATTGGTACAAATAATGACCTTGTAACAGACGGCAACGGCGATTATCTTGACTCAGCGTGGAATCATCTTAATTTCTTGAATCAGGAACACAAAATGTACATTTTCCAGGGCGGAGTGAATGCAAGTTACACTGTCGGAAAATGGAAGTGGGGTTCTTTGTCGCTCAAGGCAAGTTATAACGCGGAATACATCGTGAACAAAGGCGTGGACTCAAATCTTTATCCGTCAGCGCTTGCAACTTACGATTCAACAACAGAAACTTATACTTACAACGGCGTAACTTACACTTCTGCCGATGACCTTGTTGCCGCCTATAAAGCCGACTGGACAGCAACTTTTACAAATGTATTTAATAATTACTTTTATGTAGGAATTGAATATAAGTGGTAATTTTTTAATGATGCGGGCGTGTGCTGCATTCGCAGCACCGCGCTTTTCGCAGTTCCGGCATTCGCCTACAGCCTTGCTTACTCCGCGCCAGAACAATGGCGCTTCGTTTAAGCAAGTCCCGCTTCGCGGCTGCTACAATCGCTCACGCAAAGCGGAAAAAATCAAACCTTAGTTTCCAAATTCTTTATCTGTCAGTTTTAAAGTTTCCAGAATAACTTTATCCATATCGTAATATTTATAAGTTCCAAGTCTTCCGGCAAAAATCACAGATTTTTCTTCTTCGGCCTTTTTTGCATACTTTGCGTACAAATCATTATTTTTCTGATTATTTACAGGGTAGTAAGGTTCTTTTGTAGAATCCCACAAAGAAGAATATTCACGGCTTATAACCGTTTTTTCCTGATTTCCTTTTTCAAAATGTTTGTGCTCAATAATTCTTGTGTAAGGAACTTCATATTCTGTGTAATTTACAACTGCAACCCCCTGATAATTCTTTTTATCAAGAATCTCAGTTTCAAAACGAATGCTTCTGTATTCAAGTGGACCGTAACAATAATCAAAATATTTATCAACAGGGCCGGTAAAAATCACTTTTTGGGCAATAGAATCAAAATATTGGCGGTTTTCAAAATAATCAGTGTTCAGTTTTACTTCAATGCCATCAAGCATTTTTTCAATAATCTGAGTGTATCCGCCTTCCGGAATTCCCTGATATAAATCATTAAAATAGTTGTTATCATAAGTAAAACGCACAGGCAGTCTTTTGATAATAAACGGCGGAAGTTCTGTTGCCTTCATTCCCCATTGTTTTTCCGTGTAACCTTTTACAAGTTTTTCGTAAATTGTTTTTCCAACAAGTTTTATAGCCTGTTCCTCAAGATTTTTTGGCTCGTCAATTTTTACTTCTTTCAGTTCTTCATCAATTTTTGCTTTTGCTTCATCCGGAGTAAAAACATTCCATAATCTGCTAAAAGTATTCATATTGAACGGAAGGTTATAAACTTCATTTTTATAGCGTGCAATCGGCGAATTTACAAAATTATTAAAAGTTGCAAACTGATTTACATAATCCCAGATTTTTTTGTCACTAGTGTGAAAAATGTGCGCGCCATACTGATGAACGTTAATGCCTTCAATCTGCTGTGTATAAATATTTCCTGCAATGTGATTTCGTTTTTCAATCACAAGAACTTTTTTTCCTCTTTTTTTGGCCTCATAAGCAAAAACTGCCCCAGAAAGCCCTGAACCAACCACAAGATAATCAAAAATTTTTTCCATAAAATCCTCCATATTTTTTTGATTTACTTTTTCAGATGAATTTTTGCAAAGAATTTCTGTAAAAAACTCATCAATATTTCATTTTTTTGAATCAAAAGTACAAGAAAATAAGTAATTACGCCGGCAAGAATTCCAAAAATTACGGTCAGTACCATATTTTTTATAAAATACAGGCAAAGACAAACCGGAATAATCATAATTACAGAATCTAAAAGATAAATAAAAAATCTTTTTAGTAAAACTGAATGTTTTATGAATTTTCTTGACATAATCAGCTGAATAGCGGCAATTACAAGTTCAGAAATTACGGTAGAAACCGCGGCGCCCATCGCACCAAATAATCTTATAAAAATTGAATTTAATATTGCATTTACCGCAGTTCCTGCCAGAACCGAATATAAAGTCCATTTTTCTTTATTTAACGGAATAAAAATCTGAACTCCAATAAAATTACTTAATCCGGTAATTATAATAACAGGATTCATAATTCTCATAACGGGCACGGCCTCAAGATATTCGCTTCCGCTAAAAAGATAAATCAAAGGACCGCTGATTGCAGTAAGACCAAAACAGCAGGGCAGTGCAAAAAGAAAAAGAACATCAAATCCTTTATAAACCAGTGAGTAAAATTTTTCTTTATTTTCTTCTTTTGCGTAAACAGACAGGCGAGGAAACATTACCGTGGTGATTGCCGTTACCATGCTTAAAACAAGGCGGTTAATTTTTGTGGCCGCCGTGTAAAATCCAACCTGAGTATCATTAGAAATGAATCCAATCATAGAAGTATCAAGAATTGAATAAATTGAAGTCGCAGCGGTCATGCCAAACAAAATAAAAATCGGTTTTAAATGCTTTTTTATTTCAATTTTGGTCTTAATAAAAGGGTTTACATATTTAAAGGACAGAATAAAATTTGAAATACAACCGCAAATGCTTGCAATTACAGTTAAAAATGCATATTGAACAAGGTCATTTTCGGTTTTTACAGTGGTAAAAAGTAAAATTATGCTGATAAAATAAAACGCAATAAAGCGAATTGTCGTGAACGTAAATTCTTCCTCTGCCGTAAAAAGCCAGCTTACTCCAATCTGTTCAAAAAAAACTAAGGAACTCAATATAAAAAGAATTGTGGAACACTCTTTTAGATGAGGAATCGTAAAAACTGCAATAAAAAACAAAATATATGCAATCAGACAGCTTGTAAGATTAATTATAAGAATTTCTTTTGCAAATTTTGAAAGTTCAGTTTTGTCTTCCTTTAATTTTGAAGCTTCGCGCGCTGCATAATTTGTAATTCCAAGACTTGCCGCAATGCCAAGGTAAGAAACAATCGACTGTGCCCAGTGAATTTTGCCTAATCCGTCAGGACCTAAAACTCTTGAAGCGTAAGGAAAGGTTATAAGCGGAAAAATAAGGCTTACGACAGCCTTAATCATGTTTAAAATTGCATTTTTTGTAAGAGATTTTGATTTAGGTTTTTCTGTAATTTCTTCCATAAAAATTAAACACTTTAGGTTGCCTCTAAAAATTGCAATTTTTAGATTTAGAGGCAACGAAAGAAAACGCGAGTTTTAATTCGTGCTATATCAACGAATTAAAACTCGAAAGTCTCTTTGGAAAATCATTGAAAATGATTTTCCAAGGATGACCTTTATTTTATCATTTTTATATATTTTTTTCACGCCCCAAAAGTGATATACTAACGGCATGCGCGCAATAATTCTTGCAGGCGGGACTGGAACAAGACTTTCACCGCTGACACTTGCATTTTCAAAACAACTGCTTCCCGTTTACGACAAACCCATGATTTATTATCCCCTAAGTTGCCTTATGCTTGCAGGCCTTAGGGAAATTTTAATTATTTCTACACAGCGCGATCAGAATCTTTTTAAAAATCTTTTTTCAAATGGCGAAAATCTTGGTCTAAAAATAGAATATGCCGTGCAAAAAAATCCAGATGGAATTGCAGAAGCGTTTGTTATCGCTAAAGATTTTATTGGAAAGGAAAATGTCGCTTTGATTTTGGGTGACAATATTTTTTACGGCCAGTCATTTACAAAAATCCTTAAAAAATCAGTAAAAAAAATTGAAAATAAAGAATGTGACGCCCTCATTTTCGGCTATCCGGTGCGGGATCCTTCACGTTATGGAGTAATTGAATTTGACGAAAATAAAAATCCAAAGAAAATCATAGAAAAACCGCAAAATCCACTGTCAAATTATGCGGTGCCGGGCCTTTATTTTTATGACAACAGCGTCATTCAAATTGCACAAAATCTAAAAAAAAGCAGTCGTGGTGAAAAAGAAATTACCGACGTGAATAATTTTTACATGCAAAAGGGCAGTCTTGAAGTAGAACTTTTGGGCCGTGGAATGGCATGGCTTGATACCGGCACTTATGACAGTTTACTTGAAGCGTCAAATTTTATTGCCACTTTACAAAAAAGACAGGGCTTTTACGCCGGCTGCATAGAAGAAATCGCTTTTAAAAACGGCTGGATTTCAAAAGAAAAATTACTTGAATTGTCAGAAAAATATAAAACTGATTACGGTGAATACCTAAAATACATCGCAGGAGAATAAAATGAATACAAAGTTAAAGCTCAAAATCAATTTGCGCCTACTTTTTCTGTCTAAGGTTTTTTACAAATTAAAATTGCATCCTTTTGGCCGCTGGATTGGACATTTAAGACAAAATACAACTTTCCCTTTTCTTGAAAAAACTGCCTCTGATTTTCTTAAAAAAGATTATGATTACAAAAATCTTGAGGAAGTAAAAAATCCGCCTATTTTTGTGATGTGGTACCAGGGCTTTGATAATTTGCCGGAAGTTGTAGAAAAATGCATAGAAAGCGTTAAAAAAAATATTAAAAACCGCCCTTTAATTTTAATCAGCCGTGAAAATATGGCTCAATATGTGGATTTGCCCCCTTACATTTACGAAAAAGTTGATTCAGGTAAAATTTCCAAGGCATTTTTTAGTGATATAACGCGCGTAGCCCTTTTATACAAGCACGGCGGCACCTGGATAGATTCTACCATTTTCATTTCAAAAGAAATTCCAGAAACCTATTTTGACCAGGCATTTTACACTCCCTGCCATATGAAATCCGAAGAAAAAAATGATTCACGATATTTTTTCAGAAAAACCAAAGGCTGGAATATCAGTTTTCAGGGCACAAAATATAAAAATTTTCCACTTTATGATTATTTATACAATTTTTACCTTGATTAT
>CAVHTI010000074.1:0-10789 GCA_963638805.1 Anaerobutyricum sp.
TTCAGAAAGTTTGCCTGTAAAATAATTGAATGTTTCTTCATCTTCTTTAGAGAGTTGTTTTATTTCTGTAGTAACAGTTCTTTCGTTATATTTTGAAAAAAGTTCCATTATAAAATCAGAAACTTTCAGCTGATCTTGCTTCGTTAATTGATTATAAATATTTGTAAGTGCAAGTGGCATAAACGCCTCCATTTTTTTTAAGTGAAAAACTATAAAAATTATATCACATTTTCTAGTTAAAAATTGCTTTTCTTAAGGCTGCATTTATTCTTGTTTGATAGCCTTTGCCTAATTTTTTAAAAGCAGCAATAACGTCAGCATCAAGTTTAAGGGTTATTTGCTGTTTTTTTGGTTTGTAATATTCAGAATTTGCAGGAACAAAGTCTGAAAGTTCCATTTCTGTAAGTTTTGGGGCGTCATTATAGTTAATTTCGTAATTTTTTGCGTTTTCTACTTCTTCAAGAGCATTAACTGTTGGCTGGTCTCCAATCTGAATTTCTTTTTTTACTATTGCCATAATAAAGCCTCCTTTCCTCTGCATCTGCTAAACGGGCAGAAATAATTTATATAAAAAGTATATACCAAAAAGTAACTACCGTAAACATTATTTTTTGTCCCTTTAAACGACCATTTTTCAGGACAGTTAAACTACTGCAAAAACTGTTCTGTTCCAATTTTTATTTCAACTTCTTCCCTAAATTCCAAGGCAAAATGTCCGCTTTGTGGAGGGCAGGCTCAATATCTTTCTACGGATTTGCGGCCGGTTTTTCCTCAGGAAAGGCTTTTGCTTGAACTTTTGCTAAAAAAAGAACCTTTCAGTTTGGCTCAAAAATCTGTTTGGAATGTGGCGAACCGTTACTACATTGATGGAAAATCTCTTTCAATTTCGGCGGAGACTTTTAGGAAGGCGGATACGGATTTTCTTTCAAAAAAGATTGCGGAACTTCAGGATGAAAATCTTGAAAGGTCTCAAAAATATTTTGATTTAATCATAGAAAAATTTGTGAAGGCAAATCATGGACGGCTGGATTTTATAAAAGATGAGGCTTTTGCTTTTGTTCAGGAAACTGCTCAAAAATTTGTCCAGAAAAATGGGGCGGGCAGTGAAAATCGGTTGATTGTTTCTTTTAGTGGGGGCAAAGATTCTACTGCGACTGCTGACGTGGTTGTAAAGGCACTTTCAAATCCTTATATCACTCATCTTTTTGGGAATACTACGCTGGAATTTCCGCTTACGACTGAATACGCCGAACGTTACCGCAAAAATCATCCTTTGTGTGAATTTCGTATTGCTCAAAATACTGATCAGAATTTCTATGAAGTTTGTAAACAGATTGGGCCGCCGGCAAGAATGATGAGATGGTGTTGCTCAATGTTTAAAACTGGTCCTATAACTCGAATTTTGAACCGAAAATATGGCGACGCTCAGATTTTGACATTTTACGGAATCCGAAAAAACGAAAGTGTCAGTCGGTCAAAGTACAGTCGCGTGAGTGAAAATACCGAAAGTGTAAAAATCCAGAAGCAAACGGTTGCAAGTCCGATTTTTGACTGGAAGGATATTGATGTGTGGCTTTATCTTCTGGGCGAAAAAGTTGATTTTAACGACGCCTACCGTCTGGGCTACGACCGTGTTGGTTGCTGGTGCTGTCCGAACAACAATGCCCGGGCTCAATTTTTGTCGCGGATTTACATGAAAGAGGAAAGCGAAAACTGGCGAAATTTTTTAATTGATTTTGCAAAAAAAATCGGGAAGCCTGACGCAGAAGAATATGTTGATTCGGGAAAGTGGAAGGCCCGCCAGGGTGGAATCGGTGTAGCGGCTGCGGACGATGTGAAGCTTAAATTTACAAACTGCACTAGCGAAGAACATTCAAAAATCTACAAATTGACCAGGCCTTTTGATGACAGCTTTTTGAATATGATGATTCCTTTTGGGATTCTGGCACCGGAACTTGGCAGAAAACTGATTCACGAAACGCTGATTCTGGATGTAAAAACGAAAGTCCCGATTATTTCGGTTCAGCCATTTAATCAGGATGGATTTGAGCACGCTGTAAAAATCCGGACGATGAATGTTGAAAAGCACGAGGATTTGCAGAGACAGGTGGGCTACCAGGTGAGGAAATTTAACGCCTGCAGAAAATGTTTGAAGTGTGAAAGTATCTGTCGCTTTGGGGCAATAAGTCTGGCTGGAAATAAATATTTTATAAATGCAGAAAAATGCCGGCACTGCAAAAAATGTGTAACGGAAAAATATTTAACCGGCGGTTGCATGATGGAAAAATATTTGAGGACAAAGGAATAAATGCGTTAGGGATTGGAGCAACCGCGAAGGCAATTTCAATTGCCGAAGCGGAAGCCCACAGCGGCACTATTTGTGCCGCGAGGACTTTGAAGGCGAAAGCCGGAATTGCGGAAAGCCCGACCCGAAGCGACTGCCGTAAGGCGGGAGCGAAGGGGAACGCCCAAAATAATAAAGGAATAAAAATGAAATATAGGGGACACGAGACATTTTCGATTCGTAAAAACTGGCTGGCAAAGGGGCTGGAAGCGGTTGCTGGGAATGTGGCGATTTTTACTGATAAAAAAATTGAAGCGATGGACGAACTGGGCATCGGGCGGAATATGGTTTTTGCCCTGCGATATTGGCTTAAGGCGGTGGGGCTGACGAGTGAAGAAAAAGTTGAGAGGCAGACGAAAACGATTTTTACTCCGCTGGGAAATGTGATTTTTGAAAATGACCCTTATGTTGAAGAAATTGGGACGCTCTGGCTTTTGCACCGTGTTTTGGCTATGAATAAGGATTTTGCGACCAGCTGGTATTTTTTCTTTAACGAATTTAATCTGGCGGAATTTTCAAAAGAGGATTTTGTGGCTGCTCTTGAAAGTTTTGACCGGATGAATGGGGGAAGTACGGCTCATTCTTCTTTTGAGGGGGATTTTGAGTGTCTGCTGAATACTTATATTTCGCGTTTTAAAACTGAGACGGAAGCTGACCCAGAGGACAATATGGACTGTCCTTTTGCAGAACTGGGACTTGTGGATTTTGCCCGAAGCGTTGAAGGTAAAAAAATCTACCGCAAAGTGATTCCGCCAAAACAGAATATTCCTCCGCTGATTTTTCTGGCGGCTCTTTATGGTAATGAAAATGGCACTGGAGTTGGAGCTGGAAATGGCGAAGTTCTGCTTTCGGATATTCAAAATAAGGCGGGCGGGGCTGCAAAAATTTTTAACCTGGATGTAATTACGCTGATGGATATTTTGGGCCAGCTTGAAAATCTGGATTTGATTCGCATTGTGCGGACTGCCGGGCTTGATGTTATCAGGTTGAATGAAAATGAAAGTTATTTTTCTTGCATAAAAAAATATTACGCGGAGCTAAAAAAATGAGTGTGACAAAAAACAAAATGATTTCTGCTTCAAAAAATTTTATGGCTTCTGTAAATATCGCTTACGATTTTGACAACGTTGAAAAATTGCAGAATTTTATTCCGACTGACGAGGCGGTCAAATTTATTGATAAGGAAATTTTGAGTACTGCGGATGGTGGACTTGAAAAATCCCAAAATCCCAGGCGGGCGAAAATTCTGATTGGGCCTTACGGCAAGGGAAAATCCTACATCGTTTTGCAAACCATTTCGCTTTTGGCAGGAAATTCTGAAAATAAAAAAGTTTTTGAAAATCTTGCAAAAAAAGTCACTCTGAAAAATCCGCTGGCAGGGCAAAATATTCTTCAATATGAAAACAACGGAAAAAAGCTTTTGCCGGTCGTGATAAATGGAAACAGTTCAAATCTTGAGCAGTCATTTTTGTATGCACTGCATTTGACTTTGAAGAAAAAAGAATTTGAAAATTTAATGCCGGAAACTCATTTTGAAGCGGCTGCAAAAACAATTGAAAAATGGCAGAAAGATTATCCGGAAACTTTCAAAAAATTTAATGAAAAAGCGAGTGTAAAGGCGGAAGAATTTATCCGAAATCTTCGCAATTTTGATACTTCGGCTTTTGAAGAATTTGAAAAACTTTATCCGACCTTGACTTCCGGTAGCGAATTTAATCCTTTTGCGGGTTTTGACCTTGTGGACATTTTTGAAAAGGTTAACAAAAAACTTTGCGAAAGTGGCGTTTACAGCGGAATGTATGTTGTTTACGACGAGTTTGGAAAATATCTGGAATCGAGCATTACAAAGGCGACGGTTAAAGATGTAAAACTTTTGCAGGATTTTGCGGAGGCCTGTGACCGCAGTGGAAAAAATCAGCTGCATTTACTTTTGATTTGTCACAAGGAAATTGAAAATTACATTGATTTGCTTCCAAAACAGAAAGTTGACGGTTGGAAGGGCGTTTCTGAGCGTTTTGAGCATATTCATTTTTACAACAATTATTCTGAAAGTTACGCTTTGATAAAAGAAGCGATTATAAAAAATGATGACTGGAAGGATTTTGTCCAGACCCACAAGGTTCAGTTTGATGAGTTAAAAACAAAGTGGTTTTCTTCGGGATTTTCTTTGTTCCGTAATTTTGATGAAAACGTTTTGTTTGGTTCTTATCCGCTTCACCCGGTTACGACTTACATTTTGCCTCGGCTTTCTGAAAAAATTGCCCAAAATGAACGAACTCTTTTTACATTTCTTTCGGGTTCTGAAAAAAACGCTTTTCCTTATTTGTTGCAATTTGCTTTTGATGAAAATCCGGATTTTGTCCGAAATGGAAAAATTATTCTTTTTACTCCGGATTTTCTTTTTGATTATTTTGAAAATCAGCTTAAAAACGAGCCTTACACGAGCGAAATTAAAAAGCATTATTCTGTGGCTTCTGGGATTTTGCGTCGAGTGGAAAAATCTTCTTTGGAAGCAAAAATTGTAAAGACGCTTGTCCTGATTTATGTTTTGAACCAGTTTGAACGTCTGCCTCCTGAAATGAATTTTATTTTTGCTCTTTTTGATGACGGTGGTTTTAGTCGGGACGAAATTCTTGGGGCGGTGAAAAATCTTTCTGAAAATTTAGGCTGTCTTTATTTGAACATTCACAATAATTTTTTGCAACTCAAGGGGACTTCTGGCGTAAATATTCAGACTTTGATTTCTGATACGGTTGAAAAACGCAGGCGCTCTTTGAATCTTATCCAGGTTTTGAATGATTTTAACAGCCAGAAATATATTTATCCGGTTTCTTACAACATTAAAAATAAAATGACGCGGTATTTCCGTTTTGCTTTTATTTCTGAGAAGGATTTTTTTGAAAAACCTGAAAAATCTGATTGGATTATTGAAGAAAAGTTTAAAAGTGACGGTTATATTTTTGGGATTTTTGATGATGGTGAAATTCAAAATGATGAAAATGATGAAATTGACGCGGATGAAAAACTAAAAAAGATTTTTGAAAAGGCGAGTACGATTTCTAAAAATCAGGAAAATGTGATTTTTGTTTATTTGAAGCAGAACGAAAATTGCCTTGAAAATATCCGCCGATTTGATGCGGTTAATTTTTTGAGAAAAAACGTAAGTGATGGCATGGGTACGTCTTTTGCTGATTCCCTTTTGTTTGAAGAATACGACGTAATTTACCGCGACCTGTTTGAAGTTGTAAAGGCCCTGACTTTTTCTTTTATTCAGCCGGAATTAAAAAAGGCGGTTTTTGTTTGTGGCGGTCGGGAAGAAAAACTTTATCGAAAATCTGACCTTACGAATCTGCTTTCTAAAATTTGCCAGAAAACTTTTTGCAAAACTCCTGTCGTAAATAACGAAATGCTTAACAAAAATCTTTTGACTGGGGCTGCGCTAAAAAGCCGGGCAAAACTGATTGATGCAATTTTGACTTGGAGCGATGCAAGTTTGGGCTTGAGTGGAAATGGCCAGGAAGTTTCTTTTATGCGAAGTGCACTTTTAAGACCTAGGATTTTGCAATTTGATAAGAATGAAAGAGCAGAAAATCAGCCTAAGAAATTTTGCCTTGAACCAAATGCTGATGGCGGAAAAACTGGCAATTTTGCTCATCTTTTTTCTATTGTAAAAGCCTTTTTTGGCGAAGCGGAAACTTGTGAAAAATCTTTTGGAGAACTTTTTGAAAATCTTACTTCAAGCAAAAATCAGATTGGAATGAGAACTGGTTTAATTCCCCTTTATGTTGCGGTGGTTTTGAGTGACAAGGTAAACAACGTGGTCATTAAAAATCGGGGAATTGAAAAAGAAGTGAATTCAAAAACATTTTCTGAGATTGCAGAAAATCCTGGAGATTTTACGGTTCGCCTTGTTGCCTGGAATGATGAAAAAGAAAAATATGTCGTCGGCCTTGAAAAACTTTTTGCTGATTTTGTGATTTCGGAAGAAAAAAATCAAAATGGTTATGCCTATTTGATAAACGCCTTTATGCGATGGTACCGTTCACTTTGTAAATATGCAAAGCAGATTAAAAAAACTTGCAGTGGCGAAAGTGTAAAAAAATCTTATGGGGATTTTTTGAATATTTTGAAGCAGGGGACTTTTGGTTCTCAGGAAATTCTTTTTGAAAAAATTCCGAGTGCTTTTGGTTTTAAAAATGATGATTGTGATTTTGAAAAGGTTTTGGAAGGCGTAAAAAATGCTGTGGAATTTTACAGTGGGTCAGTTTTGCAGCTGGAAAATCATTTAAAAGAAAAATTGCAGAAAATTTTTGAAGAATTAAATGGCGAAAAATCTGGCAGTAAGAAATCGCTTAAAAATCTGATTTTGGATTTTGTGAAAAATCTTAACGGCGGAATTGAAAATCATATTTTTGAAAATGGTGCTCATTCGCTTTTGAAAGTTTATGAGAATGTCACGAATGATGAAAATGCGACTGTCCAAAAAATGGCGGAAGTTTTAACCGGGCTTAGCCTTGATGACTGGAGTGATGAAAGCGAAAAAATATTTTTTGACCGTCTAGGCCAATTGAATGCAACTTTGCTGGATTTTGAAAATGAAATGGCAGCTGGTGGAATTGCGGAAAATCTTGCGGAAAATGCAGATGGCGGAAATTTTGGTGGTCATTATGTGGTTGAGTTTGCGGAAGGTTTGAACAGTAAAAAATCGTTTGAAAAAGTGGAATGTTCTGTTCGGGCGAAAGGCCTGGAAGAAGAAATCTGGCGAACGATTGAAGAAATGGGCCAGTCTGTGACGGAAGCTGAAAAACGGCAGGTGCTGGTGAGTCTTTTGGAAAGATTGTGTTAGGGTGGTGAATTGCGTTAGGGATTGTAGGGGCGGCGAAGCCGTTCCGGAGCGGGCTGGCTTCGCTGGCCGCGTAGGAATGGAGCGAATAGCGGAACCCCGAAAAGCCCGACCCGAAGCGACCGCCGTAAGGCGAGAGCGGAGGGGAACGCCCAAAAAATATTTGAATGGAGAAAAATTTGAGTTTTTATTTTGACAATGCGGCGACAACTTTTCCAAAACCGCAAGAAGTTTACGATTTTATGGACTCTTTTTACAGGCAGCACGGCGGAAATGCTGGGCGGGGCCAGTACAAACTTGCGGGAGAGGCGGCCAGGCTGACGGCGGAAACGCGGGACCAGGTCAAGGCGATTTTGCAGGCGGAAAATAAGGATTTGATTTTTGCTCCGAGTGCGACGATAGCCCTGAACATGGTGATTCAGGGGATTTTGCAGCGGGCGGATTTTTGTGATTCAAAAAAGACGGTTTACATTTCGCCATTTGAACATAATTCGGTGACGCGGGTGCTTCATCATTTTGAAAAATTGGGCGTGGTGAGGGTGCAGGAACTTTTTGTTTCAGCGGATTTTAAATACGACATGGAAAAAATCAAGGCTCAGTTTGAGGCGAAAAAACCTGACCTTGTGATTGTAAGTCATGCCAGCAATGTGATTGGACTGGTCGCTCCGGTGATGGAAATTTTCGCTCTGGCGAAAAAAGTCGGGGCATTTACGGTTTGCGACATGGCTCAGACAGCAGGTCTTGTACCTTTGAATGTTGGAAGTGAACTGGTGGATTTTGCAGTTTTTGCAGGACATAAAACTTTGTACGGACCTTTTGGAATTGGAGGTTTTGTAAAAAGCAAAAATGTGGTGCTCGAGCCGATTTTGTTTGGAGGAACTGGCCTTGAATCTGCAAATCAGGATATGCCGGAAAATCTGCCGGGCCGGTTTGAAATGGGCAGTCAAAATATTTGTGCTATTGCAGGTTTGCACGCGGCGACAAAGTGGTTTTTGCAAAATGCGGATGAAATTCGCTCGGTGGAAAAGAAAAATCACCAGAGGTTGCTTGAGATTTTGGAAAATTATGATTTTGTGAAGATTTTGGGGCCGGAAAATCGCTTTGACGAGGAAACTGAATGTATTGGCGTGGTGTCGACGGTTTTTGACGGCTATGCCAGCGAGGATATTGCCAATGTTTTTGACGAAAAAGAAATTGCTGTGAGGGCGGGCCTGCAGTGTTCACCTGTGGCTCATAAGTTTTTGGGAACTTTTCCGGCGGGAACTGTGAGGTTTAGCGTTGGGTATTTTACTGGGGAAAAGGAATTTTGCGAGTTGGAGAAGGCTATGGACTATGTGGCGGAGAATAGGTGAGGGGGAGGGGAAAAATGAGTTTTAAAGAAATTCCGATTAAATCCGAATACCGTTCTCTCCACGATAATATCGTCCAGAATTTTTATCTTCCGGTTTTAGCTCAAGCCATTTCTTACAGGCGATCGGTGGGATTTTTTTCCTCTTCAGCATTGCTGGAACTTTCTCAAGGGATTTGCGAGCTTGTAAAAAATGGCGGAAAAATTGAACTTGTAGCATCTCCGTGTTTGTCTGGGGAAGATGAAAAAGCGATTCGTGCTGGTTATGAAAATCGGGCAAGAATTATTGAAAATGCACTTTTGCGTTCTCTGAATCCTGTGGGTGAAAATCATTTTGAAAAAGACAGGCTGAATCTGCTTGCAAATTTGATTGAAAAAGGGGTTTTGGATATAAAAATTGCTTTTACGGAAAATGGAAGTTCTGTAGGAATTTATCACGAAAAACTTGGGCTTATGGAAGATGCTGACGGAAACAAAATTGCTTTTACTGGTTCAATGAATGAAACTGAATATGCTTTAAGAAAAAATTATGAAGCAGTTGATGTTTTTTGCTCTTGGAAAAGTGATGGTGAAAAAGAGCGTGTTTTTCAAAAAGAAGAAGCTTTTGCAAAAATCTGGGGCAATTTTGATGAAAGTTTAAAAGTGCAACCATTTCCTGCGGTGAACAAGGCAATTCTTGAAAAATATAAACGTGGTCCTGCGAACTTTGATTTGGATAAAAAAGAATTTTTTGAAAATAAAAAAATGGAATATAAAATTGGAGAAAATCCTTTTGCTTTAAGCGAAGATGCTGCCTTTGAAAATCCTTCAGAGAAAAATCCTGCAGAAAACGATACCGAAAAGAAAAAACTGTTTTTTGATTTTCATGGAGAAAAAATTCCACGTCCACATCAAAAAGAAGCGATAAAAAATTTTGTGGAAAATAATTTTTCTACATTGCTTGCGATGGCAACTGGGACAGGAAAAACTCTTACTTCACTTTTTTGTGCAAATGAACTTTTTAACTATGTAGATTTTTCTTCCATTTTGATAATTGTTCCCTTAAAAGATTTGGTTGACCAGTGGCAGAAAGATCTTGAAAAATATTTTTCTGGAACAATTATTCCAATTCGTTCGGGACTCGACTGGAAAGAAAAACTTTCTGACCTTGCACTTTTAAAACTTCTTAAAAAAAATCAGACTGACAAAATTGTTTTAATCACAACTTATGATTCTTTTTGTGGAAATGATGAAAAAATTCTTTCTTCTTTGGATTTAAATTCAACTTTAATCATTGCTGATGAGGTTCACAAATTTGGAGCTGAATCCTATTCAAAAAAACTGCCGGAAAAAATCAAATATAGAATCGGACTTTCTGCAACTCCAAAGCGACCTTATGACACAAAGGGGACGAAAGCGATTTTTGACTATTTTTGTCCTTCCGAAAATCCTTTTGAGTTTTCAATAAAAGATGCAATTGATGGGGATATGCTCTGTCATTATGAATATCATCCTGAAATTATCAGCCTGACAGATTTTGAAATGGAAGATTATGAAAATATTTCTGAAAAAATTTCCAGACTTTCCGTAATCGTAAATAATTCTTCAAAAGTTGATAAAGAAGATGAAGAGCATTTAGAGCAGCTTTTAAAAGAGCGCCACAGAATTATTGAAAGAGCTCAAAATAAAAAAACTGCCTTTATCGAAATTATGAAAAATGAAATTGTCAAATATAAAAATAAGACGATTATTTTTTGCCCGGACGGAAAAGACGAAAATGGAAAAGATTTCCTTGAAATTTATAAAAATGAATTGTGGAATTACTGTCTTTCAAAGGGGCAAATTGTAAAGATGAGTGAATATGTGCAGGGAAGCAAGCGGGAAATTATAGAAAATTTTTCTGATGGAGCAATAGACATTCTTTTTGCTAAGCAGCGGCTCAACGAAGGAATTGATATTCCATCTGCAAGGCGGGCGTTTTTCATCGCAAGCAGTACATCAGAACGAGAGTTTGTTCAAAGGCGCGGTCGTGTTTTAAGAAAATCTCCGGAAACAAATAAAAAACTTGCAGAAATTTTCGATTTTATTGTTGTTCCGCCTGATAAAAATTCTTTTTATTCAAAATCGATTTTAGATAATGAAATAAAGCGTGCAATGGATTTTGCTACCAGTGCGGATAATTATTCGGAAATAGAAAATAAGCTGAGAAAATATTTATAGTTCTCGGTTTTGTATATATAGGAGAGTGTAACAAAAACTTTGCCTGGAATAGCGT
>CAVHTI010000075.1:0-10654 GCA_963638805.1 Anaerobutyricum sp.
CGAGGACTTTGCGCGTTAGCAAACTGCGGAACAGCCGACGCAAAGCCCGGCGCGAGAGGGTAAAATAAAAATTTTATCGTGAGATTTTTTTCGCGGGGCGGGAAATTTTTGTGATTTTCGTTAAAAATCGGGCTTTGGGGCACGCCAATATTAAAAACCAACAAATCTTTTCACTTATACCTTAAACTTTTCTTGTAAATTCAAACTTTTTCAGGTATAATCGAAACAAATGAAAGAAAATCAATTAAACCGTTTAGGACTCGACCAAATAATTTTTCTTTACAAGGACAAACCTGTCATAAAAGTTTTGCAGGGAATACGCCGGGCGGGAAAATCTTTTATGCTCAAACTGCTTGCCGAAAAAATCAGGCAAAATGGCGTGGAAGAAAATCAGATTATTCTTTTGAATCTTGAAGATTTTGAAAATTCTGAATTTTTAAATTCCAAAAAACTTTATGATTTTATAAAAAGTCGGAGCAAGGCGGTAAATAAAAAACTTTATCTTTTTTTGGATGAAATTCAGGAAGTTGAAGGTTGGGAAAAACTTGTAAATTCGCTTTATTCTTCTGACACGATTGAAACGGACATTTATATAACCGGCAGCAACGCAAATCTTCTTTCTTCGGAACTTGCAACATATTTAAGTGGCCGCTATGTTTTGATTCACGTTTGGCCACTTTCTTACAAGGAATTTCTTTATTTTAATAATTTAACTGATTGTCCAGAGGCTTTTAATAAATTTATTGAAGTTGGTGGATTTCCGGGCTTAAAAAATATGACTGAAAATCCCATTCAGGTTCGCTCCTATCTTGAGGGAATTTATTCGACAGTATTGTTGAAAGATGTAATTACTAAAAATAAAATTCGTGACACTCAGATTCTTGAAAAAATCATTCTTTACATTGCGGATAATGTTGGAAATATTTTTTCTGCAAAACGGATTTCGGATTTTATGAAGTCAAACGGAAGAAATCTTTCTGTAGAAACAATTTACAACGACATAAAATATCTGGAAAATGCCCTGGTTCTGCACAAAGTTCAGCGCTACGACCTTAAAGGAAAAAAAATCCTTGAAACCATGGAAAAATATTATTTTACTGACCACGGACTTTTAATTTTTCTTCACGGTTTTAAAGACACTTATCTGAACGGAATTTTGGAAAATATAGTTTTTATAGAACTTTTAAGGCGCGATTACAAAGTTTTTATTGGAAAAATCGGGGACCTTGAAATTGATTTTGTGGCAGAAAAAAATGGCGAAAAATTGTATATTCAGGTTGCATATCTTATTAATTCCCAAGAGACAAAGGAAAGGGAGATGCGACCTTTAAAATCACTTATAGCCTCTGGGGATAATTTTCCAAAATTAATTTTGACCATGGATTTGCTGCCTCCTTCAAATGAAAACGGCATTATCCGCAAAAATCTTAGGGAATGGATTTTGGAAGGGGAAGAAAAATGAAAGGAACAATGAACGAAATCTGGCAAACTCTTTACAACGAGGCCTTAAAAGTTTTAAAACCCAGAAAAATATCTGAGTGGGTTGAAGCTGGCGGTGTAGCGGCCGCAATCGAGGCTGTTTCTGGAAAGATTTACACCGGCGTTTGCGTGGACGGTGCCTGCACCCTTGGAATCTGTGCCGAGCGAAATGCCATTTTTAATATGATTACGAATGGCGAAAGCCAAATCAAGCGGGTCATTGCCGTTAATTGGGATGGAAAAGCTATGTCGCTTTGTGGTGCCTGCCGGGAACTTATGTCCCAGCTTATGCCGGACCATTACAAGGGCATTGAAATTATGCTGGATTACGAAAAAGGTGAAATTGTAAGTCTTGGGGACCTTACTCCCCGCTGGTGGATTTAGGATAATTTTGAGGGCGTGCCCCTCCGCTTCGCTACGGGTCGGGCTATTTACGCTTCGCTCACGAGTTTTGTTTTCTATTCTACTTTCATAAGGAAAACAAAATATCGCGGGTTTCCTCTATCGCCGCCCCTACTATCCCTCACGCGGTTTTCAAAATTTCACAAAATCTGCCAAAAAATTAAATATCCTGTGCCGTTTTCTGTTTCTGGTGATTTTTTAAATGCGCGTGTAAAACAAAAAATGCCACGGCACAAATTAAAACGGAAAGCAAAGACCCCAGTGCCGGCGCAAATCCCATCGGATAAAGTGTTTCCGGCCAGAATTTTGAAGCAATATAAGCGCCAGGAATCCTTACAAGCACGATAGAAAAAAAGTTGTGGACAAAAGAAATAAAACTTTTTCCCAGCGCGCAAAAATATCCGCTAAAACAAAAGTGCAGACCGGCAAAGAGTGTGTCAAAAACATAAGATTTTATGTACTGACTGCCAAATTCAATGACTTCGCTGTCGTGCGTAAAAAGCGAAAGAAAAGGACTTGCAATAAACTGAAAAAGCACGGCAATCAAAATTCCGTAACCGCATCCAATCGCAAGGCCCGCAAAAAGCGTTTTGTCCGCGCGGTCGATTTTTCCCGCCCCAAGATTTTGTGCACTGATTGCGCTGACCGTAGAAAGCAATGAAGAAGGAACCAGAAACAAAAAACTGATGATTTTTTCCACAATTCCAACAGCGGCGGAAATTTTCAATCCGCGGTTATTTGCAATAATTGTGATGATTAAAAAGGAAATCTGAATAAATCCGTCTTGCGCGGCAACCGGCAAGCCAATTTTTAATATTCCGCCCGCAGTTGATTTTTCCAGTCTCAAATCAGATTTTGAAATTTTAATTCCGGTGTTTAATTTTATGACGGCCAGAATGGAAATTACAACGCTGATTGCCTGCGAAATTATTGTTGCAAACGCGGCACCGGTAGCTTTCATTCCAAACGCGCCAATAAAAAGATAATCAAGTCCAATATTCAAAGCGCAGGAAATTGCAACAAAAATCATAGGACTTTTTGAATCGCCAATTCCGCGAAAAATTGAAGCAATCACGTTGTATGCAATGATGAACGGAATTCCCATAAAACAGATTCTAAGATAATCAAGAGTTTCGTTAACACTTTCCTCTGGAGTCGCCATCACATTTACAATCTGCGGACACAAAACCAGAAGAAGCAGAGTCGTAAAAACCGCCACAAAAGCGAAAATTGTGATTGTATTTCCGGTAACTTTAGATGCCTTGCGACCGTCCTTTGCGCCAACCGCCTGTCCAATTAAAACCGTTCCGCCCATTGCAAGTCCCACGATTATAACCGTGAACATATGCATAACCTGACTGCCAATTGCAACCGCAGAAATCACGTCCGCAGAATTAAACTGCCCGGCAATAAAAAGATCTGCCATGCCATAAAGCGTTTGCAGAAAGTACGAAAGAAAGTAGGGAAGGGCAAAAATCCAGATGTTTTTAAAAATGCTACCCTCAGTAAGATTTTTTTCCATGGGCAACATTCTATCCAAAATGCCATTAAAATTCTATAAAATTTTCCGCTCCGTTCGGCAAATCCGGCTAATCCTGACGCAAAGAACCGCGTTTTATATTTTCTTTTAGAATCGCGTCTGTAATTTCAAAAAGTTTTTCTGAACCTTCCTGAGTTTTAGACTGCCGGCCATAAACCTGCTTTGCCGTTACATTGTGTTCCTTCCAGTCGCCGCCACCGTTACTATTATTTAACAAAAGTGGCTGAAGATTATCCATCGCGTGAGCAAATTTCGCTTCCGGCGTTTTATTTTCCGTGAATTCATCAAAAATTGCCTGCAAATCCTTTTTCTGATCTTCCGGCAAAATAGAATAAATGCGCTGTTTTGCTTCTTCCTCGCGTTTTTCCTGAGTTTTTTTGCCCTCGCCGTCATAAGCGTAAGTGTCGCCGGCGTCAATTTCCACAATGTCGTGAATCAGACACATAATCATCGTGCGCGCTACATCAATTTTCTGGTTTGAATATTCCTGCAAAAGATACGCCATAACCGCCATATGCCAGGCGTGCTCCGCGTCATTTTCGTTGCGGCCGTGCCCACTAAGATGCGTCTGCCGAAAAATATTTTTTTCCCTGTCAATTTCAAGAATAAAATCAAGTTGCTTTTTTAAACGTTCGTCCATAATTTTATTTTAATTTCCGCTCAAAAAATTCTCAATCCGATTTTTTTTAAATTTCTGGGGCAAATGGATTCTTCCAACTCGCATTTTACACTTCGGTAGCCCTCAAACAAAAAATGCGCGCAAATGGCACGCATTTTTTGTTCCGCTCGTTTGTTGAAACAAACTTCGCGGGTGTGCAATTCTCGGGCCAGTTTTTCGTAAAAATTTCAATTTTTTTCAAGAACGCTAGTTTTAGTGTTTTTGGACGTTCAGTAAAAATTTTTTGCTCCGCGCGGTAGGGATTGTAGCACCTGCGAAGCAGTCCCAAAGGGATGAGCCGCGGTTAGACGGCGAAGTGCGAAAAGCCCGGCCCGAAGCGTATGCGTAGGGAACCGCCCAGAAAAAATTCCAGAAATTCATTAAAATTAAGTTTATGGATTTTGAAAATTTACAAAAAATAATCGTTTTGCGGCACAAATTGCACCAAAATGCGGAATTGTCCGGAAAAGAGAAAAAAACTCAGCAGATTTTGCAGGAATTTCTTGCGGAAAATACTTCGCTCAAAATTGTACAGAAAAACGGCTGGTTTTACGCGATAAAAAAGGGCAGTGGCAAAAAATCGCCGGTCGCGTTTCGCGCAGATATGGACGCGCTGCCAATTCCGGAAAGTCTTGCGTTGCCGTATGCGTCCCAAAATCCTGGAGTGAGTCATAAATGCGGGCACGACGGTCACATGGCGGCTTTGTGTGGTTTTGCCTGCGAACTTGAAAAAATTGCGCCGGAAAATCTTGCGCGTGACGTTTATCTTGTTTTTCAGCTGGCGGAAGAAATTGGCGCGGGGGCAAAAATCTGCGCGGAAGAAATTTTTAAACTTGGCGTCACTGAAGTTTATGCGTATCACAATTTGCCGGGTTACAAGGAAGGTAGCGTTGTTTATCGTCCCGGAGAAACTCAGCCGGCGTCGGAAGGTTTTTCAATTTTCATAAAAGGTCGCGAAAGTCACGCGGCATACCCGGAGCAGGGCGCGAATCCTGGAATTTTGCTTTCTGAGCTCATAAAATACGCCGCAAATCTTCCGCAAATTATAAATTCGGACGGAATGTGCCTTTGTACTTTGGTTTACGCAAATCTTGGTTCTAAAAATATGGGAATTTCGGCCGGAAATGCGGTTTTGACTTGCACTCTGAGGGCGGAAAAAGAAGACGATATGTTCAAAATGGAAAATCTGCTCAAAAAAATGGCGGAAAATCTTGCAAAATCACAGTTTCAGCTTTCGTATCAGGTGGATGATTATTTTCCGGGCACAAAAAATACGGAACTGGCCTTAAAAAAAGTTTTGCAGTCCGCTAAAAATCTTGGGCTTGCCACCACTTGTCAGGAAAAAATGTGGCGCGCTTCCGAAGATTTTGGTTATTACACAAAAAAAATGGACGGCGCGATTTTTTACCTTGGTGACGGCGAAAATTATCCTGATTTACACACCGTAAATTATGATTTTAACGACAAAATTCTGGAAAACGCCGTGAAAATGTTTTTAGGGATTCTTCAAATTGATTAAAAACTGGTAAAAATTCTATATTTATCTGTACTACATTGATTTTCTACTATATAATTAGCTCTCTTACAAAAAAAATTGGAGGAAGAAAATGAATAAAGCAGAACTCATTGATGCAATCGCAGCTGACACAAAACTTTCAAAGAAAGACACAGATCTTTTTATCAAAGCATTTACAGAAAATGTGGCAAAATCTTTGGAAAAAGGTGAATGTGTACAGCTTTTAGGATTTGGTACATTCGACGTTGGCGAAAGAAGCGCACGCGAAGGTCGCAATCCAAAAACTGGCGAAACAATCAAAATTGCAGCATCAAAATGCCCTAAATTCAAGGCAGGAAAAGCTCTTAAAGAAAGAGTAAACAAATAAGGGAGTTAATCCTTTGTTTTGGCAGCCCGAAAAATTAAAATCTTGGACTTGTCTTTTATAAAGCAGTTTCTGGTAAAAATGCACCGGAAGCTGCTTTTTTTTTGCGAAAATTCACTTACGTTTGCCGGAATGATTAATGGGAGCCTCTAAAAATTGCAATTTTTAAAGTTGCCCTTAATCTTTTAAAATACGTTGACAAATACAGGGGGGGGTATAATTATTCTTAATATTTTGCCGCTTACGCGGTATTTTTCGAGGTTCTTATGTTTTGTCAAAATTGTGGAAAAGAAGTTTCTGAAGATGTGAAATTTTGTCCGTCTTGCGGAAAACCGGTTAATCAGCTTGAGGTAAAAAAAGAAACAAATTTAAGTACAAATTGTTCTGATGAACTCAAGGGATACTATGATTATTTTTCACCAATATCAGAAGTTTACAAGTTAAGTAATATTGGAACTAACCTGTTGAACGATTCTAGATGGTGTAAACGGGTTAATGGTCGTCTGATTGGCGGAATTGTTATGTTTGTGCTTTCTATCGTCGGATTTATTTTTACATTGGTTCCAATTCTTAACGAGCCTATTTTGGGATTTTTCCTGTGGGAATTTTTTGTAGCTGAACTTGTTGTTTTTGTATTTGGTGTAGTTTATATGATTTTATACGGTAAACATAAACATACATTAAATTTTTATGAAAAAAATCTGCCGCGTTATAATCAGAAAATCGTGGAACATTACAATCAGTGCGAAAATTGTTCGCTTCCTATTGCATATTCAGATCCTGCAATTATTCAGCAGTTGATTTCTCTTATTGATAGTAAACGTGCGGACACATTAAAAGAAGCCATTAACCTTTTTGAAGATGAATGTCACAAAGCAGAAGTCCGAAGTGAATTAAAAGCCACAAAAGAGGCAGCAAAAGAAGCAGCGCTTGCGGCCAGCATTTCGGCAATTAATAGTTTCTAAAAGTTGGGGCGAAGTTGTCGCCCCTTTTTTTTGTCTAATTTTTTTTGCAGATAATATTCAGCCATTTTTCATTTTTACGGTTTGGCCTGGCATCCTGACTAATCCACTGACTGATGATTTTTAATTCCGGAAAATTTTTGATGAGTGAAGTAAATTTTTCTTCTGTCATATCGTTAAAAAATCTGCCGTTGCGGAAGCCTTCAAAATTGCTGTATTTAAATGAGGTATAAAAAATTCCGTCAAAATTGAGGGCTTTGGAAATTTTCTTTATTACTTTTGTGAGGTCGGCGGTGTTCAAGTGCAGTATTGAAGAGCAAGCCCAGATTCCGTCGTAAGTTTTTGATGGTGAAAAATCAAGAAAATCGACAGTCTGGACTTTTATATTGCAAAGTGAACTTGCGTATTCGCACATTTTTTTTGAACCGTCAATTGCGTCGACTTTAAAACCGTTTGAAAGAAAATATTTTGTGTCACGTCCGGAACCGCAGCCAAAATCCAAAATTTCTGCTCCCGCCTTCAAATGTGAAAGAAAAAAATCCTGCGTTTTGGAAAATTCAACATTTAAAGTTCCGATTATAAAGTTTTCGCTGTTTGTTTCGTAATATTCAAGCGTTTTTTGAGTGTAGTTTTCGTTTGTACTCATTTTTTCTCCAGGTTATATTTTGAATTTTCTGCAACTTTAAGGAAGTTTTCGTCATTTTTATTTTGATAAGAATAAAGTTCGCCCTTTGCAAATGCAACCAGATTATCATTTTCAAATATTCCGCCAAGATTTTTGTAGTAATTTCTTAAATCTTCCAGTAACTGCATTTTTATTTTTTCAAAATCATTTTTAGAAAACGAATCCCAAAGAGAAGAATTAAAGGCCATAATTCCTAAATCTTTTGAAATGTACATAAAACGCTTTCGTTCAAATTTTTCAAAAGGATTTTTGAGCATATTTTCTTTTATAGATTTTGTGTCAGAAAGATAATTTTTAGTGTAAGGGCAATTTTTTTTATCAACAGGAAGATTACGCAAAATTCTGTTTTGATAAAACGAAACATAATCCTTTAGAACGCTGTCAATTTTTGCTTCGCCAATTTCATTTGAATTTTTTAAAAGCGAAAGTAAAAAAGGCATTTTGTAAGAAAATGTGTAATCGCCCTCATCTAAAAAATCAAAAAAATCTTTGTGGATTGTCGTTTCATCGTGATTTGCAATATTTTTTTTGATTTTGATTTTTTTTGCATTTTCCGGACTGAACATATAAATTTTTTTCGTTCCAAAATCAAAAGCTGCGTCAGGCGTGATTTCTTTTTTCTTAATCCAGGAAGTTACCGTGTCTGTGCTTACAAAAAATTCGCGGGCAAGCTGTTCAACGCTCAAAAAATCTTTATATTTTTCGCTGAAATCTTCTATATCAATCTTTATAATTTTCTGAATTTCTTCGGCAAGCCCGTCAATTTGAATTATGTCGCCAGTTTTATAATCAGTTTTTGTAATCAAACCAAAAGGCACGTATGCGGGATTTTTGAAAATTGAATGCATTGTGCAAGGCTTTATTAGCGCTCCGTATTCGTCTACTACATCAATTATAAAAACATTTTCTTTTGTGCTTGTTTTTCTTAAACCTCGTCCAATTTGCTGCAAGTAGAGAACTTTTGAAAGAGTAGGACGGGCCATCACAATTATTTTTAATGCAGGATAATCCCAGCCTTCAGAAATCATATTGCAAGTGCATAAGAAGCGGATTTTTTTACTGTTAAAATCCTGCAAAGTTTTTTCGTTGTCTTTGTCCCGGCTGGTGTAAGAGGTGGCGGTTATTCCGTAAGAGTTTAAAATTTTTGCCATCTCTTTTGAATGTTCGGTGTTTACGCAAAAAATCAGCCCCTGTTCATTTTGAAATTTTCCTGTAGAAAAATATTTTTTCAGGACATCTGCAATCAAGTTGTTTCTGGAACTTACCCGGATGGATTTTTCCAAATCTGCATTTACATAATCTTTGCCGTTAAAACGGATGTGACTTAAATCAATATTTGTTTCGATTCTGTAAACATTTGCCTGGGCAACGATTTTTTTCTTCATTGCTTCTGCAAGTGAAAGCTGAGTTTTATATGAACCGAAAATTGATTCAAGTTTTTGTTTGTCTGGTCGCTGGTCCGTGGCGGTTAATCCGATTAAAAAATTTGGCGAAAAATACTGAATTACACGTTTGTAAGTTGGAGCAACTGTGTGGTGAGCTTCGTCTGCAACGATGTATGAAAATTCTTCTGGCGAAAAATTTTTGTAATTTCGTGCAAGAAAAGAATAAGTTTTTATGCTGATTTTTTCTGCAAGGTCTGGAAGAAAATCTTTAATTCGTTTTTGCCAGTCAGCGATTATATTTTTGTTTGGCGCAAGAATGAGGGCTTTGAAATTCTTTTTGTTTTGAGAAAAAGTTTTTATGTCTTCTTCAATGATTTTTGATTTTCCTGCCGCGGTTGGAAGTACAATCAGAAAAGTTGAAATGCCTTTTTTTCGTGATTCCTGAATATCCTGCAAGGTGATTTTTTGATGTTCGTAAAGTTTTATTTTTCTGGAAGCAAGAATTCCATTTTCTTTAAATCCTGAAGTGTCAGAGCCAAAAAATCTTTTTATATCATCCTGAATTCTCTGTTCAAAACGGCAATCTTCTGTGGAAAATCGGTAAAGTTTTATGCCCCATTTTGCACATTCATTTTGTTTAAAAAGCTGATGGCGGTATTTTTCCTTTCCAATAATTTGCGGATGGTGATAGTTGATTCCATTTTCCTCAACGGCGATGTCGCCTTCCTGGGTGTGAACTAGATAATCAAGATAAAATGTGTTTCCGTTAGAATCAGAAATTCCGTATTCCTTGTTCAGATATTTTAAACTTTCACTTCCATAAACATTTGAAAATTCTTTTTCAAAGTAAAATTCAAGAGGAGAAGACTCGGCGGAATTTTCGCGGTTTGCGGTCGGCTTTAAAACTGCAGATTCTTCATTCGCGGATTTTTTTTCAGCATTTTCAGAAAGATAATCCTGGATTTTGTTTTCATCTTCTTTTAAAAATCTGTAAACACTTTTGTATTCATTCACGTAGGCATTCTGGCGGTCAGTGATGAGAGAATAATCAATTAATTTTTTGGGATTAGAAAGGCAGATTCCACTGTCAATAATAAAAACGTTTGAGTCGACGACATAAAAATCAGATTTGCCACCGTTTGAATACCAGACCGTTTCTTTTGGCGTTTTTGTAGCAAGAAAGGAGGATTTTGTCATTTAGGGGTAACATGAAAAATGGTCGTTTAAAGGGACAGGCTTTTGATTTTTGGAAGACTTTCTCATACAAGACCTACCAATTTTAAAAAATCATTTGTAGAAAGAGTCTTTACTGGGGAATGCAGAAAATCTTTTATATTTTCGGTTACAATGTAATCAAGATTTTCTTTTTTAGCACATTGCATTTGAAGGGAATCCTCTAAATCTGCTAAATCTTCTTCTAGAAGTACAGTTTTAAAATCTATTTCATCTTCTGAAATAATATAAAATTTACTTACAATAAATCTTAAAAGTTTTTGTCTATCTTGTTTTGAAAATTCTTTTCTAATGCAAAAATACAAATCTGTTAAAGAATGTGCTGTTACATATCCTTCAACGTTTCCGGCAATAATATAACGCATTGCTTTTTCAGCATCTTTTCCATTTTTTACGCGGTTTAAAAGCCAGTCAATTATTACATTCGTAT
>CAVHTI010000076.1:0-10633 GCA_963638805.1 Anaerobutyricum sp.
ATTACCAGCCAAATCAGCACCAGCATAAGAACACCAGTTACAGCAGAATGCTACAATTCTTGGTGTCCATTCTTTATTTTCAGCCATAGTCTATTTCTTCAGTTTAGAGAACTGAATCAACCTCCGCCAAGATTTGTTTATTGCTGAATCCTAAAAGATCCATAGCACCAGAAGGACAAGCAACTGTACAAGCACCACAACCATGACACATTGCAGTATTTACCTGAGAAACGTGTCTTGTAATTGTAGTTCTGTTTGGACCACGGAAATCCTTATCAACATAAGAAATAGCCCCGTAAGGACAAACGTTAGCACACTGTCCACAACCATTACACATATTTTCATCAGGATGAGCAGTGCAAGGGTTATTCTTGAGCTTGTCTTTTACAAGCAGACAGATTGCCTTTGCAGCGGCACCAGACGACTGAGCAACAGTTTCTGGAATATCTTTTGGTCCCTGACAACAACCTGCAAGGAAAATACCTGCGGTTGGGCTTTCAACTGGACGAAGTTTTGCATGAGCTTCAAGGAAGAAGTCATTGTTGTCCATAGAAGTTGTAAGCATAGTTGCCAATGGGCGGGCTGATTTATCAGCTTCGATTGAAGCGGCAAGAACGACCATATCAGCTTTAATGTGAACCTGGCGGTTCAAAATCAAATCAGACCCCTGGACATCCAGAGTTCCATCTGATAATGGAGTTACTTTACCAACCTGACCTTTAATGTAGTGAACTCCGTACTGTTCAACGGCACGGCGGTAGAATTCATCAAAGTTTTTACCTGGAGTACGAACATCAATATAGAAAACTGTGATGTTAGTATTTGGATAATGGTCGCGGGTAAGAATTGCGTGTTTTGCTGTATACATACAACAAATCTTTGAACAATATTCGTGACCTTTTGTTGAATCTGCAGAACATCGTGAGCCTACGCACTGTACAAAAACAATTTCTTTTGGTTCTTTTCCGTCAGAAGGGCGAAGAAGATGACCGTTTGTAGGACCAGATGCATTACAAAGTCTTTCAAATTCCAAAGAAGAAATTACATCAGGACTCTGTGAGTAAGCATATTCGTCAAATTTTTCAAGACTGATTGGGTTATAACCAGTTGCTACAATGATTGCACCATATTTTTCTGTCAGAACAGTTTCTTCCTGATGGAAATTAATGGCACCGGCAGCACAGGCTTTTTCACAGAAACCACAAACGTTGTCTTTTCCGTTTTTCAATCCCTTCATATGCAGACAGTAAGAAGCATCAATTGCTGCAACTTTTGGAACAGCCTGAGCAAAAGGAATATTAATAGCCTTTCTGGTATTAAGATTTAAGTTAAATTCATTTGGAACTTTTTTGTTAGGACATTTTTCAATACAAGCGCCACAACCTGTACATTTTGTTTCATCAACATAACGAGGATGACGTTTAATATCAACTTCAAAGTTACCAATATAACCGCGTACACCGCAAACTTCAGAGTAAGAGAGAATTCTGATATTAGGATTCTGGCTAACTTCAGTCATTTTTGGAGTAACGATACAAGAAGCACAGTCAAGGGTAGGGAATGTTTTATCAAGCATTGCCATTTTTCCACCGACCGTAGTCTTCTTTTCAACAATATCAACAGGGAATCCTGCGTCAGCAATATCAAGTGCCGCAGTAATACCTGCAATACCACCACCAATAACAAGCGCACGCTTTGTCATCGGAGTTTCACCTTCAATAAGAGGTGTGTCAAGAATAGTCTTAGCAACAGCAGCTTTACCAAGTGCAATAGCTTTTTCCGTTGCATCAGCCATATCTTTCATAACCCATGAACACTGTTCACGGATATTTGCAATTTCAACTTTATAAGCGTTAAGACCAGCTCTTTCTGCACAAGAACGGAAGGTTTTTTCGTGCATACGAGGAGAACATGAACAAAGTACAACACCAGTAAGCTTCAGTTCATGAATTTTGTCTTCGATCATTTTCTGACCGGCAGAAGAACACATATAAGTATAGTGAGTTGAAAAAACAACTCCCGGTACTTTTCCAAGTTCTTCAGCAACTTTTGCTACGTCAACTGTTCCGGCAATATTAGTACCACAGTGACATACAAAAACACCAATTCTTTCCATAGGATTTCCTTAATTATTTTTTGTACTTTCTGAAAGCACTGACAATTGCCTGCTGAGGCATATCATCATCTAAGTGCTCTGGTACTTCAACTGGATCCAAATGATGAGGACCACGACGGCTCTCAACAACCTGACGTACTGCATCAATAAGTTTTGTGGGTTCAACCTGACGCGGACAGCGTTCAAGGCAGGCAAAACAGCTCAAACAAGCGTAAATTGATTTTGAAGCCATCAATTTTTCAATTTCGCCGTTTTCAACCATCTGTACAAACTGATGTGGGTGATATTCCATAGAATCATAGTTTGGACAAGTTGCAGAACATTTACCGCAAACCATGCATTTTTTAGGATTTACACCCGATTTCATTAAGATTTCTTCTTTCAATAATGCTTCACTTTCCATTATTCAGCCTCCTTGAGTCCAAGGGCTTCTGCTAAAAGTTCTGTAAAGTAAATTACATCAAGTTTAGAATCACCTTTATTTTTGATTAAGTTATATCGACACAGAGGACAAGAAGTTACAAGAAAATCTGCACCCATATCTTCTGCATTTGTAAGGATTTTCTGTGCACGAGTTTTTGGAATAGACTCATCTTCAAACATTGTGTAAGCGCCACAACATTCGTTTCTCTGTGCATAAATTACAGGAGTTCCGCCAATAGCCTTGATAAAATCTTCCAGAAGTTTTGGATTTTCAGGATCATCAAGCTGCAGAACTTTTCCTGGACGAAGAAGAAGACAACCGTAATATGCTCCGATTTTTTTACCGGTAAAAGGTTTTTTGACAGCCTTTTTTACGTTGTCCCACCCAACAACATCACGCAAAATTTCAAGATAATGAACTACCTTTGCTTCTCCGTGATACTCAATCTCATCTTGTTTGAGATAATTGTTAGCCTTCAGAATGGTATCTTCATCATTCTGCATATCGTTATTAACCTGCTTTAACACGTTATAACAAGCAGAACAAAGTGTAACCAGATCCTGACCAGCGTCGCGGGCATTAGCAAGAGCCCGTACAGAAGAAAGCTTTGAAGCAACTTCATTTTTGCCAAGAGGATATTCACCTCCACAGCACTGCCAGTCAGGTATTTCGTTTAGGCTGAATCCCAATGCTTCCGCAGAAATGCGCGCATATTTATCAAGATCAACTGCCTTGTTTTTTAGCGTACATCCAGGGAAATACGAATATGTCATACCTGCTCCTATAAAAAATTTGCCAGTAATTGATACATTTTAATACCCGTCTTGCCAGAAACGGATAGTGATTTTTAAAATATATCACGCTATAGAATACTTTATTTCATACATTTTGGGAATAATTTTTTTTATCACTAACACAAAAAAAGGCACGAATTTAATTTTCCGTGCCTTTAATTTAAAACCTTATGTCAGAAAGTTTAGAGCTGTCCTTTATTTTGAATGAGGGTAGGCCATGCTTTCAGGCTTAAATACTTCATCAAATTTTTCTGCACTCAGGAATCCTAAGCCTACACAAGCATCTTTTAAACTGATGTTTTCATCAAATGCCTTATGTGCAGTTTTTGCAGCATTTTCATAACCAATATACGGATTTAATGCAGTTACAAGCATCAGAGAATTGTAAAGGTTGTAGTGCATTTTATCCTTGTTTGCTGTAATACCAACGGCACAATTCTTATTAAATGAAAGAATTGCTTCTGCAAGCAGACGGCAAGACTGAACAAAATTGTATGCAATAACAGGCATAAATACGTTTAATTCAAAATTACCCTGAGAAGCGGCAAAACTGATTGCGGCGTCATTTCCCATAACCTGAACAGCTACCATAGTTACAGCTTCGCACTGAGTTGGATTTACTTTTCCTGGCATGATAGAAGAGCCCGGTTCATTTTCAGGAATATGAATTTCACCAAGTCCATCACGAGGACCAGAAGCAAGCCAGCGAACATCATTTGCAATTTTCATCATATCTGCTGCCATAGCTTTAACGGCACCGTGAGCAAATACAAGTTCATCTTTAGAAGTAAGTGCGTGGAATTTATTTGGCGCTGTAATAAAATCTTTGCCGGTAAGTTTAGAAACACATTCTGCAACTTTTTCATCAAAACCTTTTGGAGCGTTTAATCCTGTTCCAACGGCTGTTCCACCAAGTGCAAGCTGTTTTAAATATGGCAGAGAAGATTTTAACATTTCAACATCACGTTCAAGAGAAGTTCTCCAACCGGAAATTTCCTGATCAAAAGAAATAGGTACTGCATCCTGCAAGTGAGTTCTTCCAGATTTTACGATTCCTTCGTTTTCTTTTTCAAGTTTTTTGAAAGTTTCAATCAAAATATTTGCAGCAGGAATAAGTTTATCTTCAATTGCAAACACAGACATAATATGAAGTGCTGTCGGAAATGTATCATTTGAAGACTGTGACATATTAATATCATCATTTGGATGGCAGAGTTTTTTACCGGCAATTTCGTTTGCACGGTTGGCAATAACTTCGTTAGCATTCATATTGCTCTGAGTTCCAGAACCTGTCTGCCAAACAACGAGTGGGAAGTGTTCATTTAAAGAACCAGAAATAACTTCATCACAAGCCTGAGAAATAACTTTAAGTTTTTCATCAGTCATTTTTTCAGGTTTCAAGGCATTATTTGCCATTGCAGCGGCCTTTTTTAAATAACCAAAAGCCTTTGTAATTTCACGCGGCATAGTTTCAATGCCAACGCCAATTTCAAAATTTTCATGACTTCTTTCTGTCTGAGCGCCCCAATATTTATCAGCAGGAACTTTTACTTCGCCCATAGAATCATGTTCAATTTTGTATTCCATCATAATCTCCTTATACATCAATTAATATTCAATAATATAAACAAAAAAAGGGGCTGTCTAGAAACTAGTGGCATGCCGAATTTATTTCAGCATCTATACTATCTAGTGCAGAGATTCCGAAACAAGTTCAAAATGACACTAGAATACAAACTTCTTAGACAACCCTTTCAATTTTTTCAGAATTTTATAAAAAACTAGAACTGAACCTGTTTAATAACGTCTTTCAAACATTCAGCTGAATGTCTGAGTGATTCAACTTCAGCATCAGTAAGAGGACAGGCAACATGACCTTTAATTCCCTTACAACCGATGATTGTCGGAATTGAAAGACAAACATCACTGATTCCATACTCACCGTTAAGAAGTGTAGAAATTGTAAGAACTGAATCAGTATCATAGTTCAAAGCTTCTATAAGATTTGCTGTTGTGATACCAATTCCGTAGTTTGTGCATTTTTTAGCGGCAATAATAATTCCACCAGATTTTCTGATGTAATCTTCAACGTCATTTTTATCAAAATCAGGAAGTTTTCCGCCTGTATAAGATTTTGCAAAATTATCAACAGGAATAGAACCAATGTTAGCGAGTGACCAAGGAACAAAAGAAGAATCTCCGTGTTCACCGAAAACATAACCGTGAACATTTTCCTGACAGATTTTATAAGTTTCAGCAATTCTTGCACGGAAACGAGCTGTATCAAGCATAGTTCCTGTACCAAAAATATGATTTGCAGGAATTCCAGAAGTTTTAATAAACTGATATGTAAGAATATCAACAGGATTTGCAACAATTACGTAAAGTGCATTTGGAGCAACTTTTGTAATCAAAGGAATTACAGATTTAGTAATATTTACGTTTGTCTGAGTAAGATCAAGACGAGACTGACCAGGTTTTCGACCAACGCCAGATGTAAAAACTACAATATCAGAATCTCTTGCATCTTCATAATCACCATCATGAATATATACTGGACCAACAAATGGAGTTCCCTGACGAATATCCATTGCTTCACCCATAGCTCTGTCCTTAGCTATATCAATCAAAACAATTTCTGAAGCTAACTGTTTTAAAGTAAGTGCAAAAGCAACAGTTGAACCAACCTGACCAGCACCAATGATAGTAATTTTGTTAGACATATGCGTTATCTCCTTAATTATGTGTAACTGTCTCTTAAAAAAATAAAATCCAGAATTGCCATTCTAAATTTTCCTATAATCATAATCTGTTTACAAACTTTTGTGAATATCGTTTTTCTAAAAAAAAACGCTCTCTGAAACCAGAAGCACCTTGACTTAGCGGATGAAGACAAAATGCGTTAAAAAAAGCCGACAGGGTTTTTAGCATTTTGCGCCGGAGCATTCATGCTCCGCGAAGAACCCGTAGGGTTCGACTCCCAAGTGAATGTTAAACAAAAAAGACGCTTTCTAGAACCAGAAAGCGTCTTAACTCAGCGGATGAAGACAAAATGCGTTAAAAAAAGCCGACAGGGTTTTTAGCATTTTGCGCCGGAGCATTCATGCTCCGCGAAGAACCCGTAGGGTTCGACTCCCAAGTGAATGTTAAACAAAAAAGACGCTTTCTAGAACCAGAAAGCGTCTTAACTCAGCGGATGAAGGGAGTCGAACCCTCGTCATCAGCTTGGAGGGCTGAGATAATGAGCCGTTATATGACATCCGCGAATGATTAGATATTATATTTCCGTGAAAAAAAAGTCAATAGTTGTTATAATGAAATATCACTTTTTTTGGAGAAAAAAAATGGAAAAGATTTTTCATCTACAGGAAAGAAACACGACAGTAGGAAAAGAAATTGTCGGTGGTGTTACAACTTTCCTTGCTATGGCTTACATTCTTGCTTTGAATCCTAGTATTCTTTCAGAATCAGGAATGGGCTGGGGTGCTGTATTTACTGCAACTGCAATTTCTGCAGGCATTACTACACTTATCATGGCATTTTTAGCAAATCTTCCGGTTGCACTTGCACCGGGACTTGGATTAAACGCATTTTTTACCTATACGGTTGTTTTAAGTATGGGTTGCAGCTGGCAGTTAGCATTAACCGCTGTATTTGTTGAAGGAATTTTATTTATTCTTCTTTCTGTATTCGGTATACGAGAAGCAATCATCAATTCAATTCCTGACAGTTTAAAAAAGGCCGTTTCAGTCGGAATCGGTTTATTTATCGCAATTATTGGACTTGTAAACGCTGGAATCTGTACAACAGACACGGGTACAACAATTGGTTTTGTAAATCTTAATCTTCAGCACGCATCTGCATTAGTTGCCGTAATTGGTTTGATTCTTACTATTGTGTTGTATCTTTTAAATGTTCCGGGAGCTATTTTGATTGGCGTTGCCCTCACAACAATCATCGGAATTCCTTTTGGTGTAACAAGTATTCCAGAAAACTTCAAACCATTCAGTCTTCCAGAAAAACCAAATTTATTTGCATTTGATTTTAAAGGAATCTGTATTTCTGCAGAAACCGGAAAATTCTCTTTTGCAATCCTCGGTCAGTTCTTTGTAATTTTTATTACATTCTTGTTTACAGATCTTTTTGATACAATCGGAACTCTTGTTGGTATTGGCGAACAGGCAAATCTGAAAGACGAAAATGGCCAGATTCTCAATGCAAAGGGCGCACTTTTATCAGATTCAATTGGAACGGTATTGGGAGCGTGTCTTGGAACTTCAACTGTAACTTCCTTTGTAGAAAGTTCTTCTGGAGTTGCAGCCGGCGCTAGAACAGGACTTGCATCAGTCGTAACTGGAATTTTATTCCTTCTTTCATTATTTATCTGGCCACTGTTCAGTTTAATTCCATCTGCAGCAACCGCTCCGGCCTTGATTTTTGTAGGATTCCTCATGATGAAATCAGTTATGTCCATTGATTTTACTGACCCGTCAAACGGAATCCCAGCTTTTATTACAATCATGGTAATGCCGTTTGCATATTCAATTTCAAAAGGCATTATGTGGGGAATTATCTCTTACGTTCTTTGTAAATGCGTTACTAAAAAAATCAAAGAAATTCCTGTTGTTACCTGGGTTCTTGCCGGAATATTTATTGCCGATATTATATTTGAAGCACTAAAGTAAAACTTCAAGGAAAAATTATGTCAGAAAATATTAAATATGTGCGTCCAACTTGGGATGAATACTTTATGGAAATCAGCAGGACTGTCGCAAAAAGAGCAACTTGTGACCGTGGTCGTTCCGGCTGTGTAATTGCAAGAGACAAACAGCTGCTCGTAAGTGGTTATGTAGGTTCTCCGGCGGGACTACCACACTGCGACGAAGTAGGCCATCTTCTGAAAAAAATGCTTCATGAAGACGGTACAATCAGTCAACATTGTGTGCGGACAGTTCATGCAGAACAAAATGCAATCTGCCAGGCGGCAAAACGCGGAATTTCCATTGAAGGCGCCACCTGCTACTGCAAAATGACACCGTGCAGAACGTGCGCTATGCTGCTCATAAATTGTGGAATTGTCCGAGTAGTTTGCGACAAACACTACCACGACGAAGCTGACAGTCTTGAAATGTTCAAACAAGCTGGAATAAAAATTGAACATCTTGAAGACAGTATTCAAACATACGAAAATATGTAACTGACAAAAGGGGATTGCTGCAAAAAACGGCAATCCTTTTTTATTTTTTTCTTGATTTGAAAAATCATAAAACATAAACTGTCAGTTATGAAAAACATTTCTGATACAACAAAAGGCATCGTACTTATAATATCTTCCGCGTTTTTCTTTGCACTGATGGCGGCATTTGTACATCTTGCCGGAAATATTTTTTTTATGCAGAAAGCATTTTTCAGAAACGCCGTTGCATTTTTAATTGCTCTGGTGGGAATTTTTCTCACCGCAAAAAAAGAGGGGGTAGCGGCAATTGCAATTCCAAAGGGCGCACTGCTTTATTTATTTTTGCGTTCAATCGCCGGTTCAGTGGGAATTTACGGTAATTTCTTTGCAATAGATCATCTTGTCCTTTCTGATGCATCAATTTTAAACAAAATGTCGCCGTTTTTTTCCATACTTTTCAGTTTTTTACTGATGAAAGAAAAAATCAATAAAATTCCGCTGATTGCTATCATAGTTGCCTTTTTAGGTTCAATGCTGATTATAAAACCAAGTTTCAATTTTACTCAGATGCTACCGACAATTGCAGGTTTTGCGGGCGGCATGGGTGCGGGCTTTGCATACGCGTGCGTCAGAAAATTAAGTAAACTTGGCTGCAACGGAAAAGTAATCGTGCTGTTTTTTTCTGCGTTTTCAATGCTGATTTCCGTGCCATATCTTATTTTAAATTACAACCCGATGACTGCCCAACAGTGGATTTTTTTAATTTGCGCGGGAATTTCAGCAGCGGGCGGACAATTTACGATTACCGCGGCATATTCATACGCTCCGGCTGCAAAAATTTCAATTTACGACTATTCACAAATCATTTTTTCTACACTTCTTGGATTTTTCCTTTTTGGAATGATTCCCGACATATTCAGCATAATCGGCTACCTGATAATTATTTCAATGGCATTGCTGAATTTTTTGTATAATGTTAAAAAATCATAGTATGAATTTTACAAAACTTCCTGTCGCAAAAACTTTCAATTTATCAGACTTTATTGTTGCAAAAGACGGCCTTGTGATTAGCAAAAATCTTTGTGACACTGCAGCCTTTAATATGACACTTTATTCCTTTGGGGCGGGCGAGGGCATTACCTGGCAGACAATTCCCGGCGATTTACTTTTGACGGTGGAAGAGGGCCAGGTACTTTTTGAAACTGATGGCGAAAAAGATACTATCAACGCTCAGATTGCCAAAAAAGGAATGGCACTTTTTGTAAAAGGTGGAAAGCGTTTTCAAATCAGCGGAAATAAACCGTATAAATTAAATTTTTCGGTTGTAAATAGAATCAAAAATCAAGAAAAAGGAGAGAATCTTATGTTCATTAAAAATTTTGATCAGGGTAAAGTTGTAACTTTAAAAGACCAGGTTGCAGTTGAAAGTGGCACTATTGTCAGCAAAACTTTGGTAAATGGCGACGCTCTTACAATGACGCTTTTTGCTTTTGATGCAGGGCAGGGCGTTAGCACTCACTCGGCACCAGGCGATGCATTTGTAGTGTGCCTTGAAGGCGAAGCCGAAATTGAACTTAATGGCGAAAAACTTTTAATTCACGAAGGCGAATCGCTGATTATGCCGGCCGGTGCTCCGCATGCGCTTAAGGCTGTAAAGCAGTACAAAATGCTTTTAACAGTAGTTAAAGCTTAACTTCTGGGCGTAACCTGCCATAAAGGCAGGTCGGCTGTTCCGCACTTCGCTAACGCTCAAAGTCCTCGGCGTGCAAATTGCACACCTGCGGGCTTCGGCATCGGCAGGTTGAAACTGCCTTCGCCGGTGCTCCATAGCCTTACGCAAAAAATATATTTTCGGTAAAGATAAGACCGCGTGTGTGCGCGCAGAAAAATCTGTGTAATGCAGGCGGTCTTTTTTTTAATAATAAAATAGTCGACCGTTTGAACAAGTTTCTCTATCTATTGGTAAAAAATATCCCGAAAACACCGCTTCGGGATTGACGTTTTGCAAAGTTTGAGAATAACAACAGCACTTTTTCAACCGCCTGTGTGCCTTTTGTTTTGAAGGGCGGGTTAAAAATTGACGCTTACATGTACTTAATTCTTAAATCTGGTCGACAGAATAC
>CAVHTI010000077.1:0-10499 GCA_963638805.1 Anaerobutyricum sp.
TAATACACTTAAACTGAGTAAAGATGAGGCCATACTTTTGCAGGCAGCGTTCAGAATGCACGCCGTAAAAGAAATTTATGACGTTTGTAATGACTTTTACCGTAGCGATGAATTGACACGGGCGGAAATGTATTCAAAATGTACTGGCAAAACTCAAAAAGAAATCCGGTTGCTGTTAAAAAATGACCAGAAACTCAGGGCTTACGGTTTAATTGACGAAGACGGCGACATGGACGAAGACGCAATGGATGCAATTTATGAAAAAGATATGCGCCTTTATTTTACGGACATCATTAAAAATGAAAAATCCGTAAAAGCTTATGATCCGGATTCTTTTAGTATTTCAAAGGAACAAACTGATGTTGCAGTTCAACTTTTAAAAAGCGGAAATCCTTGTAATATTTTGCTTTACGGTGCTTCAGGGGCCGGCAAAACCGAATATGCAAAGTCTTTGATAAAACAAAGCGGATTAAAAATGACTTCCTATAAAAATGAACTGGAAGTTAGCGGTATAAATGCGGATTGCGCCGATGCAAAAGCGCTGAGCCGTTTGAACTGTTATCTTTCGCTTAAAAAAGATGATTCAGTGCTTGTGGTTGATGAAGCGGAAAATGTACTTCAGACAAAAGAATTTGGATTTTTTGGAATGCAGTTAAGTTCTCCGCAGAAAGGAACTGTAAACAAAATGCTGGATAATTCTGAAAACAAGTGCATTTTTATTGTAAATTACACCGGCGAAATGGATGAGTCAACTTTGCGGCGCTTTACTTATTCAATCAAATTTAATCAGATGCCAAAAGAAACTTTGCGTTTGATTGCAGAAGAAAAGCTCAAAACTGTAAAAATGCCAGTTGGTCTTAAGAGTGACATTCTTGATATGTGCAGTAAATACAAGGTTACGGGCGCTTCTGTTGATAATGTTGTTAAGGCCATAAAATCTTTGGACTATGAAAAGGGCAAGGAAACTAAGGTTAAGGCTGATATTAAATCCGTTCTGGAAGCAAATTCTTCGCTTTTGTACGGAAAAAAGAAAATTCGTGGCGGAGTTAAGAATTCTTACGACTTATCTGTGCTGAACACGTCAGTACCGGCTTCTGAAATTGTAGAGATGCTTAAAAATGCAGAACTCTACAAAAAAGAAAATCAGGAGATTGGAAATACTGACGGGGTGCGAATTCTTTTTTACGGAATGAGTGGAACGGGAAAAACCGAACTTGCCCGTTACATAGCGCAAATTCTTGACAAACCGCTTTTGCTTAAGCGCTGTTCTGATTTGCTTGGCCCTTATGTTGGCCAGACGGAGCAGGCAATTGCAGACGCTTTTGAGGAAGCCGAATCTTCGGATTCAATTCTTTTGTTTGACGAAGCAGATTCATTTTTTGCAGACCGTTCAAATGCCAGTCAGAGCTGGGAACGAACTCAGGTGAATGAGTTTCTTACCCAGATGGAAGAATTTTCCGGGATTTGTATTTGTACAACGAATTTGCGAAAGATTATGGATCCTGCAATGCAGCGCCGTTTTCATGTTATCAGTGAATTTAAGGCTTTGAACAAAGACGGCATAAAGACTTTGCTTAGTACTTTCTTTGGAAAATATAATTTTGAAGAAGGGCAGATTCAGAAGGTTGCAAGATATGATTCTGTGACTCCGGGGGATTTTGGTTCTTTGACGGGAAAAATCCGGTTTATTTCTAAGGAAAAGATTAATTCTGATTACATCATAGATGAACTGATTAAAATTCAGGACGAAAAACGAATGAATGGTGGCGCCAGAATAGGATTCGCTTCGTAAAATGGGGGCGTTACGGGGGCTTGCCCCCGTTAGAAGGGGTAGGCCGCAACCGTGTGCGGCCGAGGGGAATCCTTTCCCCTCCTTAATTAAAATAAGAGGAAAATTGATTATGTATATTGAACCACGTTTGTCGGATCACACTGATATTTGGACTGCGAATTTGAAAAGCAGGATTGTTCATTGTTTTGGCGAAATTGAAGAAAATATGGCGGAAAGCATTATTGCCCAGCTTTTGTATCTGGATGCGCAGGGACACGAGGAAATTCAGTTTTATATTAATACTTACGGCGGCGATGTTAGCGCTGGACTTGCAATTTATGACACGATGAAGCATATAAAAAGCGAAATTCGCACGATTTGCGTTGGAAAAGCTATGAGTATGGGCGCGGTTTTGCTTAGTGGCGGGACGAAGGGCAAGCGGAATGTACTGGCTCATTCGACGGTTATGATTCATCAGGCTTTGGGTGGCGCAAAAGGGCAGTCTTCTGATGTTGAAATTGAGGCCATGGAATTGAAGCGCTGTAAGGAAGGTCTGAACAGAATTCTTGCAGAAAATTGCGGTAAAAATTATGAGGACGTTGTAAAAGATACGGACAGAAATTTTTATCTGCACGGAGCGGAAGCGGTGGATTATGGAATTGTAGATTCGGTTTTGTAATCGGAGAGGTACATTATGATTTCACGCGAAGAATTGCAGGAAATTTTGCCTGATCCTATTAGGGTTGAAATTTTTGAAGAGGAGATAGAGGAAGATCCTGGTCATTTTTTTATACTTATAGATGAAAAACTTGAAGAACATAATGAGCGGTTTTATAAAAAAATTGGCAGGGTTGCAACAGAGATTGGCGATTTTGAAGGTTTATCGGAAAATGAATTTGCGGTTTTTGTTGGAAATACAATAGTGCTGAAGGGTAGAGTTCCAGATGACATATCTTGCAGTTATATAAATTATGATAGTTATATTGCCTATGAAATCGCAATGGTTTTTGAAGTCTGGCATGATAGAATCATAGAACTGCAGGAAGACAATATTGCAAAGCTGAAAGAGCTGGACGCAGAAGGCTATGACGAAATGCTTTATGCCTACTATTACTATGCTCATAATAGAGGAAAAATGTTTTTCTATCTGAAAAAACTTGCAACAAGGTATCCTCATAGCAAATATATGCGCCGCTTGATTGGTGCTTACAAGAGAGGTTTTGACGGGAACAAAGAGAAGTTTCAAATGGGACAAAAATTGGCAGGATACGCTCTGGCTGATTCTCTCTTTTAAAAAATGACCTGAAAAAAAAATGCTCCGCGGGTAGGTTTGCGGAGCATTTTTTAATTTTTTAGAGATTTTTTAGTGGTTCGCGGCCTTCATTTTAATATAAGCAGGGAGTATTGCCAGATGTAGAACGGGGAAAATTGGAATATTTGGATTAATCTTCCGCTGAGGTAATCAATTTTTCAATTTGATTTTTGTCTGGCATGACACAAAGCGCACCTTTTTTGGTTGTGATTAAAGAAGAAGCCGCATTTGCAAAGATCAGCATTTTTTTAAGGCGTTCCTTTGTAAAACTTTCGTACCCATTGTCGAGGATTTCATGAAGAATGCAGGCACAGAAAGTGTCGCCGGCACCAGTTGTGTCAATCGTTTTTACATTCATGAAAGTTGGCACTTCGGCAAAAAGTTCTTCTTTTTCGTTTTTGTAAAAAGCACAACTTCCGTGTTTTCCTTTTGTGACCGTAATTAAAGGAATTTCGTATTTATTTCTGATAATTCCAATTCCTTTTGCAATATCGTTTTCTCCAGTTATGAATTCCAATTCTTCTTCCGCAATTTTTAGAATATTGCACATTGAAATCCCGTACCAAATTCTTTGTTTTGCTTTTTCTAGAGAATCCCACAAAGGTTTTCTAAGATTTGGATCAAAGGAACAAAGAATTCCGGAGTTTTTAGCAGTTTCTAGTGCGAATTCTGTCGCTTCATTTACGGTTTCATTTGTCATTGAAAGAGTTCCGTAATGAAAAATTTTTGCGGCCTTGATTTCTTCAGGATTGATATTCTTTTTTGAAAGAAAGGCATCAGCACCAGTTTTGCGATAGAAAGAAAAATCTCTGTCCCCATCAGGAGCGGTGTGAACAAACGCCAGCGTCGTATTGTATTCATCAGAAAAAATCAGATTTGAAACGTCAATGTTAATGGATTTAACGCGTTCTTTGAGCATTTTTCCGAACATATCATTTCCAACCTGTCCAATAAAACTAGTTTTGTGCCCAAGTTTTGTAAGCATTGCAAGGACATTACAGGGTGCTCCTCCAGGATTTGCTTCCATCAGCCAGTTTCCGGAAGTACTGATTCCATTTTGTGTAAAATCAATTAAAAGTTCACCCAATGCTATTACATCATATTTTTTAGACATATTTTCCCCTAAAATGTTTGCTTAAAAATGCTTAATCTTCCAAAAATCATATTTGATTTTACAAGACGTATTATTATTGACGGTAAGATCTGATTTTTCGTCACTGAAAAAGAATGTATTTGTGAACGTCATAATTCCGTCGTTAACAAAAACTTCCAGGGAACAAGTATCACCAATAATTTTAAGATTGATTTTTTTGTCGTCAGTTCTAAGTTTTGCCTGTCTGTTGGAAATGGCTCCCGGAGTTAATGATTTAAGTCTGTCAAAAAAAATGCTTCTTGTGCTCAAATCTAAATTCAGAATAACTTTTTCGTCAGCATGAGCTAAGGAAAGTTCCATATTTCCAGTTGCATTTTCATCAAAACTTAAATCTAGTTCAAAATGCCGTTGTGAATTTGTAAAAATAGGCGTCTTTGTGGCGGTTTTACATTCGCCACTTTGATTGTCAGTTTTCCAGTTTTCTAATTCACGGATTGGCAATTGGTAAAGTCTGTTGTTTTTGAAAGATAATTCCCGAGGCAAAGTCATCATTCCAGACCAGATGTAGTTTTCTGGGGTAATGTAAGATTCCCAGGTTTGCATCCAGGCAATCATGATTGTACGTCCGTCAGAAAGTCTTGTTGTTTCTGGGGCGTAAAAATCAATTCCGTAATCAAGAAGGGCAGCGGTATATCCATTTTCGGGACGAATTTCTCTTGTGAATTTGAAATTTTTGTAATCAAAATTACCAGTTACATAAACGCTGTTGTTTCCATCATGAAATCCAAGATTGTAATTTTCTTTCATTTCTTGTGGCGAAAAAATCAAAATATCTTTTCCGTCAACAGCAGAAACGTCAGGGCACTCCCACATATTACTCAGGCCGTCTTTGCTAGAATCAAGAATTCCTTTATAAGTCCATTTTTCCAGATTATCAGATTCAAAGACGACGATTGCGCCATGATTGTCTTTTTGTTTGATGACACAGGCCATGTAGAATTTTTCATCTTTCTTCCAGATTTTTGGATCGCGGAAATCTTCTGGATTATATTCAAACGGAATGTTGTCGGCAGTAATGACTGGGTTACACTTCAATTTTTCGTAAACACGACCGTTCCCAATTGCTATGCACTGATTTTGAATATTAATTTTTCCGTTATTTGAAACACCGGTATAGGCAATAATATGCTTTCCTTTATGTTCCAAAGCGGTTCCAGAAAAACAACCTTTGTCGTCGGCGTTTTTATCTGGTGCAAGTGCGACAGGCTGCAACTGCCAGTTCAACATATCCTCAGAAACAGCGTGCCCCCAGTGAATTGATCCCCACTGAGTTGAGTAGGGATGATATTGGTAGAAAAGATGGACTTTTCCGTTGAACTCAGAAAATCCGTTTGGATCGTTGCACCAACCGCCTGGCGTGGCAAAATGAAATAGTGGTCGTTCAGACTGAATTTTTTTTGAATTAGTAATTTGTTCAAAAAGTTCCGTTTGCTTTTTCTGTGCTTTGTCAAAAATTCCGCTCATAAATTATCCTTTTACTGCAGATGAACCAACTGATTCAATAAAGAAACGTTGGAAAATAATGAATAAAATTAAAACAGGAAGTAGCATTACAACACTGGCGGCCATAAGCTGATCCCAATAAATGTCACCGCCAGTTCCTGTGAAGGAAGAAATTGCAACTGACATAGGGCGAACTTTCTGATCTGTCGTCACAAGTAATGGCCACAAGTACTGATTCCACATATCCATTCCCTGAAGAATACAAACGGTAACAATCGGCGCTTTATTCATTGGAAGATAGATAGATTTAAAAACGGTCCAGAATGAAGCGCCTTCCAGTTCTGCATTTTCGGAAAGAGAAATTGGCACTTCCTTAAAATAATTGTAAAAAAGATAGATATACAGTGGACTTGCAACGAATGGTAAAATCTGCACGGCATACGTATCCGTAATTCCCCAAGAAGAAACCTGATACATCAAAGGCAACATGATGGCTTCCATAGGAATGATGTAGAGTGAAAGCACTGCGATAAAAATAAATTTCCGGATTTTAAGTTTTCCACGCTGAAGGGCATATCCCGTCATAGAACAGACAATTGCTGTAAGAACGACCGTGACAACCAAAACAATCATAGAATTAAAGAAAGCGCGCCCAAAATTTTGAACTGATTCAAAAAGAATTTCCTTAAAATTATGAAGGGTAGGGTGTAAAACAACAAATGCTTTAAGACTTCCCATATCTTTCATGATTTCAAATCTGTCATCTTTTAGTGAAGAAATGAACATCAGAAAAATTGGTGTGATTATTAAAAGACCTAAAATAAATAAAAATGCGGTAAAAGCTATATCTTTGGATTTTTTTTGTACCATAACACCCCTCCTAGTCTCTAGCTTTTTCTTCTTTTCCGCGAAGAAGTTTGTTCTGGACAAGGAAAATTATAAGAATAAGAAGGAATAGAATTACAGAAGCCGCAGAAGCATAACCAATCTTCTGTCCTGTAAAACCACTCTGATAAATATAATGAACAAGAGTATTTGTTGAACCGTTTGGTCCGCCTTTTGTCATGATGTTTACCTGTGTAAATAATTTCAAAGCCTGGATTGTCGTGATAATTAAAACAAGGGTGTTAGTTTCTTTTAAACTTGGCCAGGTAACATGCCAGAAAACCTGCCTTGCATTTGCGCCATCAATATTTGCCGCTTCGTAAAGTGAAGTCGGAATGCTTTGTAATGCGCCTAGATAAATAATCATCTGAAAACCAAATGCCTGCCACGCAGAAAGAATTGTAATTGCAATAAGAGCAGTATTTTTGTTTCCCAGCCAGTCAATTGAATGGGCGGTGCCAAAAGTTACAATTTTAACCACAAGATTTGCAATTCCATCCGGATATTGATAAATTGACTTCCAGATTACAGCAACGATTACCATTGGCGTAATATACGGAAGAAAGAACAAACTTCTCAAAAATCCTTTAAGAAATTTTACTTTATTCAAAGCGTTAGCCATCAAAAGTGCAAATCCGCATTGTAAAGGAATTACCATTATTGTAAAAAGAATTACATTTTTAAAAGCTTGCCAGAAACTTGGATCTTTAAAAATCTGAATGTAATTTCTAAGACCTACAAATTTTGCAGGCACCATAGGGTTTGGAATGAGTTTCTGATTGGTAAGTGAAAGTCCAAATGCTGAAAAAAAAGGCACAACCATAAAAATAATCAGAAGAATGCATGCAGGAAGAAGCATATAGATTTCCTGCCGTATATTTTTTTCTTTGAAAGAAGCGAAAATCGAGTTTTTCATTTTGACCTCTGTAAAATAGAAGGCGAAAAACTGGTGATTCAGAAAATAAATCACCAGTTACAAACATTATTTTTTTCCGAATGGAGGGTATCCGTCATTATCTTTGATGTCTTCATCAATTTTTTGTGCCGCTTTGTCCAGTTCAGTTTTGATGTCAGCACCATTTAAGATAGATTCAAAAGCATCAGAGAAGGCAAGTGTAATTGTCGGGTATGCAGGATGATTTGGACGGCTGATTGCATAATTTGACTGTTCATAGGCAATTGCCATTTTTGCAGGATCCATATATGTTTCACAGCGTTGTGCAAATTTTTTCAAGGCCGGGTAGCATGCATTTGATTCTTGAGCATCAAGGAAGATTGTGTCAGTCATCATATAGTTTAAGAATTGACCGGCTTTTTCTGGATTTTTGGAAGTTGCCGAAATACCCCAGATCCATGTTGCATTTGGAGTGCGGGTTCCTCTACCAAAATTCGGAAGAGGAAGAGCAATTACTTCATCGCCCATTGCTGCTTCACAAGTGAGATAGTTCCAGTTTCCATTCCACGCAATTGCGGTCTGACGTTTGTCGTTATAAAGTGTATTTTCGCCAGCAGATTTTGGAACAATCCAGCCGTTTGTGCCCCATTTCTGAAAATATTTCAGAACATTAACAGACGCTTCACTGTTCAGCGTTCCATCGGCAATCCAAGTATCACGATTGATAATGTCTGAACCGCCAGAAGCAAGACATTCATAAAATCCGTATGTTCCCCATTCAGAACCGGCAAGATTCCATGCCCACATTAAGTCTAAAGGCCAGGTTACTTCAGGGAGCGCCGCAAGTTTTGTAAGAATGTCATCAAATTCTTCAATTGTCCAGGAATCTTCAACGCTTGTTGGAATTCTTGCCCCGATTTTGTTCAAATATGTTTTATTACAATACAAAAGAACTGTAGAATCTGCATAACTGATTGCGTAAAGTTTGTTATCAACCGGATAGGTACACTGAGCAACATTTGAAGGAGTCATGTCATTTATGATTTCCTGATCAATGTAAGGTTCAACGCACTGAATTACTCCAGACCATGCAAGGTTTGCAAGCACTGGGCCATCAATACTGATGATGTCAGGTACATTTTTATTTTTAATAAAACTTGCTAATTTTGATGTATATGAATCGTGCGGTGTATATAAAAGTTCCACAGAGATTCCTGTTTTTTCTGAAAATCGTTCCGCGCATGCTTTAAGAGCGGCCTGTTCAAGATCTGAGCCCTGAAACATTATGCTGATTGAATTTGTTGTATTTTTTTTAGAACATCCGCCTAATACTGCAATCGCTAAAATAGCTGATGCAACTAAAAATCCTAATTTTTTCATTTTATTTTTCCTTGAGATTTGTTATGAATCTCGTTTTATAAGTGAAGGCTGAAGTACAATATTTTCTACACTTCCGTTGCCTTCTTTTTCGTTAATTTTTTCCATTAATAACCTAAAACTCTCAGATGCAATCTTATCCATAGGCTGACTGATTGAAGACAGCGTTGGATATGATAAGTCGCAAACGTTTATGTTATCAAAACCAATAATGCTAAGCTGCCCAGGAACATCAATATTGTTTCTGTGAGCAGCACTAATTGCCTGCAAAGCAAATAAATCATTTACACAGAAAAGTCCAGCCTTAGATGATTTAACATTTTCCTGCATAAATTTATCCATTATTTCTGCAGCTTCATTTAACTCTGAGTAGTACCAGTTTTTGTCTGCAAAAGCATGAATATCTTTTTCTTGAATCCCTTTTGCAAGCAATTCTTTATTAAAACCAATAAATTTTTCATCTTCAGTAAGGCCAAAATAGAAGAATGATTTACATTGGTTTTCCAATAAATAATCAGCTGCGAGTCGACCACCATCCACGTGGTCAATTCCAACTGAATTTAAGCCTTCAATGTTCCGGGCCATCACTACAACCGGATATTTTGCAGTTTTGAGCACCGGAATCATTTCGGACTTTACTTTTGTCATACAAATGAGCATACCATCTGCCTGACGTGCCATCATTTTAGTAACTATGTCCTTCTCTTTTTCACTGTCACCTTTAGAATTGAAGAAAATCATTGAGTAGCCACTTTCAACGCATTTCTCCTCAACTTCCGATAAAAGTTTAGAAAAGAATGGATTTTCAATATCCGGCAGAATTACTGCAATAAGTCTGGACTTACCAGCCGCCATGGTACGGGCAGTTTCATTAGGACAAAAGCCCGACTGTTTAACCAGTTCCATAACATTTTCCTTAGTCTTGTCAGAAACTTTATTGCTTCCGCTGAATACTCTGGATACAGTTGCAAGGGATACGCCCGCTGCATCTGCCAAGTCTTGCATAGTTGTAATTGATGTAAGCGCTTTCATAATTAAAATGATAGCGCTTACATTTTTATCTGTCAAATTTTTTTTTTATTTTTTTTCTTCAACGAAAGGGTATAATTGAAAAACCGATGAGTTCGTATATTTTTGAGTCTGTAGAGTGTGCAAATGATATTCCCAAGTTTCGTGCATGAAAGAAGGCGATGTAATTCTTGTAAATGCGTGGACAATTCATTTCTCAAGCAGCGAAAACATTATTTGACTGAAAAACAAATAGAAAAACTTAATGCACTAAACTTCTATTATGAACCACCCGAAGGCTCTGGACATCCCAAATTGATTTATTATAAAAACGGAAGAAAGCTCATATTTCCTATAAGTTCTACTCCCAGCGACAAACGCGGATATTTGAATTGGATCAGTCAGGTAATTCATACAATTTCCGAAGTAAATTAAAAAATCCAGCCTAGGATTCATCAAAATTCCAAGCTAAATATCAATCTTCTGTATAAGTGCATATTTTCCAAAAAAAAATTTGTACTTATACAGCACCATCTTTTTAAACTTTACATTGATTCTTCTTCAAAAACATGAAATTACTGTATTTTAAGCAGTAAAAGCTGCATTTGAAAAATATTTTTGCGGTCGGGGAACTTGATAAAAATTCAGTTACCGA
>CAVHTI010000078.1:0-10326 GCA_963638805.1 Anaerobutyricum sp.
GTTATGCTCGATTGGAAAAACTCATCAAAAGGAAGCACTGCATTAATGATTGATGGTGCTCGCCGAATAGGAAAATCCACAATAGCGGAAGCTTTTGCCAAAAAAGAATATGCAAACTACCTTATAATTGATTTTGCAATTGCTTCAAAAGAAGTAAAAGATAATTTTGAAAATATAGGAAATCCTGACCTTTTCTTTCGCAATTTGTTTTTATATACAGGTAAAAACCTTAAACCAAAAAACAGCGTAATTATATTTGATGAAGTACAAAGATTTCCCCTTGCCCGCCAGTCAATCAAATATCTTGTAAAAGATGGCAGGTACGATTACATAGAAACCGGCTCTCTTATCAGCATAAAAAAGAAAAGTCAGGAAATCACAATTCCATCAGAAGAAGACAAACGAAAAATGTATCCCATGGATTTTGAGGAATTTCTTTGGGCTACCGGAGATAACGTAACTGCCCCCTTCCTAAAGGAATGTTTTGAAAAAAGAATGCCTGTTGGAGAAAAACTGCACCGCAAATTTATGAATACCTTCCGGACGTATTTTGCTGTCGGAGGAATGCCACAGGCGGTAAAGGCTTTTGTTGAGGGAAAAACATATAGTCAAATAGATTCAATAAAAAGAAATATTCTTTCTCTTTATGAGGAGGATTTAAAAAAATATGATGAAGATAATTCTGAAAAAGCATCAGCGATTTTTAAATCTATTCCAGAACAACTTTCAAATCATAACTGCAAATTCAAGTTTTCAAATATTAATGAAAATGCCAGATATAAAAATTATGTTCAGTCTGTCAGATATATTGATGAATCCATGATGGGAAATTATTGCAGAAACATTACACAACCTGAACTTACTCTCGATTTATATGCCGAATCTGGAAATTTTAAATTATTCATGGGAGATACAGGATTGCTCATAACGCAGATTTTGAAAACTTCTAGCGAAACTGAAGATGAACTATATAAAAAAATCATTCTTGGAAAACTGGGAACTAACCTTGGTATGATTTTTGAAAATCTTGTAGCCCAGATGTTGAGAGCCCGAGGTTATGAATTATTTTTTCACGAATACAACTACAAGCCCCAAGGAAATGAAAAAGAGCAGAAGTATGAGGTAGATTTTATCATCATAAAAGACCACCACATTTGTCCTATCGAAGTTAAATCTTCTGATTACAGAGAGCATGAATCTTTTGATTATTTTGTAAAAAAATATCAGCTCAAAAAACACGAAAGGTTTATTATTTACACAAAAGATCTTGCCATGGATGATGACGTAACATATCTTCCTGTTTACATGACATTATTTTTATAATCAAACATTCTTGAATTTCGGGAAAGTCCCAAAACACAAAAAATCCCCCGAAAGTTCTGCAACCTCCGGGGGATTTTTCGCGAGACTTGCTCGTGGTGGCTAGGCAGGAGCCTGACCTAGGCTAATCTATTATACCAAGCCCTGAGCAATCATAGCATCGGCAACTTTTACGAAACCGGCAATGTTTGCACCAGCAACGTAGTTAACCCACTTGCCTTCAGTCTGATTGAACTTAACAGCTGTGTTGTAGCAGTTGTCGTGAATGTTAATCATGATGTTGTGGAGTTTTTCGTCAACTTCTGCAGCAGACCAAGAAAGTCTTTCTGAGTTCTGGCTCATTTCAAGACCAGATGTTGCTACACCACCTGCATTTGAAGCTTTTCCTGGTGCGTAAAGGATTTTTGCAGCCTGGAACTTATTAACAGCATCCAAGTTAGAAGGCATATTTGCACCTTCTGCAACCAATTTTACGCCGTTATCCAAAAGTTTCTGTGCATCTTCGCCAAGAAGTTCGTTCTGAGTTGCACATGGGAATGCACAATCACACTTAACTTCCCAAACTTTTTTGCCTTCAAAGTATTTTGCTGATGGGAACTGCTTTGCATATTCTGCAATACGACCACGGCGAACACATTTAAGTTCCTTAACCCAGTCCAATTTTTCCTGAGTAATGCCGTCTGCATCATAGATATATCCGTTAGAATCAGAAAGAGTAACAACTTTTGCACCCAACTGAATCAATTTTTCTGCTGCATACTGAGCAACGTTTCCTGAACCAGAAACAATACAAGTCTTGCCCTTGAAATCTTCTCCAACTTTTTTGAGCATTTCCTGAGCAAAATAAATCAAACCATAACCAGTAGCTTCTGTACGGATTAAAGAACCACCGAAAGTAAGACCTTTTCCTGTCAAAACTCCAGTATATTCATCGCGGATTCTCTTGTACTGACCAAAAAGATAACCAATTTCGCGACCGCCAACGTTTTTATCACCAGCTGGAACATCAACATCAGCACCAATATGACGATAAAGTTCTGTCATAAATGACTGACAGAATCTCATAACTTCTTTATCAGATTTTCCGTGTGGATCAAAATCAGAACCACCCTTACCACCACCCATTGGAAGTGTTGTTAAAGAATTTTTCAAAACCTGTTCAAAACCCAAGAATTTCAATACAGAAAGGTTAACTTCTTTAGAGAAGCGGAGTCCTCCTTTGTAAGGTCCAATAGCAGAGTTGAACTGAACACGGTAACCACGATTTACGTGATAATTTCCAGCGTCGTCCATCCAAGGTACACGGAACATAATTACACGTTCTGGTTCTACCATTCTTTCAAGAATAGCATTTGGTTCCAACTGTGGCATCTGGTCTACAACAGGTTCCAGAGTTGTCAAAACTTCTTCTACTGCCTGGAGAAATTCTGGTTCGTTAGCATTTTTTGCCTTTACATCATCCCAGATTCGTTTAACGTAAGCGTTTTTCATCTTTTAAGACTCCTAAGAAAAAAATTATGGAAAAATCATTTCCAAAATAAAAAGCTGCAGTCAAAAAAAACGGGTACTTTTGTTTTTATTACAAAAAAGGATTTCGTTTTTTATGAAAAATACAAATTTTTATTTTTATGCCATATCATAACACGAAAAAACGTATCTGTCAGTAGAAACACTTTTTCATTTTATTGTAAAAATCGGTAGTTTTTTGAGGAGCGTTATTTAGGGCATCTCTAAAAATTGCAATTTTTAGAGGCTCCCTTTAAAATCTTCGGCGAGGCTACCTTCCGAACAATATTTTCCCTGAAAAGCGCGGATTGTAGAATTTTTCAGACGATTAAATTCAGATTCATCGTCAATTCCGTTTATAAGAACCGTCACTTTTTTTAATTCTGCAAGTTTCAAAATAAAATCAAGGATTTTTTCTGCACGGCCGGCATCTTCAGTTTTCTTTATAAATCTTGAGTCAATTTTTATATAATCGCAGTGAATATCTTTTAAAAGATTGAGCGAAGAATATCCGTTTCCAAACTGATTAATCAGAATTTTTACGCCGATTGACTGCAATTTTTCAAAAAGAGCGTTTATCGCCTTAAAATCGCGGCTGATTGACTCTTCAGAAAATTCAAAAACAAGATTTCCCGGATTCACGTCATATTTTTCTATGAGTAATAAAATTCTGTCATAAAGTTTTGTGTAAAAAATATCAGTTCCAGGAACTTTTAAAAGAAGTTTAATTTTCTGACCTTTATCAGATTCCCAGGTTTTGAGCGTTTTTACGGCCTCGCCCCAAAGAAAATCATTAAGACGGTCCGCAAAACCATATTTTTCAAGAACAGAATCATAATCCTGACTGAAAATTTTTCCTTTTTGAGGATGATTCCAGACAGACAAAACTTCCGCGCCAACAGTTATTTTTTCTTTATTCAAAAGTGGCTGAAGCAAAAGTTTAAAATCATGATTTTTAAAAGAACGGTCAAACGAATTTGTCAGATTATGTTCTTCAACCTGATTATTCATAATTTCCGGATTATAAAAATAAAAAATCTTTCCATTGTCAGTTTTGTGCTCAATTGCAGTCAGCGCCTTATCGTAAATTAACTGAGCATTTTCGGTTCCGCCAACAACTTCGTAAACGCCAACTTCATTTCTAAGATGAAAAGTTTCAGTTTTTGTGATTTTCTGAAGATTTTTTAGAGCTTCTTCGATTATTTTAGGGTTAAAAAGCGCAGAACGCGTAAAAAGTGCAAATTTATCGTCACCAATTCTGCCGTAAACGTCATCACCATGAGCCAGAGACTGAAGCATCTGAGCATGTTTTCTTAAAATTTCATCGCCGGCCTCTGAGCCAAAAATGCCGTTTGTAAGCTTAAAATCCCGGATATTAAAACAAAGCATAAGACGAGTAACATCATTTTGAGTGCGCAAAAGTTCATCAACCTTGTTAAAAAATTCCTCACGGTTAAAAATTCCGGTCAAAGCGTCGTGAGTTGTAAGAAATTTCTGCTGTCTATAGTGACGCAAAGCTTCCGTGTTATCGCGGAGCAAAATGTACGAGCCCACAAGAATTCCGCCGTTAAAAATATCCTCGTATTCGCCTTCAAAATCATGAAGTTCGCCACTGACAAATTTTGTATCACTAAAAAGGATTTTTCCTCTTTGATTTTTTACGAATTTCTGCAAAATCTGGACGCGTTCGTTTTCTGCTCCTTTGTCATCAAAAATTCCATCTTTTCTAAAATGAGCCTGCGCCTTACGATTTGCAAAAATACACTTTCCTTTTTCATCAAAATACAAAATGATGTCGTTTATTGTGTCGTTAAAATTCAAAAGGGACTGTCCAATCATCTGGTGCGGCGTTGAATATGCAATGTAATAGCAGATAAACGCGCCCATCAAAGAATAAAGCATTACCGAATAATCATAATTTATGTCAAAAATCAAACAGGCCGCGTGAACAATCATTACAAGCAGGTAGCCCATCAGAATTCCAAAATAACGCATTTTGTAATAGTACGGCGCCTTTTTTGAATCCACGATTATTGTCGCCATACCGGCAGTCACAAGTCCATAAACAATAATTCTGTGAACAATAATCGGATCTTTGTTTATGCAGTGCCAAAAGTAAAAATCTCCCGTCTGGGAATAATAAAGCCGAAGCTGAAAAATAAATTCCGTAAAAATATTAGATAAAACAAAAAGACTGTCAAAAATGGTCAGCAAAAATAAAACTTTCAGAACGACTTTAACTTTTGGATTTTCTTTGAATTTTCCATAATCAACGGCAAAACTCAAAAAATAATATGCAAGCCAGGAATTTGCGGCATAATAAACGCTACGACAAATAGAAGAAACTGTAAAATTATTGCTGAAAACGTAAAGTGTATAAATTGGAATTACAATAAACCCCGCACTCATACTTTTTACGAGTTTTGCAGAATAATTCGTTTTTAATTTACCAACCGAGATAATAAAAAAAATCAGAAAAATCGAAAGCGTACAAGAAAGAATGTAATAAAAAATTTGACTGTTCATTTAACTTACCTTACTTTTTGAATTTTCCAAAACCCGACTTACAAAATCTTCTTCCGGCATTGGTTTCGCAAAATAATACCCCTGAAAAACGTCGCAGCCGGCCTTTGTAAGAAAATCAACCTGACTTTCAGTTTCCACGCCTTCCGTAATAATTTTCATTCCGATTGATTTTGCCATTTTTATGACAAGCGCAATAATTTCTGATGCAAGCTCTTTATTTTCAGTTTTTCTGAGGAATTCCATGTCAATTTTTAAAACATCCATCTGAAAATCTTTTAAAGCGTTCAAAGAAGAATATCCGCTGCCAAAATCGTCCATTTCAATTATAAAACCATATTTTTTCAGATGATTTAAAACATTTCTGAAAATATAAACATCCTGAACAAGAACCGTCTCTGTAACTTCAAGTTTTAAAAGTTTTGGACTGATATTATATTTCTGAACAAGAGTCGTGAAAATTTTATATAAATCGGCGTGATAAAAATCTTTTGTAGAAATATTTACAGAAATTGAAAGAGATTTTAAAACCTCATTTCCGCTGTTCTGCCATTCTGCAAGTTTTTTTGCCGCAGATTCCCAGATATAATTGTCCATTTCGTAAATAAATCCGTTTTTTTCAAGAATTTTTACAAATTTATCTGGAGTAAGCAGCGCTTTTTGAGGATGTTCCCACCGCACAAGAGCTTCCCCGCCGGTAATTTTGCCATCTTCGGCCCGCACCTGCGGCTGAATGAACATTTTAAACTGTCCGCCTGCAAGTGCCGAATGAAATTCCCCAAGAATTTTCTTTTCATAAATCAGATTATCCATAAATTCCGGGACATAGTAGGCAAGAATTTTATCAGAATTAGCGCGCAAAGTTGTTATTGCAAGGTAAGCCCTGTCATACATGGAAATTACGCTTTCATCAGGATTTGTAATTTCGTAAACGCCCATCAAAAGTTTTAACTTATAGGCAGAAGTTCTTGTGATTTCCATTAAGTGCTGAATATAGTTAACAAGTTTCTGTTCATCGAAATTTCTTTTATTCATGACAAAGGCAAATTTATCGCCGGAAATATGACCTGCCGTGACAATTTTAAAATCTCCGCGCCGCAAAATCATAGATTCAAACCTTAAAATTTTGTCGCCAAGCTCTTTTCCAAAAAGATCATTTATCATTTTAAAATTTTCAAAATCCGTGACAATAAGATAGCGCTGAGTATAAGGATCATCACGAAGCAAATCTTCCACGTCTTTAAAAAATCCTTCGCGGTTTAAAAGTCTCGTGAGCGAATCATGACTTGCCTTGTATTTTTCCGATTCATATTCTTCAATTTCTTTAGTTTTATCATCAAAACAAAGGTACGAACCAACTACCCTGTTTTTTTTATCAAATTGCTTGTGATATTCAATGTCAACTAAATGAAGTTTTCCGTAAATTTCAATCTGATTGCGGTACGAAATTACCAGACTACTATCGCGCTGAACTTCCGTGACATTCGACTGCAGCCAGTCGTTATAAAATTTTTCCGCATTTTTGATGCCTTCGTTGCCGTTTCCAAAAAATGAACGACTAAACTGATTAAGATAAATGCAGTTTCCCTGAAAATCAAAACAGGCAATTCCGCTGGAAAATCTTTCTGTAACATTTTGCAAAAGATTATTCAGAATTCCGTTTTTGAGCGCATAAAAAGTCATGTAATAAAGTTCTGCGCCCATCGGAAAAAACATCAGAATTGAATAATTCAATTTCCAGTGCATAAGAATTCCGATTGCATTAAATCCAAAGAAAAAACAATAAGTCAAAGAAATTCCCAGATACTTAATTCTGAAAATTTTTGGCGCAACCACCGAATTTTTTATGATTAAATACAGCATCGGGAAGGCAAGCGCATAACAAACCGCCAGATGAAAATAAAAAAGTGGCTTGTAATTTACAGTCCACCAGATAACATTTTGAAATTCGTCCTGAACGCCCGTAAGAGTAAAAACAATTCCGTAACGCCAGTTTAAAAGCATTGCAAGCGCATCCAGCGAACAGAACAAAATCATCACGAAAGTATAAATTCTATGAAAAAGTTTTCGTCTATTGTACAAAATCACGTATCCGAATCTGTACAAAAAGAAAAGCACAATATCCAGACTGAAAAAATAAAATCCGTAAAAAAGCAAAACCAGATTTTTATCATGATGAATTAAAGTCGACATGTAAAATAAAAGCGAAAAAGCCGTAGAAAACAGAACAAGCGCAACATCAATCGCATGAAAATTTTTACGCCGAAGATAAATTGAATAAATGCCAAGAAATAAAAGAGTAAGAGTAATAATCCATGTTAAAACAAGATAAACTGTTACCGGCATGCCTTCTCCACATTCTGCATCAAAACAGAAATATCATTATTCCACTTAAAATCAGGATTTACGGCCGCAATATGAACAAAATCATTAATTTCCTGCGGAGAATATTTACTTTCCGGGTAAACAATCACAATGGAACGTTCGCCGTCCTGCAAAAAATTCGACTGACCAAACAGAGTATAACGCGTTGCACCAACAGAAATTAAAGCAAAACCAGGCTTGCCGCAATCAACAAGATAATCACTGATTTTTTCTGCCGGGCCTTCGTCTTGCTGGCCGTTAAATTTTTCTACGCACCAGCAAAGCAATTTATCGTAAAAATATGAATAATCGCGAACGGCGCTGTCCTCGCCATACTGAAAAACGCCCGCGTCGCGAATCAAAAAACTTGAAATTCTGTAATCATCAAGAATTCCGCCCTTTTCAAAACGATCAATTTTAATCGCATTATCAGAAAATCCCTTGCTTGCCGGGCCCCAGTTCTTTTTCTGACTGATTTTTTTTTCTCCTTCCTTTCTGATTGAACAATCGTTAGAAGCCCCAAAATACAAAGGCTCAATTTTTTCAATTTTCTGATCATTCCAAAAAAGACGGCAGATTAAAGCACACTCCGGTTCAATCTGAAGTTTAGTTTCGCCGTCCGGATAATTTATTTTTTTTGAATCAAAAGGAAAAATATGCAGAAAATCAGGCACACTACCGCCAGCTTTTTGCGTGGCCGGAATATAAGTTGGAAAAATTGCCTTAGGCGCCGCCACTTCCGCCGTTTTTACAGTTAAAAAATCCTTATCTTCGCCGGCCTGCTCCAGATGCCCCGTAAAATTACCGGCAACCCCAAAGGCGGGAATTTCAGATAAATTAAATTTCATACTTTTTTAGCTCTCCGATTTGAACTTATAAAATTATAGCACATTTTTCAGAATATATTTTTATAAATTTACAGGAGCTTCCCGGCTAAAGCCGGTCGCGCTTTTCAGGGCTACAGCATTCGCCTCCGGCCTTGCACATTCCGCGCCAGAACAATGGCGCTACATAGGCGCAAGTCCCGCTTCGCGGCCCTTACAATCGCTAAGCCATGGTGGGGAAAGAGAATAGTTACTTTTTTCCGTACCAAGGTTCTGTACTTGCTGCAGATAACAATCCAAATTTACCGTCAAAATCCGGGTACTTTACATCTTTCTTTTTCTCTCCGCCAAATTCCACCTTAGGCAGAGCGTTTACAATATCCACAGTCTTAAGGCTCACGCTTATAATGCTCAAAAGCAGATTGTAAATATACCGCGGATTTTTGTGTTCGCGTGACCAGTCGTTGCAGTCGTTTTTAATGCCGGAAGCCTTGTCTACTGTTACCTGGTAGCGGTCAAAAAGCCATTCGATGGCGCTCTTGCCGTTTACCACATAGTCGTAGGCCTTTAGCGGAATGCCAGCAATTGTTATGTGGCTGTTAAAGATTATGGTTTCTTTTTTGTCTTTGGCGGCAAACTTTAGTTTTTCTACGCTAAAATATTCGTATTCGTCTTTTATTTCGCCTGTAAACTTTATGTCTAAGCCTGTTGCAGCCTCTACTTCTTCGTAGTGAAGGTGAAGATTTGCTAAGTCCCGTCCTGCCTTACTGAATGCCCAGAAGTCTTCTTTGCTTTCTACAAGAGGGATTCGGGGGAGCATTTTTTTAAGGTCTGCGGCAAAAGTTGTGCGGTAGTCTTTAGAATGCAAAAAGCCGTAGACATAGTAGAAGATGTCTTCTTTTTCGACGCTTTTACCGTAAAGGCTACGGGCCTGCTTTAAAATCCAGTCTGTGATGGCAGAACTTTAGAGCGTTATGGGATTTTCGGGGTTTCGCCATTGTGTTTCATTTCTCCGTTTTGTTTTACTTTATTACGGAAGGATTCCGTCATCCCTGTAATTCCTAATTCAAAAATGAAATATAAGAAATAAACTTTTTTCTTAGTAAAACCGATAAAAAATTATTCTTGGATAAGGATTGAGTTTTTTATGGAGAAGAGAATTATAAATATTCACGGGGATAACATTGTTGAATGTGAGCGTGCATTTTCATTATGTAAAAAAGTTTTAAAGTTTCAAAATTTAAAACTTGTAATGGACTCTTCAGTTTTTTGTCCTTCCTATATCGCTAGTAATTGTAGTTCAGAGTTTCAATTTACTTTTTATCCTGGTTACGCCAGATGGAATTTTGATGTTCTTCAATATCTGCAAACGAATGAAAATTCTCTTCGTGAAGCTCCAGATGTTTTAATTACAGAAATAGTTAAAAATAAAGAAGTTCCTCTTGTTGCGATCGAATATTGTGGTGCATTGCCAGCTGGAAATCAAGCATGGCAAAGAAGTGGACGTGGGTATTCTACAGGAATGTCAAAAGTTCCATATCTTTATATAGCTGAAATTGGTGGTTATGAACTTGATGAAAATCGTAATAGAAAAGCAGCACGCTTACCTAATCCGGCTGTTCCATTTAGCTATCTTTCATACTCGCATAATCAAAATATGGTTCTTCCGGTTTATGAAAAAAATGCAGGTTGTGATGATAATAACGCAGAACTGTACAAAGATGTTTTTTCAGAAAATGAACTTGAAAAATTAATTGAAAAAATTTTTTTGAATGAAGATTATACTTCT
>CAVHTI010000079.1:0-10147 GCA_963638805.1 Anaerobutyricum sp.
GTATAAAAATAGATTCAGAACGACGATGTCAAGGTCTTGAATGAAAGTATGCCTTGACTCGACGTATTACTCTGGAATAGCAATTTTTTCCGGTACCGTTTCTATTATTTTAGAAAGATCCTTTTTTTTGCTTGTAATAAAATCCTTTGTAATGTGGATTTTCTTTTTGCCTGGCATATCTGGAACTTCAAACATTATGTCCATCAAAAGTTTTTCTACAATTGTCCTAAGTCCTCGAGCACCGGTTTTCTGTCTGATAGCCTCGTCCGCAATTTCTTCAATAGCCTTTTTGTCAAATGTAAGTTCTACATCATCAATTGCAAAAGATGCCTGGAACTGCTTTGTGATTGCATTTTTAGGCTCTGTAAGAACGTTTACCAGATCGTCACGAGTCAATTCTTTTAATGCACAAGTAATTGGCATACGTCCAATAAGTTCAGGAATAATACCGAATTTAACAAGATCATCAGGAGTACAAAGACTTAAAAGTTTTTGTTTTTCTTCCTCGTCCATCATACCAATGTTAGAACCAAATCCCATAGAATGAGAAGAAACTCTCTGTTCAATTATTTTATCAAGTCCTACAAATGCACCACCAAGAATAAACAGAATATTTGTAGTATCAATCTGAATCATTTCCTGGTTAGGATGCTTTCTGCCACCCTGAGGCGGAACGCTTGCAACTGTACCTTCTATAATCTTTAAAAGGGCCTGCTGTACACCTTCGCCACTTACATCACGGGTGATTGAAGTATTTTCTGATTTTCGTGCAATTTTATCAATTTCATCAATGAAGATAATACCGCGCTGCGCTGCTTCAACATTTCCGTCTGCTGCGTTAATTAATTTTAACAAAACGTTTTCAACGTCTTCACCAACATAACCTGCTTCTGTTAATGTTGTTGCATCTGCAATTGCGAATGGAACTTTTAATTTCTGTGCGAGAGTTTTTGCAAGAAGGGTTTTTCCACTACCGGTAGGACCTATAAGCAGAACGTTTGATTTTTCAATTTTAACGGCATTTTCATTTGCCATTGTTGCCTGCGAAATGGACATTCTTTTGTAATGATTGTAAACGGCAACCGAAAGCACCTTTTTTGCATCATTTTGACCAATAACATACTGATCAAGATATTCTTTAAATTCTTTTGGAGTAGGGACGTCCTTTAATTCAATCGGGGTGATTTCCGCTGTCTGCATACTCAAAATTTCTTTACAAATTCCTACGCATTTGTCGCAGATGTAAGAATTTCCAGCCGGTCCCTGAATTAATTTTCTGTCTTTGCTAGCTGCATTTCCGCAGAAAAAACAATATTGGTCATTCTGATTAAAACGTTTCATTTTCTATATCCTGAATTTATTTACGAGATGGCATTACATGGTCAACAACACCGTACTCAAGAGCATCTTTTGCAGACATATAAAAATCTCTTTCTACATCTGCTGCAACTTGATCTACCGGCTTTGAAGTATCGTTCGCAAGATATTCAATTGACAGCTTTTTTAATCTGATAATTTCTTTTGCAAGAATGGAAATATCACTTTCCTGACCTTCAACACCACCGCGCGGCTGATGAATCATAACGCGTGAAGATGGGAGTGCATAGCGCTTGCCCTTTGTTCCTCCTGCAAGAAGAATTGCAGCCATACTAGCAGCCTGTCCCATGCAGATTGTCTGAATATCGCATTTTACATATTTCATTGTGTCATAAATTGCAAGTCCTGCTGTAACAGAACCTCCAGGTGAATTTATGTAAATGCTTATGTCTTTATCAGGATTTTCTGATTCCAAAAAAAGAATCTGTGCAACTGCAAGGTCTGCTGTTGCATCATTAATTTCCCCGTCAATAAAAATAATTCTATCTCTTAAAAGTCTTGAAAAAAGGTCATAACTTCTTTCACCGTTACCAGTTTTTTCAATTACGTATGGAACCATTGTGTTCATTGATTCGTTCATTTGTTTATCCTTCTATATAATTACTGCCCACAGATAAATATAGTGAATTGCAGCAAAAATGGCAAAAAAAAACGTCACTGCAACAAGTTTTTCGTCGCAATGGCGTTTTATTTGGTCTGACGACTGATTAGAAAACTATTTTGTTGCAAAAAGTTCTTTAAAAGAAATTTTGTCGCCTTTAGAAACTTTTACTTCCTTATAGATTTCATCATAAAGTTTGTTTTCTTTTGTATCGTCAATGATGTATTCTTTTGCACGTGGATCTTCGTAGTGTTTTTTAACTTCTTCTACAGTCATTCCGCCTTCATCTGCAATTATCTGATACTGAGCTTCAATTTCTTCCGGGGTAACAGAAATATTTCTTTCGCGGATTAAAGAATCAACGATAATTCTTGACTTAAGCATTTTTTCACTATCGCCAGTCCATTCTTTTAACATAGTTTCTTTTGACTGACCTGATGCAGAAATCATTTTTTCTAACTGTTCAGGAGTTGTCTGGAATTGCTGTGCCATCATGTTGAAACGGCCTTCAAGTTCTGTTGCAAGCATAGAAGCAGGAATTTCAAACGGATTTTTTTCAACAAGCTGTTCAAGCAAAGAATTATTTTTTAGTTCCTTGATTTTTCTGTTTTTAGCAACTTCCATATTCTTTTTGATGTCAGCTTTCATATCATCAAGAGTCTTGTATTTTTCGTTGCAATCCTGAGCAAATTCATCGTCAAGTGCTGGTAAATCACGGATTTTAATAGCTTTTACAGTTACGCTGATTTTCTTTGTTTTGCCGGCAAGTTCTTCGTCTGCATCGTCTTTTGCGTATGTTTTAGAGATTTCTTTTGTTTCATCTTTTTTCATGCCGATGATTTCGTCATCAATCTTGTAGATATTTTCACCAGAACCTACAGTGAAAACAAAATCTTCTCTTTCTGAACCTGCAACAACGCTTCCGTCATCAGCAATTTCTTTGTAATTGATTGTAACGATATTGTCTTTTTCAACTCCGCCGTCCTTTTTATCAATTACCATGGCGTTTCTTTCCTGCATTGCTTTTAATTCATCTGCAATTTCTGCATCGCCAATTGTAACCTGAGGTTCTTTTACAGTGATTCCGCCAAATTCTTTTACCTGAACTTTTGGGAAAACATCATATTTTACTGAGTATGTAAAATCTTTTGTAAGATCAAGTTCCGGAGCTTCGTCCATTACAGGCTGTGCATAAGGAAGAGGTCTGTTGTCTTTGTCGTTTTCAACAGCTTCCTGGAATGATTTATCAATAACTTCGCCGAGAGTGTCAGCCTTGAGGGCATCACCATATTTTCTTTCAAGAACGTTAGCCGGAACATGTCCTTTTCTGAAACCAGGAATCTGTGCATTTTTTACATATTTCTGCAATGTTGACTGATAAACTTCCGCAACATCTTTTTTATCAACTGTTACAGTAAGTTTTACAGCTGATTTTTCCAAATTGGTGAATTCTTTTGTGATTTTCACGATGGGTACCCCTAAAAAACAAAAAATCATAAAAAAAGCGATTCAAGTTGCCTTGAATCGCTTCTTAATTAGAGCGGAAAACGGGAGTCGGACCCGCGACATCCACCTTGGCAAGGTGGCGCTCTACCACTGAGCTATTTCCGCAAATTAACAAAAATGCGAGGGGAGGGACTTGAACCCTCACGCCGAAGCACCAGATCCTAAGTCTGGCGTGTCTGCCAATTCCACCACTCTCGCGTGTAAGGGAAATCCCTTTCTTCTAGCCTTTGAAAGAAAGGTTTTGAGCCATGCAAGGATCGAACTTGCGACCCACAGATTAAGAGTCTGTTGCTCTACCAGCTGAGCTAATGGCCCGTATCATTCAAAGAATAAAACAATCTTACCGATTTGGTTGATTCTTTTCAAGACTAAATTGAAAAATCTGATCCAAAAAATTGAAGTAATTTTTCGTTTTAATCTTTACTTGCGACTGAGAGGATTCGAACCTCCTACCCTCGGTTTCGAAGACCGATGCTCTAATCCAGATGAGCTACAATCGCAAAAAAAAAGCAGTCGTGAAACTGCCCGTTTTTAGGGGTGCCTGGTGGGGATCGAACCCACGACAACCAGATCCACAATCTGGCGCTCTACCGCTGAACTACAGGCACCATGTTTTTCAAACAAGTGTATTTATATTAAAAAAATCTTAATTGTTAGTCAAGTGTGTTTTTTGATGGTTTTAAAAGTTATTTTTGGGCATTTCTAAAAATTGCAATTTTTAGAGGCTCCCTTTTCTAAAAAAACTTCTTTTTAGGGAAAAATAAAAATTCTTTCTAAACAATTTTTTTTAGATTCCGAAAATCAGAGAGTGGAAAAGAGTTTTTTCGCACAAAATAAGAGTTAAGTCTTGTGTTTGCGTAAAGGATTGGAGGGGGTGCTGAAGGTAATTTCAATTACCGAAGCAAAAGCCCGCAGGTGCATCATTTGTGCGCCGAGGACTTTGGAGCGATAGCGGAACCCCGGAAAGCCTGACCCGTAGGGGTACGCCCGTATAAAAATGGAGAATATTATGGAATTGCTCGGCGAATTTGAAGATATTTTGAAAAAGGAAGAGGCGTTGCTTGATGATTTTGAGCAAAAACAGAATGAATTGAAAAATTCTGTGCGGGAAAAAAACTGGGAAAATCTGAATTCGCTTATTTTTTTGATGAATAAAATGTCTGATGATTTTGTAAAAATTGATTCGCGCCGGGACGAAATTCAGGCTTTGCTTAAGAATGATGAACTTAAGGCTTATTTTGAAAAATTGAGAAATCTGCGCTCAAAACTTTTGAAATGCAAACTTGAAAATAAAGTTCTGACGGAATATGTAAATATTGCACATTCTTTTATTCAGGAAGTTATAGAAAAGGCTGTTCCTCAGCGCAGAAACAGAAATTACACGAAAAACGGCCAGATTTTGCAGGCACAGCCACAGAGTGTTGTGTTAAATCAGTTATTTTAGGTTAAGGAATATTCAAAGAGGTAGGTTATGGGCTCAACATTTTCGGGAATTGAATTAGGAAAACGAAGTATTATGGCAAATACAGATGCCATTACAACTGCGGGTCATAATATTTCAAATGCAAATACTGAAGGTTATTCGCGGCAGAGGGTTCAGATAAGGGAATTTGATCCTCTGTACAAACCGGATTTGAGTCGTGCTGAGCGGCCTGGAATGATTGGACAGGGTATTGATGTTCAGAGTGTAAATAGAATTCGTGATGAACTTCTTGATTCAAGAATTACAGGTCAGGCAAATCTTGAAAGTTACTGGCAGACTAGAAGTGATTATTACACGATGATAGAACAGATTTATAACGAACCTTATGATGTTTCTATTCGTTCAAATATGGATAAATTCTGGCAGGGGTGGCAGGAATTGTCGGTAAATCCTGAAAGTCAGGCCGCAAGACAGGCAATTGTTACGCGCGGAGAAACTCTTGTTGATTCTATAAAGAATAAATGGGAAAGTCTTGCTGGCGTTGGTGAACTTTTGAACGGTGACATTGAAGCAACGGTAAAGGAAGTTAACAGCATTACGCGGCAGATTGGAGACGTAAACCTTGAAATTGTGCGTTCAAAAGCAAATGGCGATAATCCGAATGATCTTTTGGACAGACGTGACCTTCTTGTTGATAAACTTTCGTCTTTGATAAATATCAAAACTGATAACCGTGATTCTGATGAATTTATGATTCATGTTGGTGGACGTGTGATTGTCCAAGGCGGAATTTCGCGCGAAATTGGCGTTGAACCAGTCCTTGATGACAGTGGATATACAAAACTTGTGTGGGCCGATACCGGAAACGACGCGATTTTTGAAGGCGGAAAACTTGGCGCTTTGGTGGAACTTCGTGATGTTGATATCAGAAATGAAATTCAGTCTTTAAACACTATGACAATGAATTTTGCTGACTTGGTTAACGATGTTCATAGAAACGGTGTTGGCGCAAACAAAGTAACCGGTCTTGATTTTTTTGTTCAGCGGCCTTTTGTTGAAAACACAAACGGAAACTTTGACAGAAATGGGGACGGTGAACTTGATACTTCGTACATTTTTAGATTTTCAGGTACGAATAAACTTGACTCACAGCAGCAGGTTGGAATTGAAGGCGTTATGACTTTTAACGGCGCTTCTGGTAATGTTCAGATTCCGTACTATCATACTGATACTGTTGAAACTGTAATTTCAAGAATTAACGACAGCACAAGTGAAGTAAAAGCTTATCTTGATAAGGATAATCATCTGGTTTTGAAGGCAACAACAAGTTCTTCTTCTTCCAATCCTGATTTTGTAATCCGCCATGTTGAAGATTCTGGTTATTTTCTTTCCGGTTATTCTGGAATTTTGAGCGGAAACGGAACTGAAAACGCTTACGATTTTAATTCTGCGGACGCCGTTAATTCTCTTGTGCAGGGCTCTCAGTTTGCGCTGGCGCCGGTTTATAATCCTTCGGCATATATTGATATAAATTCCGCAATCAAAAATGACGTTATGAGCGTTGCAGCCGGTTATCCTGATAATCAGGGAAGTGCAAATCTTGGTGATGGTTCCGCGGCAGTTGAAATTGCTTCAATCAGGAATTCTTTGGTTATGGTCGGCGGAATGAAAACTTTTGATGATTATTTTGCGGATTCTGTCACAAATGTCGGCCTGAAAGGTGAACAGGCGGAAATGAATCTTCAGAGTCAGAATTCAATTATGGATAATCTTCGGGATTTGAGGGATTCAATCAGCGGTGTAAATATTGATGAAGAACTGGCAGAAATTATGAAATTTCAGCACGGTTATAATGCTGCGGCAAAGTTTGTAACGGTTTGGGATAATCTTCTTGATACTGTTATAAACAGGCTTGGCGTTTAATTTTAGCGGAGATTGGAGGTAAATATGCAGAGAATCAGCTCTCAGATGAATAATAATAATACTCAGAGTAATTTAAGACTTCAGGAATCAAGATTAAATAAGGCAAACAATCAGATTGGAAGTCAGCAGAAAATTCAGTCTTTGCGTGATGATCCGATTGCGGCCGGTCATCTTGTAAGATACCAGTCTTATTTGACCAGAGTTAATAATTTTGAAAAAAATACTCAGACTTTGCAGGATCAGTTTTCTATCCGCGAAGGTTATATGCAGAATTCTCTTGATATTATGCAGAGAGTTCGGGAAATTGCAGTTACCGGAGCAAACGGAATTTACAATAAAGACGATATGAAAAATATGGCCGTTGAAGTTGATGAACTTCTGAAACAGCTTATTCAGAATGCGAATGCGGTCGGTTCGGACGGAAATTCAATTTTTGCAGGCACAAATGTTAAAACTACGGCTTTTGATGTTGAAATGGGAAACGTTGAAGGTTCCGGCACTCCTTTGATTCAAAATGTGCGCTACAACGGAAATATCGCCGTTAATTCTGTAGAAATTGACGAAAATAAATATCTTGTGAATGATAATGCGGGAAATAAAACGTTCTGGGCGGAAGTTCAGTCGCTTTCTGGTGGCCGTGATGCAATGTCGTGGCAGGCTAGTGCGGACAGTACAATTGCTATTGATGGCGTGAATATTGAAATTAAACAGGGTGATAACGTTTATGCTCTTGCATCAAAAATCAATGACAGTTCAGCGGCGGTAAAGGCGTCAATTGATCCTGTAAGAAACAGTTTGAACCTTACGACTACAGATGCAAGACAACTTTGGATTGAAGATGTTAACGGAAATACAATGAATGAACTGGGAATTATAAAAGATTCTTCGCAGCGTCCTCCGTATAATTTAAATGATGGCGTAAAGGTTAGTGGCGGTTCAATGTTTGATTCTGTTATTTCTTTGCGAAACGCTCTTCTTGCCGGCGACAGTGAAAAAGTCGGTGGACGTGTTTTGGGCAGCCTTGATGAAGGTATTAATTCTCTTGTAACACGAATTGCAAAAAGCGGTTCTGAATATGAAAGAGCACAGTTAAATACTACGCGTCTTTCAAAACTTTCTCTTGATGTAACTCAGCAAATAAGCCGGGAAGGGGACCTTGATTTTACAAAGGCTATTACAGATTTAAAAATGCTTGATTATACGAATCAGGCAACCTTAAGTCAGGCCGGAAAAATGTATTCATCAAGTCTTCTTAATTACATGAAGTAAAAAATCAGGAAAATAAAATATGGAAGTTCTTACAAAAACAATGGGAAAAGTTAATGTTCAGGAAAATCAGCTTATGACAGTGCCTGATGGTTTATACGGCTTTGAAAATTATACAAAATTCGCTCTGATTGATTCAGAATACGAACCGTTTTTATGGCTTCAGTCAACAGAAGATTCAACTCTTGCATTTTTGATTATTGACCCTTTTTTGATTAGTGATGATTACGAAACTGACATTGATGAAGAAAGTTTAAAGAAAATCGGTATTACAAAGCCAGAAGATGTAATTGTTATGACAATTGTAACCGTTCCTGGCGACGGCAGCCCGATAACCGCCAATTTTCAGGGACCACTTGTAATCAACAAACAGAATCATAAATGTATGCAGGTGATTTTGAGTGATAACCGCTGGTCTACAAAAGTAAATATTGTTGAAGCTTTAAGCAAGAAAGGAGGGCAATAATGCTTATTCTTTCTAGAAAACTTGATGAAAAAATAAAAATCGGCGAAGAAATTACAATAACTTTGATCGATATTCACGGTGATCAGGTTAAAATCGGCGTTGAAGCGCCAAAAAATGTAAAGGTTTTTCGCCAGGAAGTTTTTGATGCCATTCAAAAGGAAAATAAAGCTGCCGCCGGTTCAAAATCTGCCGAACAGGCAAAATCTGCTTCCGACGCTATGAGTGCACTTTCAAAAATGCTCAAAAAATAATGATTTTAGAAAAATTACAAAAAAACGCCGGATAAGTTTTGAATATCCGGCATTTTTTTATTTACTGAGTTTTATTTCTGCTTCCGAAGCCCTTAAGTAAACAGGACCTTCAAAATCTTTTAAACTTTCTTCGTTTTTAGAAAACATTTCTGAAGCAAGGTTCAAAAGTGATTCCCCGGCATCTGCTTGCGCTTTAAGTGTAATAAATTTTACATTTTTGCAAACGCTTTCTTTTTCAAGAATTTCTTTTAAAAGTTTTGAATCAGAACCAGCAATAATGATTTCTTTATATCCGCTGATTTTTTCTGCAATTTCAGAAATTTCATAGTCACCATCAGGCCAAATCTGAACGTCCTTTTCATAAATTGAAGCGTAAAATTTATCTTTTTTGGCATCTACGCAACTGAGAATTGGAATACTAAAGTTAAAAAATGGTTCTGCGTAAGTTTTCAGCGAAGAAACGGCATAAACTGGGACATTTTTTGCAAGTTCAATAGCCTTTAATGCCGAAACCGCGATTCTCAATCCTGTAAAACTTCCAGGGCCAATGCAAAGGCAGGTAAAATCAAGTTCATCAGAAGTTAAACCAACCTTGGTCAAAACGTAATCAATTGCCGGAATTAAAGTCTGTGACTGATGCATTCCAATATCAAAAATCATTGAAAAATATTTATCGTCATTTTTTGCAGAAACTGTAAGGCGATTTGTTGCGCTGTCAACTGCTAAAGCTTTCATTTTATTTCTCCATTCTGCCAGTTTTCAATTGTTATGATTCTGGAATTGTCTGGCTGAGGTTCAATTTTCAGAATGATTGTTTTTTTAGGAAGTTCATCCATGATTTTTTCACTCCATTCAATGATTGAAACCCCGTCGCCGTACAACATATCATCTGTTCCAAGATTTACAAAATCTTCGCCACCGTCAAGACGGTAAACATCCATGTGATAAAGCGGCATTTTTCCATAATATTCACTTATAAGGCAAAAAGTTGGACTTGTGATTGTTTCAGAAATTCCCAAAGCCTGGGCAATTCCTTTTGTGATTGTTGTTTTTCCGGCCGCAAGAGTGCCCTGCATCGCAATAATATCACCTTTTTTTAAGAGATTTCCGATTTTCCGACCTAATTCAATTGTTTCGTCAGCAGATTTTGTTATAAATGTCAGCAAGGTAAACGACCTTCCAGCTCTTCTGTAAAAATAAAATTTATCAGAGCTTTTTTTACTGGTAAAAGAGGGTAATTCAGCGGTTTGATAACAGACAAATCAATGGTTTTCTGTCCAAGAGGATTTGTTTCTATCGAAAAGAAAATCGGGACTTCTTCTGTTGTTGTTGGA
>CAVHTI010000080.1:0-10057 GCA_963638805.1 Anaerobutyricum sp.
AAATACACACGCTTTAGTTGGCTGTATACCCACTCTAAAAAATGTTACTCCTAGTTATAGCGTACTATACATCTATGATACACTATATTTAGTGTTTTTACAAACTATTTAGAGTTACAAAATTCTTATTTTATGCACAAAAATATGCACATAGAATTTGCATAAAAAAATGTTAAAAGTGGGATGTTCATATCTTTTCCTAAATGGTACGGAAGCATAAATTTTCTAAGATTTACGGAACCAGACGCTTGCAGTATGAGAATTAAAAATCCTATAATCACATCAGAAATTGAAGGAGAAATTCTAAAATGAAAGTAAACGTAAAAGAAGTTGCCGGTGAGTTGCAAACTTTAAGTGGTGATGATTATTTTTTCTATGACAAAACTACCGGCGAACTTGAATGGTTCAATGAAAATAACGAAAATCCAAACGATTTGGAAATTGACGATATTGAAAACGATCCAAATTATGTCGCACTTCCTACAAAATTCGATTTGGACGATTATGGCATTATGAAAGATTTATGTTCGCCCAGGAAGATGAAAAAATCCGAAGTGAAATAAATGACGCCATCCACCGCCGTGGTGCTTTTGGAAATTTCAGAAATGTCGTTGAACGTTACGGTCTATTGCAAACCTGGTACGATTTTAAGCAGGCCGAGTACGAAGACCATGTAAAAGACTGGTGTGAAGTGAACGGTCTGGAGTGGGAATAGCTGAATTTTTGGGGAGAATGCAAAGCTCTGTCATTCTCTCCCCTACAATCCCCATCTTTTTTCTGCTACACTATTCTCCATGAATTCACAAATCAAAAGCAAAATCTCCCCAAAAATAGACAAACCAAATGAAAAAAACGCTACAAAATTAAAAATCATAATGGAAGGCAAAAACCACGTAGATCTTCCATCAGATTGCCGTATTCCTTCAAAATCAGAAATTGAAAAAACAAACGAAGAATTCAACGAATACGCAAACACATTTCCTTGGACGGCTATAGCAAGAGCAAAAATCAATAAACTGAACTCTCAAACAAAAAAATTATTGGAAGAATTATCCCAACACGCAAAAAATCCCTATGACAACGTAAAGGAAACGCTTGTAAATCAGTGGCTTGCAAGTATCTGGCACAAAAATGCAAAACGAGATGGAAGTTTTGGTAATCGCCAGTGGAATTTCTGCAGTTTTGAAATCATGGAAAAACTTGATGATGGCTTATTTGCCTGTCGCTCTGCCGAAGGCAAAATCTTTGTTCTGTATTCTCAAATTTCTCAAGGACAGTTAGAGGAAGGATATTTCACATTTTTTACGGTTCTTGTTGATGTTGGTAGCTGGTTCTTGACTTACGGCCCTGTTATGAGTTGGAAGGCTTTTATGCCTTTCGATTTTATCTACATTGCAAAAAAAGTTTCAAAGCAGACCTATAAACAGGAAGGATTTTCTGCAGCAGTGCACACTAATCCGGCACCTTTTTGGAACAGTTTAAAATATACTGAAGATCCTTCTCCTTTACAAAATGGAAAAATTGGCGAAGTTTACACACTTGAATGTCGCTTCAAAGACAACACCCCTCCAGATTTTGAGCAACTTTTCCCAAAAGCAAAATTCGACTGGAAAAATAGAAAAAAACAGACCAGTCTCCGCTGGGTTTTCAACGATGACGTTTATACCGAAAGTTATGGCATCTATTTTGATCAAAAAACGGGGATTGTCCTTCTTTTCGCCCACTCTAGCAAAGATTTTGACACTATCAACTCTGCTTTAAAGCCTTTTGTTCAAAAATCCGGTGAATTGGAACATTCGACTTTTTCAGCCATCGCAAGTCTTCAATTTTTCCTGAATAAAAAAACGACTCTCGAAAAATTTGAAGATGTATTCGGAATATAGACAGATAAAAAAGATATTTTTATTACTCCTTAGGGCGGTCGTCGCAACCTGCGGTTGCTCCGTCGCTATGTCCAGGGTTTCGCTGTCGCTCCAGCCTCCTCACTACGCCTACGGCTTCGTTGCGGTGGCCGCCTTCGGCGCCCTTCCCAGCGCTACCGCAGTAAAGTTCCGTTAAAAAAAACTTACTTTCTATACCCTTGCGCCAACAAATAAGCCACCAGCTCCTCATAACTAAACTCTTCCACTATCACCTCGAACTTTCGCTTTGCATTTTCAAAAGCCTCGCCATCCACCCTGTGAAAATAAATCTTTTTAAATCCCATAATCGAAGCAACAAGCATTTGTGAAAGATACATCAACTCAGGCGCATTGCCCAAATTTCCGCAGCCCCAGTTTCCTGTGTGCAGTTCAATATTTTTCGCTTTTGATTTTATCCCCTGACCGACAATTCCACCAAAACCAGCAAACAAAGTTGCACATAAATAATAAAGATGCTCCTCAAGATATTCTCCACTGACAACATTTGGAGCCACCATGCAGATAAGATTGTTGAATTTATCCATAGTGATTGGAATACTTTTTTCAATATCAGCAGGATTTTTGATTTCGTACCACTGGGGCACCTTTTCCAAAAGAATTGGCGTGGGATAAGTATATTTCCAATCCTTGTAAAAAGTTGTTGGCGTAAAAAAACTATAATTATCGGAATTCAAATATTGATTTACTTTGTGCAAAAGTGGCATTTCTATCATTTGCAAATCGGACAAAGAAGAGGCTTCCGAATCCCAGTTAGTAAAAATCTCTTTATCCGAAAAATTCATATACCAGATTTTTTGATCCGGGGATTTACTTTGGGCGTAATCAAAATTGCTGTCAACTTTAAGAATTTCAATATCGTGTTTTTTCAAAAGAATATTTCTGTATTTTTCACTGGAAGAAAATTCGTATTTTGAAAGCCGCAACATTCCTCTCTGGTTTTTGTGATAATATTTTCCTTTCTCGTAAAGGCTCTGCTTTTTCAGATTTTTGAATTCTGTTTCAGGCAGTTTTATCAAATCGTGAATCTTCAATGAAAGGCAATCTTTTTCTTTTACCAGTTTCAAAGCAAAATTATTCATAGTTTTAAAATTAAATAAGATTTTTTTCATTTGGCAAGTTTTGCACCCTGATTTTTATGATTTTTCCGCTAGTTTTTTGTATAAGGCCATCTCTAAAAATTGCAATTTTTAGAGGCGCCCATAAGTAAAAAATCTAAGTTTCTGAGATAAAAAATATTGCTGGATTTTGATTTCAGGATTAACATTCCCCTTAGAAACTTTTGGGAGGAAATATGTACGGAGAATTTTTAGGGGACATTATTGGCCAGCCCTACGAATTTAATAATCACAAAAGCAAAGATTTTCCGCTGTTTGCAAAAAATCCAAGTTTCACTGATGACAGTATTTTGACGATTGCAGTTTGTGAAGGGCTTTTAAATGTGGGTCTTGAAGCTGATGAAAATACAATCAAAAATTCTATAATTGATTCAATGCAAAAATGGGGACACAAATATCCTCATGCCGGCTGGGGCAGAAAATTCTATTTGTGGCTGTTAATGGAAAGCAGAAAGCCTTACGGAAGTTTTGGAAATGGTTCCGCCATGAGAGTTTCTTCTATTGGCTGGCTTTATGATTCCCTGGAAAAAACAAGAGAAGTTGCAAGGTGGTCTGCCGAAGTTACTCACAATCACCCGGAAGGAATTAAAGGTGCAGAATGTACGGCGTCAGCAATCTGGCTTGCACGAAATGGCTATTCCAAAGAACAAATCAAAGATTACGTCACCAAAAATTTTGGATATGATTTAAGTCTCACTTGTGACCAAATTCGCCCAAATTACAAGCACATAGAAAGTTGTCAGGAAACAATTCCTCAAGCTATTACAGCTTTTCTTGAAGGCAATGATTTTGAAGATGTAATTCGTACTGCCGTAAGTCTTGGTGGTGACACGGACACTCTCACTGGAATTGCCGGTGCAATAGCAGAAGCATTTTATGGAATCCCTGAGAATTTAATAAATATATGCCGTGAAATTTTGGATGAAGAAATGAAAGACGTGATTGAAAAGTTTTACACTTGCGTTAGCGCTGTGCAGGGCGGCGAAGCCGGCCACCGCAGGCTTTAGCCGAGGAGGCTGGAACGAAGTGGAACCCGGAACATAGCGACCCGAAGGAAGCGAAGCGGACAGAGGGGAACGCCCTTATAAATGAAATCCATAAAAAAAATCTTACTGTCAAAATCTGATTCTTTGTGTTAAAATTATCAACAATGAAATTTCATTTAAAGGACGAGTTATGAAAAGACATATTCTTACTTCGGTTTTGTCAGTTTTGATGATTGCGGGCGTTTTTGCACTGGAAGTTGATGAGGAAGAAATTAAAAGAACTGGCAGTGACACTATTGAATTTATAAACTACACGGGGCCACACAAGGTTATTGATTCGCTTGAGGCTATCAAATCTATTGGTTCTGATTTGGGAAAAGCGGTTGGAAAAAACGTTTCTGGCTACTCTACCTCCGGAAATTCTGCAAAATATTCTGTAATTCATGCCGTTGATTCTACAAAAGGAAAACTTGATGCAGATATTATAATTATTGGCAGCGACGCAACTGTCGATCACATTACAAACTTAAGACGAATTATCAGCGCGTACCTGTCATCATCTTACGGATATTCAACTCAGGACGCGGATACTCTTGCCGTTTTTGTTACGGTTTACAATGCCGTTTACCGCGGAAATAAATCTTATTTTTCTACAAAATACAAAGACATTGTTTTGAATAATCTGACTTCAAACTGCGGACTTTCGGTAAATTACAAGGACTGGCCGGGAAAATCAGAAATTGTAATTCCTCTGTTTGATGTAAAGGACGGTGGACTTTCTACGGTAGACACTTCTGTTATTAGTGACACAAAAGTTGTTGATTCTATGAAAGATGATGATGACCGAAACGTTGACAGCCGTAAAGATATGGTTGATTTAAAGGAACGTGAAGCAGAAGCCGCATCAGAAAAGGCAAAAGATTCTCAAAAAACTGCAGTTGCAGAACAGAAAAAACTTGATGAGCAGAAAAAAACAACTGAAACTGCCAAAAAAGAAGCTGAAACTGCAAAACAGGTTGCTGAAGAAAAAAAAGAAATAGCACAGCAGAATCCTGATGATGAAAAAGCTCAGGAAGAAGCTAAAGAAGCAGAAAAAGATGCTGAAGAAAAACAGCAGATTGCAGACGAAGAGGAAAAAAAATTAGCCGAACAGGAAGAAAAAACTGAAGAAGCAAAACAGGAAGCTAAAGAACAGCAGGAAGTTGCTGACAAAAAGCAGTCAGAAGCTCAATCTGAACGAAAAGAAATTGCAAAGGACCAGCAAATCGTACAGGAAAAAGAAGCTCAGGCCGCAAATGCTGACTCAGACTATGGTTTGATTATTTCCGATGATTCTGCAATGCTTTCTCGCCTTGTAAAATATAATAAAGACACTGGTGAGGTTATAAAAAATTCGCCTGTTTCAGTTTTAAGAAACAGAACAATTTATAAGGTTGAAGACGGTTATCTGGCAATTGCCGGTGAATCTGTGAACAACGGAACTGTAAAACTTGTTATTCTTGATTCTGAATCAATGGAAATTATTTCTGAAAGTTCAGAAGTTATTGCTGACAATTCAGTTTTAGTTCAGGACGGAAACGAATATTACTGCATCGTAAATGATAATGGCATTTACTACACTGCAAAATTTGATGAAAAACTCACATTAAAATTAAAATCTGACGTACAGGCTTTAAACTGTACCCCGATTACCGTAAACGAAGATTGTGTTGTTATTACAAATGCAAGCGGAAAATTGCAGCTTTTGAATAAAAAAGACTTAAAAGCTTTGAATTCAACTCAAAGCACAACAACCTCTTCCACTACAACTACAACAACTTCTATGGGCTACGAAAAATAATTCCCGTCCATAAACAAACAAAAAAGGCTACCGCAAGATTTATTCTACGGTAGCCTTTTTTTTATGATTTATTCATCATCATCAACTTTATTTTCAAATTTTGTATATGCCGGAAGATAAATAATCTTAATATCACCAGTCGCGCCGTTTCGCTGTTTTGCAAGAATAATTTTAGCATCCTGTGCGGCAACATCAGGGCCCTTTAAACGTTCACGGTGCAAAAACATTACAACATCGGCATCCTGTTCAATGGAACCAGAACCTCGTAACTGCGCAAGTGTCGGTTCCTGGCCTTCAGCATCTCTGGCAACCTGACAAAGTGCAACAATCGGGATTTGCAATTCCCTGGCAAGCGCTTTCAGAGACTTTGAAATTTCTGTAACCTGCTGCCACATTTCCATTTTTTGATCTTCCATAGAAATTAAACCAATGTAATCAATAAAAATAATCTTTACTTTTTGATTTCTGACCATTCGTCGCGCCATAGCTTTCAAATCAAGAAGACGCATATTCGGAGTATCAACTGCATAAAACGGAGCATTAAACCATCTTGCGGCCGCTTCTTGGATTTTTTTAACTTCGTCGCGTTTTATGTATCCCTGCCTGATTTTTTGCATTGGAACTCTTGAAGTTTGAGACAAAAGACGCATACCAATAGATTCAACCGGCATTTCAAGAGAAAAAAATCCGACCGGAATCTGTTTTTCAACGGCCATATATTCCATCATAGAAAGCGCCAGTGCCGTTTTTCCAATTGAAGGTCTCGCACCAAGAATAATAAGTTCGGAATTCTGAAAACCGGAAGTGTAATTGTCCAGTCGCGCAAAACCAGTCGGAATTCCCGTAAAATTATTTTTGCTGTCATAACGACTCTGAACAATTTTAATTTCCTGAATCATTATGTCTTTTGAAGTATGAACTGTCGTGGTTTCATTTTTTTCTGCAAGCGAAAAGATTTTCTGTTCCGCCGAATCAAGAATAGCATCACTTTCCCGCGAAAGTTCAAAAGAATCCGCCTTTATTTCCGCAGAAATTTTTATCAAATCGCGCCTTGCCGCCCGGTCAAGAACAATCTGCATGTAATATTTTATATTTTCAGAGGAAGGAACAAGGTCAGTAAGAGAAGCAACGTAAGCCGGCCCTCCAGCTTTATCAAGATTTCCGGAAGTTTTAAGTTCATTAATAATAGAAATCGTATCGCCCTGAATAGAATTGGCAAAAAGTTTGGTCATTGCTTCGTAAATAACCTGATTTTGAATAGAATAAAACCTATCCGCACGCAACAGCGACACAACATCCGCCATGGCATTCCAGTTCATCAGTAAAGCACCCAGCACCGCCTGTTCAGCTTCAATATCGTGTGGCGGAACCTTATCGTTTAATCCTTCCTGCATTATTTTCCCTTTTTTTATACGGGCGTACCCCTTCGCCTACGCACTTTGTGCTTCAGCTTCGGGTCAGGCTTTGCGGTGTTCCGGCTTTCGCCTCCAAACCCCGTACTCAGCAACAGAACATTGTTGCCTCGTCTACGTGGTTCGCCTTGCGGCGCACCTCCAATCCTTTACGCAATTAGACAAAAAAGCCGACACGTTTATGTGCCGGCCTCCCCTTTTTTTTCAGAATTTAATCTGAAATTTACTCAGTTTTTGCTTCTTCTGCAACAGCAGGAGCTTCTTCTTTTTTAGCTTCTTTTGTTTCAACTGGTGTACCGTCAGTTGTCTGAGCTTTTACGCAGATTTTAAGCTCTGCAGTCTGAGCTTCATAAAGACGTACTGTAACTTTGTAATTACCTGTTGATTTGAATGATTTTCCTGGAATTTCAATTCTTTTTCTTTCAATATCAAATCCAAGTTTTGCAAGAGTATCACAAATAACATTTGCTGTAACTGCACCAAACAATTTTCCGTTAGAAGATGCTGGCATAACAATATCAACAACTGGTGCTTCAAGTTTTTCTTTAAGGCTTGCTGAATCTTTACGTTTCTGTTCCTTTCTTGCTTCAATTTCAGCTTTTTTTGCTTCAAAAACTGCAACTGTAATTTCGTTATAAGGTACAGCTAAATTTCTTGGAAGAAGATAGTTGCGGGCATATCCGTTAGCAACATTTTTTACATCGCCTTCTTCACCTAATGATTTTACATCTACGTTAAGAATTACTTTCATTTTCTTTCCTCAAGCTCCTGATTTTTTACTTTCAGTCCGGAGTATAAACTGAAAGCATTTGTTTTAGTCAGCTACGAATGGTAACAAGCTGATTGTTCTTGCACGTTTAATTGCTTTTGCAACTTCACGCTGATGTTTTGCACAAGTTCCAGTAATACGACGTGGCAGAATCTTTCCTCTTTCTGTCATATAACGGCGGAGTGCATCTGCATCCTTATAATCAATTTTTGCTTTATTAGCACAGAAACGGCAAACCTTCTTTCTAAAGAAAGTTTTTGATTTTGCTTTTCCGTCTTTTTCGTCTTCACGACCTTCATTTATATCAGTTACCTGAGCCATAGCTGCAGCCTGATCCTGTTTTTCGTTTTCCTGAATTTTTTCTTCAGACATAATAAACTCCTGTAATGGGTAATTAACCTAACCCATATTTTTTGTACTTAGAAAGGAATATCTTCCGGGAAGTCACTTCCTGTATTACCATAAGAATCCTGTGAAAAATTGTTCTGATTATTTACAGGCTGAAAACTTGACGGTGCAGAATACGAAGGTGCTCTAGGAGCTCCATTATTTGCATATCCAGCGTTTGCAGAAGCTGCGTTACCAGAACCATCACTTCTTCCGCCCAAAAGTTGTACGGTATTTGCAACAATTACAACTCTACTCATTTTCTGACCGGTATTTTTATCATCCCAGCGATCCTGTTTCAGATATCCTTCAACAGCAATTTGTTTGCCCTTTGTAAGATAAGGCTTTAAATTTTCTGCTGTTTTTCCCCAAATTGTTACGTCAAAATAACTGACTTCATCAACCCACTGGTCACCATTTTTACGGCTTCTATTAACAGCAATGCTCACATTTGCTCTTGCCATACCGCTTGGCAAATAACCAAAACTTCGTTCATCAGAACCAAGGTCTCTTGTAAGACGGCCGATAAGAACAACCTGATTTAAATCTGTTGCCATATACACTCCTTAAAAATGATTTCTGGATAATTTGTCAGTTAGTTTTTTTCATCAAGTTTTACAAACTGATATTTCAAAATATTCATATTGATTTTGAAATCAGCTGAAACTTCAATAACTTTTGCAGGATTGAGTTTAACTGTGTAAAGAACGAATTTGCCTCTCTTCTGTTTAGCAATTTCGTAAGTAAGATCGCGGTCACCCATTACTTTTTCTTCTACGAGTTCCGCACCAAATTTAGTGAGAGTTGCTTTTACATCCTCTGCACCTTTTTTTGACTTTTCATCCTCTACAGGATAAATAGTCAGAAGTTCATACTTTTTCATAAGTATCTCCTGAAATTTTGTACCCGGCACAAGCCAGATTATTCCGGAGGACAGTAATACGTCTCCAAAATCAACGATTTGAAAACATAATTATGACTTAACTTTGCACTGAAAATCAGGCAAAAAATTAAATCATTCCTCCTTATGGACAAAGGAAAATCCTATTCGGGATTTCCAAGGGGTATTTTATAACTATAAAAAAATGTTGAAGTATAGTCAATCAGCCGATAATAAATTATACTCTTTAGAAGGAAAATTAACATGAAAATTAAACCAAGATTTATTAGTATTTTTATCCTTTTATTTATGATTTCATCCCTTGCGTATTCTCAGGATAATTCTTCTGAACATTCGTCCTGGTATATTTGTGGAATAAAATCAACAGGCAAAGCCGACATAGAAAAAATCTATTCGGGTCCTCATCCTGATAGAATGACAGCACTTGCAAACTGGATTTACAGGGGCTACAAAGATAACGATAAATATTGTATTGCAGAAAATCTGGATTTTGTTACGGCAATGCCATCTGCCTATTACACACCGGATTACAAAAGCCTTACGACCATGATGGAAAACGAAAGGGAATATTTTATTTCAAGATACAATATTGTAACTGATAAAAAAATTGAAAATGCTTATAAAAAGGCACAGAAAAAACTTGGTAAAAAAACAACCTCAGAAGCAAAAGGACTCTGGTACATTTGTGAAATAAAATCTCAGGGCACTGCAAATAAAGATAAAGC
>CAVHTI010000081.1:0-788 GCA_963638805.1 Anaerobutyricum sp.
ATCATGACCTGATGTTCTTGGTAATCCTTTTTGTCGTGCCCATCTTCCATTCCCGTCCATTGTGATTGCAATGTGAGAAGGAAGATTAGTCATATTTATTGAATCAATTGACATAAAATTTCAGACCAAAAACAGTTTTTAGTTCTGCAAAATGTCTTTTTCTTTCTGATCATAAAGTTTATTGATTTCGTCAATAAATTTATCAGTCAATTTCTGAAGTTTGTCAGTTTCTGATTTCAAATCATCTTCTGTAATTTCTCCAGATTTCTGCTGTTTTTTAAGATCATCGTTTCCATCACGACGAATATTGCGGATTGAAGTTCTTGAATTTTCAGCAAGAGTTTTTGCCTGTTTTACAAGTTCCTTTCTTCTGTCAGCAGTAAGGGCTGGAATTGAAATTCTAATAACTTTTCCATCATTTGTCGGATTTAATCCAAGGTCAGCAACTAAAATTGCTTTTTCAATTTCTGTAATAAGAGATTTGTCAAAAGGTGTGATAATTACAGATCTTGCTTCAGGAATAGCAATTGTTGCAACCTGATTCAACGGTGATTTTGTTCCGTAATAATCAACTTTTACTCTGTCAAAAATTGCTGCATTAGCACGACCTGTACGAATTGTATTAAAAGATTCTTTTAATGCTGCAACAGTTTTTTCCATTCTTGATTCATTTGTTTCTGCCATAACACTTTCCTTATGAATTTCATAAAATATAGGAATTTCTGCAAACTGAAGTTTTTGGAAATTCCATTGTTTCTAAATAAATAAAATCTGGACAAAGTAAATTC
>CAVHTI010000081.1:798-9939 GCA_963638805.1 Anaerobutyricum sp.
GTAAATTCTCTGTCCAGATTTTTAATTTTATTTACCTAAAAGATAAAGTTTTGCTGTTGCAAATTTAAGACTTGCACCGGCAGCTTTTCCTGTTTCAGCAAGTTTTGCTGCGACAGTTTTTTTGTCATCTTTTACGAACATCTGATCTTCAAAACAGATTTCTGCAAGGTTTTTGTTGATTTTTCCCTGAAGAATTCCGTCTTTTACTTTCTGAGGTTTGCCTTCCATTTTTGGATCAGCAGCCATCTGAGCTTCAAAAATTTCTTTCTGTTCGTCAATGTAAGACTGTGGAACTTCAGCTTTTGTTGTATAAGCTGGAGTGAAAGCAGCAATGTGAAGACAACAATCATAAGCGAATGTCTTTACAACATCAGCATTTGAACCGTCAATAATTACAACGGCACCAGTTTTCTTATCACCGTGGATATAGAAAGCACCAGTTCCAGTTGAAGGAATTTCATAAAGTTCAACTTTTGAAACGCTCATATTTTCACGGAATTTAATTGCAATTTCGTTTACTAAAGCTTTGTGTTCTTCTGTGATTTCTTTCAATCCCTTAGAAAGTGTAAGGTCAAGAAGTTTTTCGCCAACAGCAACAAAGTCTGCATTGTTAGCAACAAAGTCTGTTTCACAAGTTACTTCAACAACAGCAATTTTATTGCCTTCCTGACGCATATAAATACGTCCTTCAGCTGTAGCACGATCCTGTCTTTTTGCCATAGCAGCAAGACCTTTTTCGCGCAACAATTTTTCTGCAGCAGCTACATCGCCATTGCATTCAACCAGTGCTTTTTTACAATCAAGCATTCCGGCACCAGTATTTGTATTTAATGTTTTAATATCTGCAACTGTTACTGCCATTTTTTAGTCCTTATAAATTTTATCTTCATCTACGAGGCTGTCTTTTTCGTCAGCTTCAACATCTTCTTCTTTCTGTTCTGTTGGCTGATAGTTAGAATAATCAACGATTTCTTCATCTTCATTCTTAACTGCAGCATCAGTTTTAACTTCTTCTTCATCAGTAAGGCTTTCAAGAACTTTAAGTCCACCTTCGTTTCCTGATTCAAGAACTGCATTTGCAATAATTGAAGTGAACAAAGAAATTGCACGGATTGCATCGTCATTACCAGGAATAGGGAAGTCAATTCCTTCTGGGTTACAGTTTGTATCAACTACGGCAATAATAGGAATTCCCATTCTGCGAGCTTCTGCAACTGCAAGCTGTTCTTTGTGTGTATCAATAATGAAAATTGCTCCTGGGAGTTCTTTCATTTCTTTGATACCGCCAAGGTTCTTTTCAAGTTTTGATTTTTCTTTCTGAAGAGAAGCGATTTCTTTCTTTGTAAGATTTTCAAAAGTGCCGTCAATTTCCATTTTTTCAATTTTCTTGAGGCGCTGAAGTGATTTTTTGATTGTAGAGAAGTTTGTAAGCATACCACCAAGCCAGCGGTTGTTTACATAGAACTGACCACAGCGTTCTGCTTCTTTCTGAACAGCCTGCTGAGCCTGTTTTTTTGTACCTACGAACAGAATAGATTTTCCTGCAGCAGTTACTTTGCGGACTTCATCGTATCCGTCTTTAATTGCAGCGATTGTTTTCTGCAAGTCAATAATATGAATCCCGTTTCTTGAAGCAAAAATGTACTTCTTCATACGTGGATCCCATCGTTTTACCTGATGACCGAAGTGTACTCCAGATTCAAGCAGGTTTTTCATTGTTACTACAGCCATAGTAACTCTCCTTCACAGGTAAGTTTTACTTACCACCAAACTCTGTTTCTCGTACTTTGCATTTTACAAAGCCGGAAGATTAATGAATCAACGATTCATTTTATAGAAAAACTGAAAATAACATTTCAGAATTTTCTTTTAATTAAGGATAGAATATCCCTGTTCTTTCAGAATATCATAAAGACTAGAAATTGGCAATCCGACAACGCAAGTGTAAGAACCTTCTATTTTTGAAATAAAGCAACTTGCCATTTCTTGAATTCTGTAGCCGCCAGCAGCCCCGTGCCATTCGCCAGTTTCTACGTACCATTGAATTTCTTCATCAGACATTTCTTTAAACGTGACTTCAGTTTTGCAGATTTTACTTGAAGTTGAATGAGTTTTACCATTGTAAAGGGCCAATGCCGTCACAACCGTATGTGTATTTCCCTGAAGTTTTTTTAGATATTCAAATGCCTCGTCCTGACTTTTAGGTTTGCCTAAAACCATATCTTCAAAAATAATCAGAGTGTCACAACCTAATACCCAGGGAATTTCCTGCTGAGGTGGCAGAGAATGTATAACAGCGGTAACTTTTTCTCTTGCAAGCAGTTCCGGAATCTGTTCTTTTTCAACTGTCAGAGAAAGAGTTTCGTCAATATTTGGAATTATTACTCTGTACGGAATTTTCAGCATTTTTAAAATTTCCTGTCTTCTTGGTGATGAAGAGGCTAAAATTATTGGTTCCATATTTTTCCTAATCCTTAAGTCAAAAAAAATGGCTGTCTTTTACAAGGCAGCCTTCTGCAAATCTTGTTGATTATTTATTTTTCATTTCCTTTTGAAGAAGATGAATCTGACTGTGAAGAAAGAGTTTTGAGCATTTTTAACGCTTTCTGTCTTACTGGTGTAACATAGTGATAGTCAGATGAAATTCTTGCAAGTGAATCAATCATAGTTTTTTTATTTTCTGTGCTATCAGCAAGTTTTTCATAAGCTTCAAGAACTTCCATTGCCAAAGAACTTGTAGGATTTAAAACCTGATTTCTTCTGTTTGCAAATGAAATTGCTTCTACAACTTCGTCATTTTCGTTAATACCGATTGTTCCAAGAGATTTTACAGCTGCGGCAACAACCATAGGTTCTGCATCTGCAATTGCAATTCCTACAAGTACATTTTTTGTATGTTCTGTTGGAACTTTAGCCATCAAAAGACATGCTTCGCGACGGATATCAGGAAAGTTATTCATAAGACGGCCATTTTCTCGTGTCTGACTGTTAATTCCTTCGCCGGCAAGTCGTTCAAGACCTTTTAAAACTGAATCAGATGTATTACCTTCATCAAGTGCTGACTGCAAATACTGCAGGGCAACAAGTTTATTATCGTAATCATCAGATTCTGCAAGGCTCATGATAATTTCGCCGTCAACATCATTTAAATATTCATTTTCAACTGATGTTTCTTCGACAGTCTGTTTTGTTTCTGCCGCGAAAGCTAAAAATGAAACTGCAGTCAAACATGCTGCAACACAAAGTTTTTTAGAAAAACTCATAGGTAAATCCTCCTGGAAATTACTTACTATATTGTTGATTGATTACTGGTTACAACTCCGGAATATGAACTAACCACTGGTTGTTCTTTTTCACAAAGTAATAATAGATAACTACACTATTATCGGATTTTACCTGAACAGCCTTTACATTTGTTTTTGAAATATATCTGATTTCGTCAACCTGACTGCGTTTTCTTGAAGGAATAAAAACGTATTCAAAATAATCTTTCATTCCGTGAAGCTGAATTGTCTTATCTGGCAATTTTTTCTGAGCTTTGCGGATATTTGCTGCATTGGAATAATAAGTTATAGATTCCGGATCAAGATGTTTCCTCCAGTCGTTATAGTCTTTTGTATCCATAATTTCCTGGAGTTCTTCAATTTTCTTCAGAATCTGCTTTTTATCTTCTTCAAATTCTACTTTTGATACAGATTCTTCTGCAGAAAGATCATTAATAGAACGGTGATATTCGTCATCATCATCAACTTCTTCCACAAGGGCAACTTCTTCTTCAGTTTTTTCTTCTTCTGGAACTGGTAATTCCTGAACGGGTGCCTCTTCCTGAACCTGCACAGGAGCAAGAGGAGTAACATCTTCTTCAACTTTAGGCTGTGAACCGCAACTTACAAAAAGCAGTGCAACAGAAAATAATGAAATAAAATGTCTGATATTCATAATTTTTAATTTTATATATATTGCCCGTTTTGGTCAAATAAGTTAATTTCTATAAATATGATAAAAGCAGTATTTGCGGGTTCTTTTGATCCGCCGACAAATGGACATTTGGACATTATAAATCGTACCTGTAAAATTTTTGATCAGATTGATGTAATTGTTTCTGTAAATCCTCAGAAAAAGTATTTATTTACGGAAGATGAACGTTTTAAAATGCTTGAAGAACTTACAAAAGATTATTCAAATGTAAAAATTCATATTTGCAGGGAATTAATAGTAAATTATGCAAAAAAAGTCGGGGCCAGTGTTTTGATAAGGGGAATTCGTTCTACAAATGATTTTGCCTATGAATTTGATCTTGCTCATATGAATCAGACGTTAAACCCTGATATTGAAACGATTTTTATTCCTACAAAAGAAAAATATGCGATTGTAAAATCAAGTTCTATAAAGGAACTTGCAATGTTTGGAGGAGACATCAGCAGAATGGTCCCGCCAATTGTTGAAAATGCGATAAAAGAAAAATATAAATCAAATGTTTATAATAATTGACTTTTATGTTAATTGTGATATAGAATATTGAACAGTTTATCTGTTAAAAGTGAGGTTATATACATGGCAGTACCTAGATCGAAAACTTCGAAAGCAGTTACAAAGAGACGTCAGACAATCAATATGAAACTGAAGGCTCCACAGCTTGTTGAATGCAGCAATTGTGGAAACTTAGTACAGTCTCATCACGTTTGTCCAAAATGCGGATTTTACCGTGGACGTCAGGTAATCACACCTGAAACACGAGGTTAGAAATCTCAAAAAAAGTTTAAGCAACTTTTAGAATATTTTTATGGAGATGAAAATGGACGAATTGTTTGAAAAAATGCAGGCAATGATTGCTGATAAGTTAGAAATCGATGATTTGAGTAAGATTACTCTTGATTCTAATTTCAGAAATGATTTAGGAGCAGATAGTCTTGATACTTATGAATTGGTTTATGCTCTTGAAGAAGAAACAGGCATTCAGATTCCTGACGAAAAAGCAAATGAATTCGAAACAGTCCGCGATGCTTACGATTTTATTAAATCTGAACAGGCAAAGTAAGTTTTTGAATTAAAACTTATTTAAGATTTGCGAATTGAAAAAGTACAGGTTTTTTACTTGTACTTTTTTTTTGTTTTAAATCATAATGGTGGAACTATGATTAAAAATAATTCTTTTGAAAGCAAGCAGAAATTTGTGGAACGAAGAAAACGACTTGAACTTTTTTGTAAAAGTGTGGACATCAAGTTTAAAAATCTGGAATTGCTGGAACAGGCTTTTCATCACAGAAGTGTAAGTAACGAAAAGGAACATTTGAAAAATAATGAACGCCTGGAATTTTTGGGCGATTCCGTTTTGGGAATGGTTACAGCGGCTTATCTTTACAATAATCTTGAAAATCCGGAAGGGGATTTGGCAAAAACAAAATCTGCGGTTGTTTCTGAAAAAGCACTCGCGCCAATTGCTTTAAGGCTTGGCATTGATAAGCTTTTAGTTTTGGGAAAAGGCGAAGAATTATCTGGCGGAAGAAAAAAGCCTGCAATTCTTGCTGACTGCATGGAAGCGGTTATTGGAGCTTATTATCTTGATTCTGGGTATAAATGTGCTGAAAAATATGTACTTTCTTTTATTGTTCCGGAAATAGAAAAAGTTTGCACGCAGGGAATTGGAAAAAAAGATTATAAATCTGTTTTGCAGGAAAAATATCAGAAAAACCATAAGGAATGCCCACGGTATGAATTAATTTCTAAGACAGGGCCTGACCATGACATTACATTTGAAGTGTGTGTTCATCTGGAAAATCAAACTTTTGGACCGTGCAAAGGACATTCAAAAAAAGAAGCGGAACAAAAAGCTGCACAACTTGCACTAGAAAATTACAATTTTTAAACTTTTGCGAAAGGGATTGTAAGGGCGCGCAAAGCGCGAACACGGCCGGCATTACAGTTGATTTTTTGTTTTTACAAAAGATTTTCTGTGTGCCGGCTCTTTTTTTATTTTGGCGAAAAATTATTTGCCGGCAGGGTTTGGAACGCAAGTGGAACCCTGAAAAGCCCGACCCGTAGGGCAATTTTTCGCAAATCTTATAAAAATGTAGTGTAAATAACGCCAGTCTTTAGATTGCCCGGAGGGATTCGCCCGTATAAAAATTAAATTTTTGAATTTCTATGGTATACTTAAAGAATGAAGAAAAAGAATTTTATAAAAGATCTTGGCGTTAAGGTTGGTTTGTGTGTACTTTTGAGTATTCTGGGCTTTTTGCATGCGTTTGATAAACTTGATTATCATCTTTACGATTCCTGCTTTAAAATCCGAAAAGAACCTGCAAAAAATGAAAAAATCCTGATGGTGGAAGTTGACGACAATTCAATCCGAAACCTTGGAGAATGGCCGTGGACGCGCGATATTATTGCGGATGCACTTTTGAATATGAAGGAACTGAATGCGGCGTGTGCAATCTTCGATATTGAGTATATTTCGCCGTCACAGTATGGAATTTCGCCGTCTGCAACTCAAAAAATTGAAACGCAGATTAATGAAACAAGAGAATTACTAAATTCAACGATGGACTTAGTTTCTGAAAATCTTGATTCGCCTTATTATACGACGGAGGATTTGCGGAATATTATAAATGAGGCTAAAGAGTCTCAGATTGATTCTGAAATTAACGGTTTAAACGATTATATTCAGAATTCTATGTACCGTGACAACGATGATTACTTTGCGCGGTGCATTCAGTTTTTTGGAAATGCTTTTTTGACGGTAAACAATCAGGATTTGAACTATGAAGTTACCGAAATGGAAAAGGATTATATTAAAAAACGTCTTTTATATCACAATCTTTTGGATCAAAAAAATAGAATTATTGCTGATAACAATTATACTTCCAAAACATCTTATGACGGCAGTGCAAAGGGATTTCAGCCGGCACTTCATATTCTGGTAAATCATTCAAATGGAGTTGGCTTTACAAATTCGGTAATTGACAGTGACGGTACGCGCCGACGTTTTGAAGTTTTTTATGAATATGACGGCTGTTACCTTGGACAGTTGACAGTTTCGCCACTTTTAAAAATTCTTGATGTAAAAAATGTAAAACGAAACAAACATTCTTACGTTTTTGAAAATGCACTGTTCCCAGGCGAAACGGAGCGGCGCAATATAAAAATTCCGATTGATAATCACGGTACAATTTTAATTAACTGGCGAAAAGGCGCTTTGAATAATTCGTTTAATAATGAATCAATCATCAGTTTGTTGCAGTTGAACGACCTTGAAAAAAATATTGTGACCTGCCTGAATCTTATTTCTTCTGACATTGTTTATGATGCGGAAAACGGAATGGTTTTACCTTACGTTAATGACGCGGTCGATTTGATTAATTTTTATTCTGAAATTTCTGATTACAAAGAATATCTTTTGAGTTTGTGTACCGGTTTTGATTCTGATGGCAATGCTTTTGACGGAATTTCTGAAGAAATGTATGAAGAATATTTTGGTGCTAGAAAAAACTTTTTTGCAGCCGTTGCAGAATTTCTTGAAAATAATGATTTAGACTCAATCCTTGAAAATCTGTACTTAAATGTTTATGGCAGTTCTGATGAAGAAATTGCGGAAGTGGAATCTTATCTTGTACAGGATTTTGACGGTTTACGACAGAATCTTGAGCAGTACAATTATTATGTTTCTGAAATGAAGCCTAAATATGACGGAGCTTATTGTATAATTGGAAACACGGCCGCTTCCACAACGGATTTGGGCGCAACTCCTTTACAGAAAAAATATGAAAATGTCGGGCTGCATGCAAATGTAATGAACACGATTTTGACGGAAAGTTTTATTACTTACATTGACTGGCTGTGGCCTTTCTTTATTTGTTTTGCTTTGAGTTTGATTTTACTTGCGTTTACGGGCAAAGAACAGCATATTCAGAACATAATAGGCGGGGCCGGGGTAATTGTGATTTCTGCAATCTGGGCCGTTTTGTTTATTGTTTTTGACATTTATATGCCTTTTGTGCCGGCTTTTATTTATATTTTTGCAGATTATATTCTTTGTGTAATCATCAGATTTATTGCTTCAAACAAAGAAAAGAAGTTTATGACTCAACTTGCTTCATCTTTTGCAAATAAGGATACGGTTAAGATTTTGAAAGATCACCCGGAACTTTTTACAACAAAGGGCGAAAAGAAAAATATTACGGCACTTTTTTCTGATGTTCAGAAATTTTCAACTTTGTCGGAAAGTCTTGGTATGGTTTACGGTGATGACGCGCCAAGTAAATTAGTCGAAATCCTGAACGAATATCTTGGTGATATGTCTAACGAAATTCTTTTTAACAACGGTACAATTGATAAATATGAAGGCGATGCAATTATTTCTATGTTCGGTGCACCTGACCCGGAAAACCGTCACACAAAAGAAGAATGGGCGTTCCTGTGTCTTGATTCTGCAATCAGAATGAAAAAACGCGAGGCAATTTTTAACAAAACTCATAAAGATTTGTTTATTCCCGTTGATGTCTGGGACAAAAATCAGCAGAGAATTACAGTAGAGTTGAAACCTTTACAAACTAGAATCGGTATAAATTCCGGCGAAGCGTATGTTGGAATGATGGGCTCTAAAACTGAAAATTTTTCTAAATTAAATTACACAATGATGGGCGACACCGTAAATCTTGCAAGCCGTCTTGAAGGTGTAAACAAAGTTTATAAATCCTGGATTATGTGTTCTGATGATACCTGGAATCTTGCAAATACAGGGGCAAATAAAGATAAAATTATTGCAAAGCGCCTTGACCGCGTAAGAGTTGTTGGCCGAAGTACTCCTGTTCAACTATACAATATTTTAGGATTTGCAGACGAAGCGGACGAAAAATTATTAAAAGAACTTGAAGTTTTTGATAAGGCAATGGACGAATATATTGCCGGAAATTTTCAAAAGGCCGGAAAAATGTTTATGGAAGCCTCAGAAATTTATTCTGATGATACGGCTTTGATTTACGCAGCCCGATGTAAAGACTTTATTCAAAAAGGCGTACCAGAAAAATGGGACGGAGTCGTTTCAATGACATCAAAATAAAAAAGCGTTACAATTTAATATAAAACACTAAGGAGGTGTGATAAAAATTACATCCGTGTAATTTTTATCACAGCAGTTTTTTC
>CAVHTI010000082.1:0-9881 GCA_963638805.1 Anaerobutyricum sp.
GCTGAGGAAGACAACTTTATCGCTATGGACGATGGAAGCGTGATAATGCAAAACTGTATGATAAAATGAACTCAGTTGAGCGAAGAAATTTCTTTGAGTATTTGTGCAAGCAGAAAACAGAATCAAAATTTACAGAAAATCTTGCAGATAAAGTAAACTCCGTAAAAACTTCGTCAGACGAAAAGAGGGTGTATATGACTTTTGAAGAAATGGTTGAAATAAGACACGAAGAAGGGTTTAACGAAGGAAAATCTGTGGGACTGGAACAGGGAGCTTACAACAATAAGTTGGAAACGGCGAAAAAACTTTTACTGAAAAACATGTCTCCGGCTGAAATATCTGAGGTTACTGGTCTGCAAATTGAAAAGGTAATGGAGTTAAAAGAGAAAGTCCCCTCCACAGTCTTTTGCGAAGAGAAATAAAAAACTGGCGTTCTATATTTTTTACCCCACACAAGCATGGCCCGAGGCTGGAGCAGCGGAGAAGGCAGTTTCAACTGCCGAAAACGAAGCCCGCAGGCGCACTACTTGGGCGCCGAGGACTTTGAGCGAATAGCGAACTGCGAAAGGCGAGTTGGAAGTGGCACTGGCCCCTGATAAAAAAAATAAAAATCTGGCTTTAGATTCTTTATTCTAAGGTTTAATTGTGAAAAGCTGGCCTTTCAGTTATAATTTGGGGTATGGAAGTTTTTCTTGGAACACCGGCAGCGGATGGAATTGGTATTGGAACGGCGTTTGTAATTCCTGAAGCAGTGGAACGGGCAATTCCGCAGCATCATATTGGAATTGATCAGGCTAATAAGGGCTGGCAACGCTTTGAATTTTCGGTTCAGACGGTAATTCAAAATTTGACGGAGCAGCTTGAATCTCTTTCTAAAACGAAGGAACAGGACAAAGTTCAGCGTGATGTTTTTGAAACTTACATTTTGATGCTTGAAGATCCCGTTTTTATGAAAGAGGTTCGGGATTTTTACGAAAAAGAACTTTTTAATATTGAGTACACGGTTCAGTTTAAAGCTCAGGAATATGCCACAAGACTTCAGCAGGCGGGAAATTATTATCTTTCGGAGCGCGCAAAGGACATTACGGATATTTTTGATCGCGTTCTGGACGAAATGCTTGATATTCATCCCTTTGATATAAATCAGGTGCCGGATGGTTCTGTGATTCTTGCAAAATCTTTAAGTTCCGCAGACACAATCATCCTTTCCAAACGAAAAATTGCCGGTCTTGCGCTTTCTGAAGGCGGGGTTTCAAGTCACGTTGTAATTCTTGCACGCAACTATGGAATTCCAACTGTCGTTGGTCTGGAAAACATCAGTAAAAAAGTTCGTAACGGCGAAACTGTAATTGTTGACGGCAAAGAAGCAGAAATTCTTGTCAGTCCGGATAAAGAAACAATTGATGACTATAAATTAAAAATCCGCACGGAATTTCAGCGAAAAATCAGTCTGAAGAAGTTTTTAAACTTGCCGGCGCGCACTAAGGATGGCACGGAATTCAAACTTTACGCGAATATCGGAACTCCCGAAGAAGCCGAAATTGCAAAGGCCGAAGGTGCTGACGGTATTGGACTTTTCAGGACGGAATTTTTGTATATGGCACAAAGTGGCGCTTCGCTTAATGCCGCGGCCCGTTCTTTTAGTGAAGAAAATCAGTTTGAAGCCTACAAAACCGTTCTTGAAATTATGGGTGATAAGCCTGTAACAATCAGAACACTTGATGCCGGCGGTGACAAATTAATTAACTCGGTTGATATGCCAGTCATTGATGAAAAAAATCCTTTGATGGGCCTGCGCGCTATCAGACTTAGCCTGGCAAATCCTAATGTTCTTAAAACGCAATTAAGGGCACTATTCCGGGCTGGACTTTACGGAAATTTAAAGATTATGTTTCCGCTGATTACAAGTGTTGACCAGTTAAAGCAGTGCCTTGAAGTTGTTGAAGAAGTTAAAGGTGAATTAAATTATTCAAAAACGCCTTACAAACCTGACATCCCGATTGGAATAATGGTAGAAACCGCCGCTGCCGCCGTAACTTCTGACTGTCTTGCAAAAGTTTCTGATTTTTTTAGTCTGGGAACTAACGATTTAACGCAGTACACTCTTGGCGTTGACCGCGAAAATCCTCATGTTTCTAATTTGTACAATGAATTTAATCTTGCGGTCTTAAGATTGATTCAGATGACAATAAATTCTGCAAATGATGCGAACATTCCAATTTCAGTTTGTGGCGAAATGGCCGGCAGACAAGATTCAATTATGGTTCTTGCCGGAATGGGAATTAGAAATTTGAGTATGAGCCCAAAACTCATTTCCAGTACAAAAGAATTGCTTTCGCGCTTTACAATCAAAGAACTTGAGGCAATTTCTGCAAAACATCTGAACGGAATTTGGGAAAATCATTAAAATAGATCGAAAAAATCACTAAAACCGAAAAATCAAAAGTTTTTTTGAGGAAATTATGGCTGTAAAGAAAAATAAAAAACTGAAACCTGACTTTTCCAAACCAAAATTGTCAGAAGATGAATTAAATACAACTGCGCAAATTGACGAAGAACCGGATTTTATTACGGAAAATACAAAATCTGAAGAGCAGGCCCGCCCCGAAGATTGTGAATACGAAGGTCTGCCGAACGTTGTGATTGCGGGCCGTCCAAATGTCGGAAAATCAACGCTTTTTAACCGATTTCTTGGCAGAAGAATTGCAATTGTAAACGACCAGCCAGGCGTTACTCGTGACCCTGTTGAAGCCACAGCATTTTTGCACAACAAACCTATTCACCTTGTTGATACCGGCGGCTATAAATTAACCCGCGACCTTGGCACAAAAGAAGCCGAACTTGATGATTATGTTGTAGAAAAATCTCTGGAAATGATAGATAAAGCCGACGTTGTGATTTTACTTTTGGAAGCGGGCGCAATCACCGGCGAAGACGAAGAATTTATCTTAAAAATGCGCCCTTACTGGAACAAAGTTATTGCGGTCGTAAATAAAACTGAAGGCGGAAAAAACGAAGCCGAAGCCTGGAATTATGCCAAGTACGGTTTTAACGAACTGATCTTTATTTCTGCGGAACACGGCGATCATTTTGGTGAACTTTGTGATTTGATTGAACCTCACTGCGATTTTTCAAATGTAAAGATTGTTTCTTCTGAACGGCCAATCAAAATTGCAATTATGGGAAAACCTAATACCGGAAAGTCCACGCTGTCCAACCGTTTGACTCACAGTGAAAATTCAATTGTCTGTGATTATGCCGGCACTACCCGCGACGTTGTTGAAGGCGAATTTTCTTACGGTGGCAAAAATTTTAAAGTTCTGGACACTGCCGGAATCCGCCGCAAAGCAAAAGTCACGGACGACGTTGAATATTATTCTGTAAACCGCGCAATCAAAACTCTTGATGAATGTGATATTGTTTATCTTTTGATTGACGCCGTTGACGGACTTGCCGAACAGGACAAAAAAATCTGCTCGCTTGCATTTGAAAAAGGTCGTGGAATCATTTTTGTCCTGAATAAATGGGATTTAAAAGAAGATCAGGGCACAAAAGCAATAAAAGCCGTCCGCGAATGGATGAACATTATGTTTGCTCATATGGATTTTGCCCCGATTCTGCCACTTTCCGCACTGGAAGGCAAAGGAATCAAAGATTTGCTGAACACAACAATTTCGATGTATGAACAATTGAACAAAAAAATTGAAACTGCCGCGCTCAATAATGCACTTCAAGACTGGCTGGAACGTTATCCGCCACCTGCAAGTAAAACTGCCCACTTTAAAATCCGCTATATGACTCAAATCAGCACAAATCCGGTTGTTTTTATGCTTTTTGCAACAAGGCCGGAAGTCGTACCGGAAACTTATTTTACATATCTCAAAAACAGAATCCGCGAAGATTTAGGATTTGATCAGATTCCTGTTCAGCTTGAAATGAAAGGCAGCCGCACAAAATGGGAGGATCGTGAAAGAAAATAAAATTTCACGAAAATCACGCTCATTTTATGAATTATACAATTGGTGATGTAGAAGAATTGACAGGCGTAAAAGCTCATATTTTGCGCTATTGGGAAGATGTTATTCCGTGTTTTAATCCTCAAAAAGAATTAAGTGGACGACGCATTTATTCCCAGCGTGACGTTGATACAATTTTCCGCCTGAAATATCTCATCACGGAAAAAAAATACACTGCAGAAGGCGCCGGCAAACGAATTCTTGAAGAAGCCCCGCTGATTCAGGATAATGCTTCAATTATTCAGCAGATTAGAGAAACCCGCTCCATTCTGTCTGATTTATATTTAAAACTGAAAAAACGCTAATGAAAAACTCAAACTCAGAAAAATCAAATTACTTTACAGAAACTTTCGGAAAAAAAGAAACAAAGGCCGAAAAATCAAAAAAACAGAAAAATAATTCCGCGCGCGCCGCCAACCTCCGCCAAACCGAAAAATCACAGTTACGCGGCAAAAATTCTCAGAAAAATCAAAAAACGGAAATTTCAAAAAAATCTGACAAAGCGTTTCCATACGAAATTTTAAATCAGCAGTTTGACTCAAAAAGTTTAAAATCCGATGCACAGAAAATTTTAAAGGATTTTGACCTTTTATTGCAGGAAGTCAGACCTTTGAATAGTCGCCAGTTACAACAATTGCCGGACAATATCCGCCAGCTTTCTCATCAATTAACGGATCAGCGCTCAGAACGCCGCCTTGGCTATATGAACGAAAATATCCAGCTTTCGGCTTACGTCCGCTACTACACCTGGTGGAATCTTGTAAGAATGACCCGACTTTTTGCAAATCTTCCGGCGGAAAGCTTCCCTCAGCGCGACGGAATTTGTCTTGATTTGGGTAGCGGCCCGTTGACGCTTGTAAATGCCCTGTGGCTTTCGCGCCCGGAACTCAGAAAATTAAATTTGACTTGGTACTGCCTTGATGTTTCGCAAAATGCGCTCACACTTGGCGAAGATATTTATATGTCGATTGCGGCAAAATGTCCGGCAAATCAAAATGATTCAGAAAAATCCGAAAATCAAGACTCAGAAAATCAAAATCACTGGAAAATCATCAGAATAAAAGACAGTTTTGGCGCATTTATAAAACAAAAAGCGGATTTTATAACCTGCGGAAATATGTTCAACGAACTTGACCAGACAAGTGATATGCCACCGGAATTCAAAGTAAAAAAATATTACCAGCAAATCCTGGCCTATGCCTCGCAAAACGCAAAATTCCTGATTGTTGAACCGGGTGTTCCAAAAACGGCCAGGACATTGAGCCTTTTTCGTGACCGCTTTTTAAAAGACGGAAAAACTGTAATTTCACCGTGCCCGCACTCAGAATCCTGCCCAATGAACGGTTTTAAATCTTACACCGGAAGCAAAAACAAATGGTGCAATTTTGCATTCAGCACGGAAGATGCCCCGCAAAAACTTCAAAAACTTTCCGAAAACTCAAAATTGCCAAAAGAGCGCGCCGTTTTAAGTTTTTTGAGCGTCACTTCCGCCACTTGCCAGAACGCACCGGACGCTTCCTCCCTGATTTTAAGAATCGCCTCGGATGCATTTTCGCTCCCAGACCACAAAACCGGATTTTACGCCTGCAGCAAACTTGGCCTTACCCTCGTAAAAACTCAAAATCCGCAGAATTTTTTGTGCGGCGACCTTGTAAAAGTGACGGTTAAAACAAAAACACCGGACTTCAAAACCACTCTCCAAAGTGACCCAAAATCCGGTGCCGTAATAATTGAACTGTAAAAGTCCTAAAAATTATTTACCAATAAACCAGCCAATAAGGCCAACGACCCAACCGCCAATTACCATGTAAAAACCGTAAGTCGCGTGTTTAAGGAAGCCTTTACCAATAAATTTATAAAAATCATCTGTTGTAAATCCAATAAACAGAATAATTGCGCCCGCAAGCATAACCAGCAAAGCAATCAATCCCAAAGTTTTTGCAGGAATTTTTAACTTACACATAGCAAGAATAGCAAAAACAACACCGGCAACTGCACCGGCAAAAAGTGCCAAAGCACCAATAGTTACAAATCCAAAGTTATCAAAACTGATAAACCTAAATCCGTTAGCTCCTGAACCAAAAATTCCCTTAAACATCGGACGACAAAAACCAAAAATTGCAACTGTCATTCCAATCAGATAAATAAGGCCCAAAGAAGCACCCTTATTTTTATTACTCATTTTTTTCTCCTTTGCTTTTCGGTTTAATTTTTTTACACGCCAAAAAGCACTCTTACCCTAAAATTATAACACATTTTTAATAAAGGATAGCATATAAATTTTGCTTTTGGGCGAAATGCCGTCTACAAACCGGTGTTCCGCACTTCGCTATTCGCTCAACGTCCTCGGCGCACAAATAGTGCACCTGCGGGCTTCCGCTTCGGCATTTGAAAATGCCTTCGCGGGTGCTCCATACCGGCGCCGTTTTAGCGTTAAATAAAAAAACTCCCGTCCAAACGTCAGTTGAACGAGAGCCTCCTCCTAATAATGGGAGCCTCTAAAAATTGCAATTTTTAGAGATACCCTAATATTTTTCTGTCCTACATTCCAATAAAGAACATAGAAAAGAATAAAAATATTGACCCGGCCAAAAAGAGAATGTTTCCTACAAACTGAAAGAATTTAATCTTTTTGTTTGCATAAAAAACAAGTCCCAAAAGATAAAACGCCGCTGCAACACAGAGCATTTTAAAACATTCTGTAGATAAAGCCTTCCACAAAATTTTTGGAGCAATTACTCCGCAAAATCCTGCAATACAGTAAAAAATAATATTTACTTTTCTAAGTCTAAGACTGAACACAGAATAAAGAACTGCGCCAACAATACAAATCAGCCATACAAATCCAAAAAGAATCCAGGAATAAACCTGACTAATCTGACCAATTTTTGTAATTGCATAGGCAGTGTAGGCAAAACCAATTACCAGAAAAGACGAACCATGCGAAAGTCGCCTAAAAACATCTTTTGCAGTCAAATTTGTAAGTGCATGACTCAAAGTAGAAGCCACGTACATAATAATCATAGAAGCGCCAAAAAGCGAATACATCGTGCAGGTTAATGCTTTGTAACTTGTAACATTTCTCAGCGCAATAGTATCAAGAATTGCGGTAACAGCAATAAAAAGTGCCGCGCCAATCCCCTGAATAATCGAACAACAAATTTCTTCAGGAATTGTAAGCTGCCTTATTTGCTGATTTAACTCAATTTCACGTTCTTCGCGGGCAATTTTTCGTTCTGCACGTTTCTTTGCCTTTTCTGATTTTGTAGAATCGTTTAAAAGATATTTTGCCTTTAAACGTTCAGGATCTTTTGCGTATTGCAATTCAATTTTTCGCAAATTTTCCTGATAATCAAGTTTTAACTGCTTAATGCGTTCATTTTTCTTTACTTTAATTGAACGCAATGTAGACTTTCGGACTGCTTTTGCAGCAATTTCATCTTGTCGTTTTTGATTCATAAAATTTCCCATAAAACAAAATCTCAGAAAATGCACAAACATCCTCTGAAATTCTGTTTTCATTTTACATTATGACAAATCTTGTTACTTTTGTCGACTTTATTTTACTTATTTCTGAAATTATTTTTGACGTCTGTAAAGTTCGTAAAGCAAAACTCCGGCCGCAACAGAAACGTTAAGACTGTCAATTTTACCGCAAGTCGGAATAGAAACTATTGTATCACACTGTTTTTTCAAAAGCGGAGCAATACCAGTTCCTTCGCTGCCCATAACAATCACAGATTTTTTTGCAAATTCAACTTTGCCACAAGTTTCGCCACCGGCATCTGCGCCATAAACCCAAAATCCGGCGTTTTTTAACTGTTCAACTGCACGCACAAGATTGCCGGTTACACAAACAGGAACCCAGGCACTTGCGCCAGCACTTGTACGACCAATAACTTCGTTGCCGGCAATGTCATTTACAGATTTATGTTCAGGCAGAATCACAAGATTAGCGCCAAACTGATCACAACTACGGATAATTGCACCAACATTGTGAGGATCAGTCACGCGGTCAAGAATAACAACTGTAATATTTTCAGATTCATCCGAAGAAACCGTTTTAATCCAGTCATCAAAACTCACAAGATTAGAAGGTTTTTCTCCGGCATTTTCTATTTGAAGAACAATTCCACGATGATCCTGCAAAGTTTCATCAAGGCCAGAAACCATTTCGTCCAAAATTTTATTTTCAGACTCAAAAGTTTTTATTCCGGCTTTTTCTGCTTCTGCAAGAATTTTTTTTACACGCGGACCAGTCTTACTGTAAAAAATTTTCAGATTGGACTGATTTTTGCCCGCAAGTACTTTTTCTTCTATGGAATGAAATCCTGTAATAATTTTTGTCATATTTTAATTAGCGGCCACAGCACTGTTTATATTTCTTGCCACTTCCGCATGGACAAGGATCGTTTCGGCCAACTTTTGCGCCAACGCGGGTAATAGTTGTAGGAATTACGTTTCCGGCCACATATTTCCAGTCATCATTAACTTTTTTGAACAAAGAAATTTCGTGATGAACGTCATGCATTCCGTGCAAAGTATAATCTGCAGTAAATTCAACAATTTCTTCGCCGTCTTTTTCACCTTTTTCTGTACGAAGAATTTTCAAACCGTTCCACTGTGACTGACGACTCCAGTCATCTGTTGCTTTACGGTCAATTTCTGCAATTCCTTCACCTTCTTCACAAGAACTGATGATAAAATCAATTTCGTGTTTTACATAAGATGAATAGCGGGCACGCATACAAGCTTCCGCTGACGGAGCTTTGATAGTTCCTTTAATAATTGGTTCGCAGCATTCGCTGTAAGTCTTCCCTGAACCACAAGGGCATAAATCTTTTGTTTCACTCATAACTTTAAATATATCAGATTAGTTTAGTGTCTACAATATTAGTAGTTTTTATAAAAAAAGAGTGCTCCGGTTTTACTTTCCGAAGCACTCCAACAAAAAAGGATTTTATGAAAAAAGTTATTAATAGTTCAAAAAAAGATTCCACTCTTTTCCGAGTTCAACTTCACCGTCACCAATAAGATGATTTACATTTGAAGCGGTATGATCACCCGGCTTTGCAGCACTTTCGTACTTTATTTTTATTGTATCCTGCTTTCTTCCAAAAATTGGTTCAGCATTTAAAAGTTTTACTCTGATAAAGTTTTTATGTCCGTTTTTACAATTCTGAACAAGAAAAACTTCCTGACCAACATATCCCTGGGCTTCATTTGTAACTTCGTCTTTAAAGCCCCCATTGATTTTATCCAACTCATTTTCATTTAACATCTGCATATAAAACTCCTTACTGTTCTTTTCTTCATTTTGAAGATATTTGTACTATAACCGAGCCGTGTTGCCTGCTGTAGTACAAAATTTCTTCTATTTTTTATTTTTTACGGAACAAAGAAATTCATAATCCGGCTGCTGACCGTACTGCATATGAAAATCCACTGCAAAATTAGCTTTGTCCGCATCAATTTCGTGCAAATTACCAGCTTTGTCGTAAACACTAAAAGTTACCTCGTACCCTCTGATATTTCTGAACGAATCATCAAAAGCTGTTTTTTTGCCATTTAACATAATTGTAGCAATAATGCCGGCCTCTTCGTAATCTTCGCTACTGTAGTCAAGTCCGTATGTTGTTACGCCGCCATTCACAAAATTCAAATCTGTTTCTCTTAATTTTTCCATAGTAATCTCCTTTTCCTGGAGAAGAGAAATCACCTGTCGGCGCTTCTCCTCAGTTTTTTTTACAGAACCTTACGGCCTTGAGTTTGCTTTTTGTACATCAGCCTTAAATTCATCCACATGTTTGATAGCGTAAAGTAAAGCATCCTCTATACTGAATGAACCTGGCTTTGGATCTGTTG
>CAVHTI010000083.1:0-9803 GCA_963638805.1 Anaerobutyricum sp.
AAACGCGAAAATTGTCTGCTTAGAGTGTTGCAGAATTTATAATGCGGAAGCCCTGGGGCGTATAAAAGATCGTATTGATTATCTTCCATACCTTGAACAGATTTTTGATAGCAATGATACAATATTCAAATATAATCCTGCTCTACAATCTTTTTCCGTTATTGAAGCTGATTTTCTTTTAAAAAATGAAATCAATAAAACTCCAATATTTGTTTTTCTTGCAAAAGGAAAAAATGAAAAATTCTTTTGTAAAAGTTTTTTTCCAGAAATAAAAAAAGACTATTCTGATAGACAGACAAAATGGACTGTTCTTCTAAGAAAGAAAATTATTAAATCTACAAATACTGAAACTGTTTTATACAAGCATAAAAATTTTGATGTGGATTAGTTTATAATCCCTTGCGTTAGGCAATGTAGCCCCGGCGATGGCAACTTCAGTTGCCGAAGCCGAAGCCCGCAGGGGCACTATTTGTGCCCCGAGGACTTTGAGGGTTACAGAAGGGCGGAACTGCCGACCCGGAGCGAGCGGAGGGGAACGCCAAAAAAATATTTAGTGGTAATCTGGATTTATTTTTTAATGATTTTAATGTCATCCAGGAAAATGTTGTCTTTTAAATCTGCATATTCAAGAGCAAACACAAGACCATCGACATTTGACCAGTCAAAAGTTGTGTCGGGTTCGGCGTTGTACCATTTTCCACCGTCAAGATTTGACCAGGCGCCTGTAATTTTGAATTTGCTCAGAGGAATTTCAAAAAGTTTCCATTCGCCAGGGGTGCATTCTTCAACAGGAAAATCGTAAGCGAAACGCCACGGGATATTTTCTTTTGTGTCCGGTTCAATAAATCTAATCTGGAGGATTTTTGTTTTTGATTCAATCTTGATATAAAAGTGAAGGTAAGTATTTTCCAGATCAGAAGCAGAAGTCAAATCTTTATTATTAAAATTAAAAATTAATCCATCGTAGCGGTTAAGGTTTGAAAGCAGATAATAATATTTTCCCTGAGGACATTCGCCTTTTTTTGATGACATTACGGCTTTTTTATTTGAGGACCAGGCATTCGTTACAAAATTCTGGCCAATCAAATCATCATACAAAACGAGGGGCAAATTTTGAGAGGAAGAAGGGGTGGCGTTTTCACTTCCAGTTCCAGCACCGGATGGGATATTAAAATCGAGGGCTTTTAAAATCCGTGGTTCCAGGCCGGAAGGGTATTCCGTGTTGTCTTTTTTGAAAAACGAAAAACTGCCGTCATAAGTCCAGATTGTGTATGGCAGACCAAATTCCTGAAAAAGTTTTCCGGCGGTTTCGTACCAGGCACAGCGGTCTTCGTAATTTGCATATTTATTGTAGACGCCAAATTCCCCGACCAAAAGCGGAACATTGTTTTTTACCGAAAAATCTACTGCTTTTTGCAGATTTTCACGCATTGTTTTTTCATTTGCTTCTTTTGGATAAGATTGCTGGAAAATCTGTTCAAGGTAACTTCCTTTTGCGGCCCCCTGCAATTTTGGCATTTTGGCCTTGTCGTAAGGAAATGGAATGTCACGTAAAGCGGCAACTGGCGCGTCAGACCATTCAGCTCCCTGATGGCTAAAATAAAATGGATCATAAAAATGGAAAGTGTAAATCAAATTATCATCAGACAAAGGTTCGAGTTTTAGCATTGAATCCCGCGATCCCCAGTCAGTTCCTGTGACAATGACGGTGTGCTTGGTATCGTATTTTCTGATTAAAGAAAGCGTTTCCTTTTGGATTTTTTCCCATTGAATTTGAGGAAGACGAGGTTCGTTTAAAATTTCGTAAAGAATGTAGTCGCTGCGATTTTTGTAACGGTCTGCAATTTGCGGCCAGATTTTTTCAAGATGATTTTTTACGGTTTTTGCAGAAGGGTAGGGATTTGAATTAAAAGAATGATTATCAATAATCAGATGGATTTTTAATTCTTCGGCCCAGTCGCAAACTTTGTCCAGATATGTCCAGACAATTTCTTCAAGTTCGCCAGTTTCGTCGTTCATCATCATAAAAAAATGGACTGGCAGGCGCACAACGTCAACGCCAAGTTCTTTTAAATGCTGAAAATCTTCGTAAGAATATTTATTCAGATTAGGAATTCCCTTTTCCCAGATTTCAAACCAGCCGGTCATATTAACGCCTTTTGAAAATGGTGCTTTAACCGCCTTGACTTGAGAAAAAAGACTTGTACTCATCATAAAAATTGAAAAAATGGATAAAAATTTCTTTGTCATAAAAACCTCGGTTCCTTTTATTTTACTTCTGTTTCTTTTAATTTGTATATCAAATTTTCCCTTGCACATACTCAACCGAATATTTAAAATTATCAAAAAAATCGAGGCAAAAAAATGAAAAACATAACAGTGAGCGGCGCAATAATTCTGCGACAAAATAACGAAACCGGCAAAAAAGAAATCTTTGCAACCCAGCGTGGCTACGGCGACTTTAAAGGCGGTTGGGAAATCCCCGGCGGCAAACTAGAACCTGGCGAAACCCCCGAAGACTGCATCGTCCGCGAAATTCACGAAGAACTAGACACCATCGTCCGTGCCGAAAAACTTCTTGGCACAGTCGACTACGACTATCCAACCTTCCACATCACAATGCATTGCATTTTGTGCACCATCGTTTCCGGCAAATTGACCCTCCTTGAACACGAATCGGCAAAATGGCTGACCAAAGAAACCTTGTACACCGTTGACTGGCTTCCCGCCGACCGCCTGATTCTAAAGAAGATCGAAGAAATCCTTGCGGAGTAGAGAGTGGGGGGGGGAGCGGTTCAGGGTGACGTTTCAGTTAAAATATGAAATTACTTTGTAAGAATAATGTTTCAGAAGTTTACGATGATGGGAACTTCTATGTTGTTAAATGTTCTGGAAAAGAAGATTTTAAAATTGATAAGAAAGAACACCCTGCGTATCCTCTTGTTTGTTGCTTGAAATGGGATCTGGAACCTGTGGATATAAATTATTTGAATGAATTATCTGAGAGTTTATTCCCAGAAAAGGAAAAATAAGAAAGTTTGTTTTGTATGATATAATACTTAAGACTGTATTTTTTAGGAGAAAATTTCATGGCAAAAGACATAGAACCAAAGCTTAAACTTATAAGTGAATATTTAAAAATTAGTTCTAATGAAGTGTTTATGATTCCTGAATATCAAAGGGGATATTCTTGGAATATTGTTCAGTGTGATAAACTTTGGCAAGATATTGTTACTTTTATGGATTCGGGAATAAATGATCCATATTTTTTTGGAACTGTTATTATAGATTGTTCAGATTCAACAAAATTTAGTCTTATAGATGGACAACAGAGAACAACAACTTTTTTGCTTCTGTTAAAGGCGCTTTTATTAAGATTGGAAGAAATTATTCCATCAATAAAAAAGGATGAAGATTCTGAATCACTTTTAGAAGGGTTAAAGGAAAAACGTAATTGTATTTTTGATATTTTATATAAAACAGATGCTGATGAGCGAAGTGAAATTGTAAAAAATTGGTCATTGGTAAAAGAAAGAAAATTATTAGAAAATAAGTCTATAAATGAGCAATATAAAGATGAACTTCAAATTATAATTGAGTCTAAAGATTATAAAACAGCTGAACAATTATGTTTTAAGATTCCAAGAAAACAAAAGGATAATAAATATACAAATTTTTTTAGGAATTTTAAATTTTTTTATGAAAAACTACTCGTGCAAAAAGAAACTGAGTTAAATGCATTTGCAAAAACTTTTCTAAAAAAATGTCAAATTATTGAAATTAGGAGTTGGCAAATTGAACAAGCTATTACAATGTTTAATTCTCTTAATTCAACAGGGATGCCTCTCGCTGACGCAGATATTATTTCTGCACAATTATATTCAAATTCAGGAACAGATAAAAAGGATTTTAATAAACTTTGGGAAACAATTTGTGGAATTGCAAGTGATCTAAGTTTACGAAAAATTACTGATATAGATTCTGTTCTTCAGCAATATATGTATATAAATCGTTCTTTATCTAAAGAATATATGAAAAGTGGATATCCTGATGTTACAACACCTGGTCTAAGAAACTACTACACAATAATACATAAAGAATTACTGTTAAAACCGATGGAATTATGTAGTAATTTTTATAAAATTGTTCAAATATGGGATAAAATAAAAGACTATCCTATTATAAAACTTTTATTAAAATTTAATGAGAATGCAAAAATTTATTTAATTTCATACTTAAATCGTTTTGACATTGAAGATATTTCAGAATCAACTGTGTTTGACATAGCAGAATGTTTAATAAGATTATTTACGGTATTGGAATTAGTTGATACAGGATTTTCTAGTACAAATTTTAAGACTTTCTTATTTAAGCAGAATATAAAATTAGTTGATTCTGGAATTTCAGTTTCTGAAATAAGAGAAGATTTCAATTCTCATATTAAGAATACTTGGAATGAAAAGGAGATAGAATCTTATTTATTGGAATATGATAAAAATATTCTTGTTTTTCTTAACGAATATTTATATGCAAAAGAAAAAGAACTAAAATTTGATTTTTCAGAAAGTGTTAATGTAGAACATATTATGCCGGCGAGTGGGCACAATATTGATATTATTCGTGAGGATGCAGGAATTTCAACGAAGGAAGAATTTGATTCAATTGTTAATAAACTTGGAAACAAAATTCTCTTAGAAGAAGATATTAATAAATCTATTGGAAAAGAATGGTTTAAAACTAAGAAGCAAAAATCTGTAAAAGATAAATCTGGATATAAGGATAGTAATTTTGGAATTGCACAGAATTTAACAAATTATCCAAAAGATTTATGGGAAAAAGATGATATTGAAAATGCTACGAAAAAGGCAATGACTAGAATATTGAATTTTATTTTTGGGAAATATTTTTAATGTGTTCCCTCGCGTTAGGGATACGCAAGGCGGCGAAGCCGGCCCCCTAGGGAGCGACGGCGAAGCCGGAAAAATGTTCCAGTGGAGCATTTTTAGTGAGTCTCCGAGCAACTATGTTGCGAAGACAAAAGAAGCCGCAGGCGTAGTGAGGAGGCTAGAGCGATAGCGGAACCTGGAGTAGCCCGACCCGACGCTTGCGGAGGGTAACGTCCTAAAAAATTCTATCATCACTTTTCTAGCCAGCTGACAATTTCCTGTTCCAGTTTGCAATTATTTTTCAGTATGTAAGTTTTCATCTTTCATACTATCAGCCACACTTAAAAATTTTGATTTGTCTTCCTAAAAAATATCAAATAACTCGAGCTATTCAATTCTGAACAGATCATCCATTCTTACTTCACTCTGAACAATATCACTATAAAGGTTCTGCTTTATTCCATAAGTTGTTATAAAAGTGTGCTGCAGAGCTTTTTTTGTACCTGTAACATGCTGGAATAAAGAGGCCCGCTGTCGCAATTTCTTTTCATAGTCTTCAGTTATTGTGTATTCATCAACTGAATATTTCATTTCGCAGATGTTGATTACCTGGTCCTTGCGGTCAATCAGCATATCAATTTGACCGCCCTTCCATTCTGTGCCGTCTTTGTCTGTGTAAGGTTTACACTGCCAGGAATATGTATTGCTCAATACACCAAGAATGCTGAGTTTTGATTTAATCTGGGTAATGTGATGCAGACAGACCTGTTCAAAGGCATAGCCAGCCCAGGCATTTTTAGTTCCAGTGGAAGCCATGTTTGACCAGAAGTTCTGATCCTGACTGTTATCATTTTCAACAAATCTGAGATGGAATAGAGAAAATAAATCCGTAAGCTGATAGATGGCATCTCTTTCAGTTTTTCCAATAGAAGTGTATTTTCTGATGAAATCACAGGCACAAAGGTTTTCAAGAATCTCAGTAAGATTTCCGCCTTTATCCATCTTTGTTGCAGCCAGGATGTCATTTCTTGTCATTCCACTGAGTTTTCCGGAAAGAGTTTTAATAACTTTTTCATAAGATTTTGATTCCTTGAAAAGTGATCTGAACAGGAAATCATATTCTGTCTTTAATGGAGCACCTTCCTTGAAGAACAGATAGTCTATATTTTTGGAAAGAGGGATGTCTTTTTTGAGCATATCAAGATAGTAAGGAACTCCTCCAAGAATCATGTAGAGTTCAAGAATCTGATGGCGGTTTAATACCATCTCTTTTATATCTTTTAAGAATTTTTCAGTTTCTCCAAGATTGAAAGGCGCAAGGTAGATTGCACGGCTGACACGTCCGTAAAGTCCGCCTTTATCACCGATAAACTTATCCAGCATCCATGTAGTAGCAGAACCGCAGACAAAAAGTTTCAGCTGGGGTTTATCGGAATGCCACATATTCCAGAAGTACGAGAATGCCTGAAGGAAATTGCTCTTTGGAGTATCCATCCATGGAAGTTCATCAAGAAATACCGTAACTTTTTCTTTATTAAGGGAAAGCAGATATTCAGAAAGTGAATTAAAGGCTTCAAACCAGTCTTTTGGAGTTTTTACCTGAACACCAGAATATTTTGAAAGTTCCATTCCAAACTGCTTCAGGAGAACAGGTTTCTTAGTGTCATACATTCCAGTGAACCAGAAATCAAATTTTTCATTAAAAAATTTCTTTATGAGAAAAGTCTTTCCGATTCGTCTACGACCATAGACTGCAACAAGTTCGGATTTAGGAGAATCGTAATAGTCCTTGATAAGTTTTTGTTCGTAAGTTCTACCAATAATTGAAATATCTGCCATGTCTTTACTATAAATCTGGATGATTTTAATATCAAGATATAATATCCCTAAGTATGTAAAATAATATAGTTAGGGATACGTAAGGCGGCGAAGCCGGCCCCCTAGGGAGCGACGGCGAAGCCGGAAAAATGCTCCAGTGGAGCATTTTTAGTGAGTCTCCGAGCAACTATGTTGCGAAGACAAAAGAAGCCGCAGGCGTAGTGAGGAGGCTAGAGCGATAGCGGAACCTGGAGTAGCCCGACCCGACGCTTGCGGAGGGTAACGTCCTAAAAAATTCTATCATCACTTTTCTAGCCAGCTGACAATTTCCTGTTCCAGTTTGCAATTATTTTTCAACATGTAGTTCATTTCTTCAACGTACAATCCTTTGGAAATCAAAGTTTTTGCCTTGGTGATGTCATTTTCTTCCAGGACTTTTGTGTAGGCTGAATATTTTTGAAGTTCCGCGCAGGACATTTTGTAAGGTGAAAATGGAATTTTCGTTTTGGTCTTTAGATTTTCAAGAATTAAAAATCCGTCGGGGTCTATGTCGCCAAAGTGAAAATATTTTTTGTTTTTATTCTGCTCAAAAATCAATTTTAGAAATTCCTGTTTGGCAGAGTTATGGTAGCCGCTTAAATAAATGGCAAAGGCGTTTTCCAAAGTGAATCGGTTAAACGAGGTAAGATTTTCTATGGTGAAAACTTTTGAATTTTTTATTTCTACTTTTTTGATATTTTTCATCGAAACTGATGACAGGGCTATGGGATTTTCCGCAGTAACGGGAATTGTATTTTCATCAGTAAAATAAATTGTGGCATCGCCTTTAAAATAAATATAAGTTGGATTGTCAAAAATGTTGTGCTGTTCAAGAAGGACTTTGATTTTTTCTTTTTCGTCCAGGTCCAAAAGAATTTCTGAATAATCGCCTTTTTCCAAAAGAAGTTTGCAGACTTTTGCTTTATATTTTTTTTCCAAAAGTTTTGAATCGTGAAGGACTGAAATTGAAAGTTCCCTTTCAAGAATTTCGTCCTTGTTGTTCAAAATAAATAAAAGCAGTTCGATGATTTTTTCGGCTTCGTCTTTTTGATACTTTGCTTCTTTTCCGATTTTTAAACGCTCGATTTGTTCAAGGCAAAATTGAGTTATAATTTTATTTGATTCAAGATATTTTGAATAAAAATCAATTTCTTCGTTCAAGCGTTCATTTTTATCTTTGACGCCAAGAATTTTTCGATATTGATTCCATAAGTCGTCACTTTCTGAATTTTCACAATTTTCACCGGCACTAATTTTTTTTAGGCGGCTTAATTTCCATGTAAGAAAAACTAGTCCCTCTGATTCAAGAAGTTTGCACTGTTTTTCAAAATCTTCAATTGCGTTAATGTCTGCGGAATCTTTTTCGTATTCTTTAAATACATCTGACGGTTTGATTGAAAAAGTTTGATTAATGATATTGTCGCCTTTGTAAGTTTTACTTGATTCGTATTTTAAAAGCAGCTTTTGCAAAATCTGTTTTTGGAGTGAAGAATAAATCATTTTGAATACCAGGCTCCTTCAACGGGCTTTGTATATTTTCCCTGCGTGTAAAGGGACACTGTGTTATCAATGTGCTGGCCGATACTGTTGATTTTTTCAGGCGGGGCTGCATAGAAAACCTGGAAATTATTATCTTCAAAAAATTTTACCATCTGCTCAATTCTTTCTTTTGAAAGGGCAGAAAAGGCTTCGTCTATAAATGCAATGCGGGCACAGCACACGTCTTTTGGATAAAATTGCATAAGGCTTGCCGCAAGAATAATAAAGTATGGCGTCTGTTTTTCTCCACCGCTGGCAGTTTTTTGTTTTTCTGACAAAATCATTTCGGACTCTTCATCCCCAATGTGACTTCTGATTGTCATGTCGTAAGTAAAATAATTTCTGTAATCTGAATAATCTTCTTCATCTTCGGCATCAAGAATTTTATTCAAAAATGATTTAACGTCATCGGCAAGTTTTTCATCACTAACTGTTCTCTCGGTAAACAAATCCGGGCTTTCGGAATAGAGTTCAAGATTTTTGCAGATTGTAAAAAATATCTGGCGGTCTGGCTTTTCTTCCATTTTGAATTGATAAATGTCGCGGCCAAATGGAATGTGTTTTAGTTCCGCGTTGATTGCAGCAATTTCTTCTTTTGCAGAAAGGATTTTTTCGTTCAGTTCTGCAACAAAGTCATGCAAAAAAACATCCCGAAGTTTTTCTGACTGCTTTTCGACTTTATATTTTGCCTCATCAATTTTAACGTTGGCAACATCACGGTAGCGGTCACGGTAAAACGAAATGAACTCGACTCCGTAATTTGCAGAATCAATTTCCGAAAGAAGATTGTATTCCCGCTGTTTGTCTTCCATTTTCTTTTTTGCATTTTCAACATCGACTGAAAGCTGTTTGCGGTGCTTTTCGCCAATTACAATAAAAGCATTCCTCTGTTTACATGCACGCTCATATTCAGCCGTCATTTCTTCAATCAATTCTGAATGACTTTCCGCAATTTCGTTATATTCATTTTTTGTTTTTTCACTTTCTTCGTTACATTCATTTATGTTATTTTGGATATTGGAAATGGCGTTTTTGATTGAACCAAGATTATCTACAATTGCATCGGATTCTTTATGCGCTTCATCATAACTTGATTTTGCAATTTCATATTCTTTTGCCGCAGCAAGCATTTCTGGACTATTTTTTAATTCTTCAATCTGAGAAACGAGTCGACCTAATTTTTTATTTTCTTCTGCAAGTTCTGTTGCGCAGTTAAAATTGTAACGGTCTGTTTTCCACTCAACGTTATCAATCAAAATTCTCTGCTGATTTCTTTCATTAATATCTTTTTCATATCCGGATTTTTCAAGACACAAAGAGTCCAGTTCTTTTTTAGACTGCTCCAGCTGAATTTTTACAACGTTGTTTCCTAAACATAAAGCAGTTTTTTGAATCTGCATTTTGCTTGCGGCATAACTTTTGCAAAGCATTCCTTCTTTTGTAATGCCACCCTTAGGATGTTCGTGAAGTTCTTCAAGATTTTGGCAAAGGTATATTCCATTTAAAAGATAATTTGCATAC
>CAVHTI010000084.1:0-9571 GCA_963638805.1 Anaerobutyricum sp.
TTGATCTTCAAACCAAAGGCCAGTAAGACCTGCATCATCGGCGGAAAGTAAAACGGGGCCTAATGGGGAATTGTATTTAGCTGTGTAGGTCATAATTTACAGTTTAGTTTTTTGCATTTTTGTGGGCAAGTGGTATGGCTTGAAATTTAAATTTGACAAAACTACTTCTACAGTAGTACATTATAACTAACTCTGTAGAGTTATAGGGAGCTTATGTAAAATATGTCAAAAATCGAAATATATCACGGTTCATCAAAAATCATAGAAAAACCTCTTTTTGGTTACGGCAAAACCTGGAATGACTACGGACTGGGCTTTTATTGCACCCAAGAAAAAGACCTCGCCAAAGAGTGGGCGGTTTCAGAAGGAACAAACGGATATTCAAACAAATATTTTCTGGAAACAGAGGGTCTTTCCATCTTAAAACTTGACGAATACACAATGCTTCACTGGCTTAGTCTTCTTGTTCAAAACAGAGAATTTCAAATTACAACGCCCATAATGAAAAACGCGAAAGACTATCTTAAAAAAAATTTTTATCTTCCAGCCGCAGATTTTGATTTAATTTCTGGTTACCGGGCAGATGATTCTTATTTTTCATTTGCAAGAGCCTTCCTTTCAAATCAGATTTCATATAAACAACTGTGCCACGCCATGAAACTTGGAAAATTAGGCGAGCAAATTGTCTTAAAAAGCAAAAAAGCCTTTGATTCAATCCAGTTTACAGAATATGAACTTGCAGATTTTCACGAATATTACCCAAAGAAAAAAGAGCGTGACGAAAAAGCCAGAAGTGATTATCAAAAATTAATTGAAAACGATGACCTTGAAGGACTTTTTATGCGAGATATTTTAAAAGAGGAGGTAAAAGCCGATGATTCACGCTTACAATAAAGAATATTTACCAGACGCGATGGAAAATCTTGGCGAAGCTTTTGATTATGCGGTAAACGCCCAAGGGCTTAGCCTTAATCAATTTGCTTCGCTTTTTATAAACTCAAGTGCCTCTGCCTCTTTTGAAAAGGGGAATCCAAAATATTTGATCGGAATGTCCGGAACAGAACTTGCCCTAACCGTCCTAACCCAAAACGGCCTTACACCAAAAAAAGCCACTCCCATTACCGATTACGAAAAATCCTCAGAATACTGGACCGGCTGGATTCTTGCATTTTATCAGTGGCATTCTGGAAAATCTTTTGAAACAATTTTAAAATGCCTTCCAGCCCAGGAAATCAACAAAATGTACAATCCCCTTCACGAAGCAAGCGAACAAAAATTTGCAGAAATCGCAGACAAAGTCCTTGCCGAAAAGTCAAAAAAATCCCGCCTACAGGAACTCCGAAAACTTTCAGGTCTAACCCAAAAAGAACTTTCCGCCCGCTCCGGCGTAAACCTTCGCACCTTGCAGCAATACGAAAACCTTTCCAAAGATATAACCAAGGCGTCGGGAGCGACACTTTTGGCCTTGTGCAAAGTGCTTAACTGCGAGATAGAGAATATTTGCGGGTGAAAGTGGGCTTCATGCCAGCAACCTAGCCTTAACCAAGGTCTATTTTTTTGCCTCAAGCGGATTTTTTGGTAAATAATAATTCTTCGGATATTTTTTAAAATCAAAAATATCTTGAATTAAACAAATTTCAGAAATTTCGCCACAAAGATTTTTTAGTATTGCCTCTAAATCAGACATAAATACCTCAAATTATTAGTAAATTATATTTAAATAACGAAGCCATTTGGGTATGTTGATTTGAAAGGGATTCATAATCAACAAATTTTACTATAGGTCTAATTGAATCATAAATTGACTGATTTATTTTGCTTTCAAATTCATTCTTACGTTTATTGTCTGCAACTATATAAAAAGAAGCCCTAAAATCTTGCAGTTCATAAAATTTGTTAAGAGAATTTATAATATTGGTAGAATGTTCTAAGTATCCGAAAAGTTTTGAGTCATGTAATTTTCTTCGTATGGAAAGTCTGAATTAAAATAATTGATATAATCTGTAATCTTTTTAGCGTCAAATTCTTCATCAGAAAATCAAGTTAAATGGCAAAGGTAATTACTGTAAAGAATATCATTTGTTATTCCAGTTTTATCCGTATAAGCAGAAGAAACAGCCCCAGTTCCTGCAAAAATATCTGCAAAAGTTTCAAAATTACCACATTCTTTTTTAATTATATCAGTGATAAAAGGGAGAAGTCTGTATTTATTGCCTAAATAACGTCTGTTATTGATTTTCGTTGTTGTCATCATTGTTATTTCTCGATTATATCAGGAATTTCATAAAAATTATAGGCAGTTTAACATGCTTGGGGTGTCACAGAATGACACTGTAATCATTTTTTTTAGCTTCCACCAAACAATCCAACCTATATTACGACGCATATCCGTCTACTTTGCGATTGCAACCTAGCCTAGATTACGATACTCATCCGTACTGTTTTCTGACAGTGATGTGTCTAGCTTCTCAATCACCCCGTCAATCAATCTTCTGTTCCGGGGCCCCTTCCTCCATTCCTCCGGCACCTCGTCGTAATACAGCCCGGCAATACTTCCCGCGATGCAGGCGATTGTGTCGGTGTCCCAGCCAAGATTTACCGCTTTTAAAACACAATCCTTGTAATTTTCCGTAGTCTAAAAACACCACAAAGAAGCTTCAAGAGAATCCACCACATAGCCGGAACTTTTTATCTTATCTTCGCTCAAATCTTTAAAATCAAGATGAAAAATACGCTCGTACTTGCTCAAGACACAGCGTCATGCTCGTATCATCAGACCAGGAACCTTTAGGAAGATTAAATGTGCCATACCCACGCATATCAGTAACAGGATTTTCTTTTAGTTCATCTCGCGTTTTAAATTCAACAGGCACTCCAAGTGCGTCCCCCATAATTGCTCCGTAAATTGTATTGTAGATTTTCTCTCTCATTTTTCTTTTCCTACATCAACAGATTACTTCTCCCTCTAAATCTCCCCATCCTCAAAAAACTCCTGTGCCAAAACAAACACCGCATAATGCGGAATCGTAAGAATGTCGTTTTCTTTGTTGTAGCCAAAATTATTTGAAGAGATTTTTATAGCCGTGCATTTTCCATTCGCCTCTCGAAATTCTTCAAGCGACCCTAGATTTCCTTTTTCTTTTTTTACGTCCAGAGGATAAAGTTTTCCGCCCGAATAAACTATAAATTCAAATTCATGAGTCTGTTTTCCAGTCCAATAAAAAAGCGGAATACCTTTAGCAGCAAGTTCGCAGGCAACATAATTTTCATAAAAAACTCCAGAAAGTGTATTTCTTCTTTCCTTTACAAAAAAATCCGCCTGGCTGACTTTACTCTGATATGCAAAAATCCCTTCATCTGCCAAGTAAAGCCTAAAAAGTCCCGCCGACTCTTCTTCAAACGGCAAATTGACGTGCCCCTTTACATTTTTACAACGGTAAATTACATGAGCCAATTCCAGCCACTCGTAAGCATTAAAATAATCCCGATTTGATTTTCCTTTTTCCAACAAAGAGATTTTAAAATTCTTATTTTCTTTATTCAGCTGAGAAAAAATATTTTTATAGACATTCTGGCTTTTTTAAATCATCTCTGTAGAAATATTATAAGTGTCCATATCACCAAGATAATTTTCATAAACTTCCTTTAAAACACTCCTGGCCTCAACATAAGATTTTTCTTGAATAAAAATATCCAAAGCTTCTGGAAGTCCGCCAATAGTCAAATATTCGTGCAAAAGATTCATCGCCATATCGTGATAAGGGCTTGCAAGTGGAGATTTTTTAGAATATGAATCCCGAATCATTTTTAAAAGAACAGGATTTACGTTCATCAAATATTCTTCAAAAGAAACAGGATAAACTGTTATGGAATCAACTTTTCCCACCGGAAACAAAAATTCATCAGAAGAATCTTTCTTTTCCTGCTGCTTAATTGAAAGACGCACAAGAGAACCCGTCGCAATAACAGGAATTTCCCTATGGCTTGTAAAGGATACAAGTTTTATAAACCTTTAACACGGGAAATTTTACAAGTTTTATAAACTTTTCACAGCATAAATTTACAAGTTTTATAAAGGGCAGTCCCCTCCGTTCCGTTCGGGCTTCGCCCTCACTCCACTCCGGGTCGGGCTTTTCGGGGTTCCGTTATCGCTTCAGCCTCCTCACTCAGCCCGCCGTTGGCGTGCTTCGTTGCGGTGGCCGGCTGCGCCGCCCCTACAATCCCTACTGCAAACCTGCGCATAATCAAAAATTTTCCACTTCTACCACTTGCGCATAATCAAAACTTCCCTTACAATGTGCGCATAATCAAAGATTTTACACTTTGCTCACCTGCGCATAATCGGAGTTTATATGGCATTAAAACGAAAAATCTACAAAAAATTACTGGCTTGGAAAGAAAAATCAAAAGGGTCTAGGGCAATTCTAGTTGAAGGTGCCAGACGAATCGGAAAATCTACCATTTGCGAAGAATTTGCAAAAAATGAATATGAAAGCTATATTCTCATAGATTTTGCAAAAAAAGATAAAACTGTAGAAGAATATTTTACAAATTATCTTAACGACCTGAACACATTTTTTATGCTCTTATCCACCTACTTTAAAACTCCCCTTACCAAACGAAAATCCATAATCATTTTTGACGAAGTCCAGATGTTTCCGCTGGCCAGGGCTAGCATAAAATATCTTGTTGCAGACGGCCGCTTTGACTACATAGAAACAGGCTCATTAATTTCCATAAAAGAAAATGTAAAAGACATTGTCATTCCATCTGAAGAACATTGCATAAAAATGTACCCTCTCGACTTTGAAGAATTCTGCTGGGCTCTTGGCGAAGATGAACTTTTAGAATACATCAAAAAATGCTTCAACCAGCGGCTTCCGCTTGAACGAAATCTGCACAACAAGGCAATGCTTTTATTCAAACAATATATGCTTGTCGGTGGAATGCCAAAACCCCTAGTTCTTTTTATCGAAAATAATAAAGAATTTTCACAGGCGGACATCGTTAAAAGAGAAATCCTTGATCTTTACCGCAACGATATAATGAAAATAAAATCCCAGTACAGGACAAAAGTTCTTTCAATTTTTGACGCCATACCAGGGCTTCTTTCACAACACGAAAAGCGGATTGTTTTCAAAGACATACAGCCCGGAAGTTTTGCAGACCAATACAACGAAACCTTTTTCTGGCTTTCTGATTCGATGATTACAAATGAATGTTTTTTGTGCAGCGACCCCAACGTCGGACTTTCAGTCAATGAAGTCCGCTCTTATGTAAAATGCTACATGGGCGACACCGGACTTCTTTTAAGTCACGCCTTTGACGAAAATGAACTTTTAGAAGAAGATCTTTATTCCCAGATTTTAAATGACAAACTTTCGCTAAACGAAGGAATGCTTTACGAAAACACCATAGCCCAAATGCTGACCGCCAACGGCCACAAACTCTATTTCTACACCAGCTACAACCCAGAAAAACATCGCAACGACATCGAAATCGATTTTTTAATTTCCAACAACTCAAAACTCAAATACAAACTTTTCCCCATTGAAGTAAAATCCAGCAAATCTTACAAAACGACATCCTTGCAGCGTTTCCGCGAAAAATACCAGTCCAGAATCGGCGAATGTTACATAATCCATCCAAAAAATTTTGCCATAAAAGACGGCATCATCTGCATTCCGCCTTATATGACGATGTGTTTGTAGAAGTCTTTATTTATTTGGGCGTTCCGGCAGACAAGCTGCCGTCGGGCTTTTCTGGGTTCCGACTTTCGCCTGCATTCCTTCGTTCCGTTCGGGCAAAGCCTTCTCTCCACTACGGAACGGCTACGCCGCCCCTACAATCCCTAACGAGTGGGAAAAACATTAAAATTTTTACTTTTTTTCTCAAGTCACCCCGAACGACTAACGTGTCACCCTGAATTTAATTCAGGGCGGGGTGACGTTCAAAAAATCCTACTGAATTACCTTGTAACGCTTGATAAGTTTCATGGCGTCGGTGTTATCAAGTTTTTTGATTGCCTTGTTGAGCACCTTTTTTTCTATCCAAGAAAGTTTCATTTCGTTAATTGGCTTTCCGTCACGAAGTTTTGTTGTAGCATCCAAAAGGCATCTTACGTCGTAAACACTGCCCCACACTTCTGGAACTCCACGGTCAATGTTCAAGAGCGTGTAAACGGCTTCCATTCCGGTTCGCATTGAATATTCAGTGGTGAAAATTGTGTCGCGCGGAGTTTCTGCAAACTGACCTAAGAATGCAAAGTTTACTGAACCTTCCGGCACTACCTTAGGGCGGTCACCGTAGGAGCGTGGCATAAAGAAGGCTGTGATGTAAGGCATCATGCAAGGCACTGAATTTGCGTGATTTGCGGCATACTCTTCAATTTTATTTTCCGGAACGCCGATGTGGTAAAGCCACTCTTCGCAAATTTCTTTTCCAGTACACTCGCGCATTGGCTTTTTGATGTAGTCGCCGTTTTTGTCAGAGAAAAGTCCGTAAACCCATACGCAAACTTCGTTCGGTTTTTGAGCACGGAACTGAGGCTGACGGTTGATTGTCCAGCTTAAAAGCCATGATGAATCTTTTACGGTTACAATTCCACCGGTTACAACTTTTCCAGAATGAGGGTCACGCTTGCAGATGTTTTTGATGTAAGGAATGATTTCTTCATCAGTGGTAGTTACGGTGCAACTCATCCAGTTTGATTTTTCTGGGTCAGAGCAGAATTTTTCAGGGTGACCAAAGCTTGGATCTTGTGCGGCAATTTTTTTCCACATATCCCAACCGCCACCTGCCTTTAATTCAGGGTTGAATTTTGCAGGAGTATTCTGATCTCCGATCGAAGAATTTTCTACACAACCGCCGTTTGTAATGAAAACCAAATCATTTTCGGTAAGTTTGATAACTTCGTCTTTGCCGTTGCGGGTAACTTCAATTTCTTTTGCAACCTTGTGATTTTTGCGGCTTACGTCAAATTTTACGTTGTTAACTTTTACACCGTATTCAACCTTGCAGCCAAAGCTTTCAAGATATTTGAGCATTGGAAGAATCATTGATTCATACTGATTGTATTTTGTAAATCTTAGGGCAGTAAAATCAGGAAGTCCTCCAATATGATGAATGTAACGCTGAATGTAAAGTTTCATTTCCAGAGCAGAATGCCAGTTTTCAAAAGCAAACATTGTGCGCCAGTAAAGCCAAAAGTTTGAATTCAAAACTTCATCATCAAAAAAATCAGTAATTGGCTTGTCCTGAAGTTCTTCGTTTGGAGTAAAAAAGAGCTTCATAATTTCTTTTTGACCTTTGTCACTTAAGGCAAATTTTTTATCGGTATGAGCATCCTGACCGCGATTAACGGTTGCACGGCAAAGTGAATAGTTTGGGTCGGCCTTGTTAAGCCAGTAATATTCGTCAAGAACGCTAACACCTTCAGTTTCAATGCTCGGAATTGAACGGAACAAATCCCACATAACTTCAAAGTGATTGTCCATTTCTCGGCCACCGCGCATTACATAGCCAACATTCTGATATTTCCAGCCATCACAGGCACCACCTGCCAAAGGCTCTTTTTCCAGAATGTGAACATTTTCTCCTTTCATCTGGCCGTCACGAACTAAGTAACAGGCAGCAGAAAGAGCGGCAAGTCCACTTCCTACAATGTAGGCTGATTTTTGATCAACTCCTTCAGGTTTTAAAGGACGGGCAAAAGCTTCATAATTTCCACTTGAATAATACATACAAATACCTCCAAAAGTTTTCCAAAAGACCAAATGCAGTAGTTTTTGCACTGGTTTTTCTTTTCTTTGATATTTGAAATCTAGTTATTTATTTTTCAGAAAAAAATAGACAATTTGAGCCTAAAGATTAAATTTTTATCAAAAGTGATGAATTGTATAAAATTTTGGCTTAGGGATTGTAGCCGCGAAGCGGTTCGGACACGGCGGCCGGCATTCTGTCGGCTGACGTGTCTGAACGGAAAAAATGCAGGACACCAAAGGTGACCGGCATTTTTATAACGCAAAAGCCCGGCCTGCCGCAAGGCAGGTAAGCTCCATAAATTATTTTTTAAACTTTTTTATTGCCTTATCAAGGTCGCCTTCCAAAAGTGTGTCGATATGGGAAATTATTTTTTCAGGTTTTTCGCTCATATCATTTTTAATCCATTCAAGGACTGTGCCCACAAAGGCGTATTTGTAAAATCCGGCAATAAATTCCTTGTCTTTCATGTCAATGTCAATTCCGGCGGCACGCTCTTCAACCACATCCATCAAAAGTTTGTAGGTTATACTAAAAAGATAATTTTCCAGGTATTCGCGCCCAATACTGTAATAAACGCTGATAATAAAAGTTTTATCTTCTTTTAGGCCTTTAAAAATCCGCAAGAAACTGTCTTTCCAGATGGCATAGTTATTTTTTTGTTCCAGATATTTTTTTGCATCTTCAAGGCAGCACCACTCAACTAGTTCGTAAATATCTTTAAAGTGATAGTAAAAAGTCATTCGGTTTACCTGACATTCATCAGCCAGTTCCTGAATTGTAATTTTACTTAAAGATTTTTCTTTCAAAAGTTTTTTTAAGGCCGCTTCAAAAGCTCTTTTTGTTAAATCAGACATATTTTTAATATAAATGAAGAGGGTGAAAATTGCAATTTTTGGGGATGGTGATTTGGGGTTACTCCAGAGATTGTATGGTGTAATGCTCAACTTCACGAGAAACCTGCCTTGAACCTTGTTCCTATTCTGTTCAGCAAATCTTCTACTTCACTGCAGACTTGTTCAAAAGTAATTTTTTCTGCATAAGGCTGCTTTTTGCTGAATTACTGTATAATCTTTAAGTGCCGTTGAATGAAAATTGACAGGTACCGTTACAGAATACTTAAAAGGAACCTGGTCACTGTAACCCAAGTAATACAAAGCGGTTTCGTGGGAAAAAACAATGGAAGGAAAACGCAAATGTAAAATAAAAAGTTCGTCCGGAATATATACAGCTAAAAAAAATGCGTAAATACGCAAAAATTTTAGTTCTTTAATTGCTTTGTAATTAAAATCATTTTATACTTACAACTGAAATAAATGCGTAAATACGCAAAAATTTTAGGAGCAAAACACGGATGATAGAAAGACCTGAATACCTTCAAAAATTAATTTCTAAAAAAGAAAACGGGCTCATCAAAATCATAACTGGAAACAGGCGCTGCGGAAAATCTTATCTTTTATTTAATATCTATCATCAATATCTAGTTGAACATGGAATTAAGGAAGAGCAGATTATAGAACTTGCCTTGGATGAAACTTTAAATCTTCAATACAGAAATCCAATAGAACTTGATAAATACATTCGTTCTCTTGTTCAGGATAAATCAAAAACCTTCTATGTATTTCTTGATGAAATTCAAAAAGTAGAAAATATTCAAAATCCCTACATTCAGGATAAAAAATCAGAAATCACATTTGTTGATACTGTCCTTGGTCTAATGAAAATCAAAAATGTAGATTTGTATATTACGGGCAGCAATTCAAAAATGCTTTCGTCAGATATTCTTACGGAATTTCGTGGGCGAAGTGAT
>CAVHTI010000085.1:0-9472 GCA_963638805.1 Anaerobutyricum sp.
TCGCGTTTTCAGAGTTGCCTCTAAAAATTGCAATTTTTAGAGGCTCCCTTAAAATAATTATTGAACCGGAATTTCAGTTTTCAAATGTTCTATCCTGTTAAATAACTGACTTATTCTGTTATTTTTGGAATGCGCATTGTGATTGTCACGCCCTTATCTGGGATGCTTTCCACTTCAAATTTGCCGTTCACAATATGTTCAATTCTAAGTCTGGTGTTTAAAAGTCCAATATGTGTGCGACTACCGTTGAACTGAGTTTTATCAAATCCTTTGCCGTTGTCTTTTACTACAATAACGTGATAATCAGGCTCTTCAAAAGTATGAATGAGGATGTGACCATCTTTGCGACTACGTACCCCGTGACGAACGGCATTTTCTACCATTGGCTGAACGCAAAGCGCCGGGACGTCAAAATTACTGTCTTCAATGTTGAATTCAAACTTTATGTTATCAAAGCGCAGCGCTTCAATTTCCGTGTAAATTTTTGTATGGCGAAGTTCACGTTCAAAAGGAATTGTAGTTTCCAGGCTCGCAAAATCCATATTGCCGCGAAGATAGTCGGCAAAATTTGTGATTGTATTTGCGGCCAGTTCCGGATCTGTACGGCAAAGCGCCTTTATTGTCGTGAGAGTGTTGTACATAAAATGTGGCTGAATCTGACTTATCATAACGCGGTTACGGAATTCTTCAATTTTGTGTCCAAGCGTTACCTGCACGTTTTCGTACAAAACCATAGTCGCAATTAAAACTGAAATGTACAAAATCCACGAAAAATAGAAAAAATGCTGCAAAACCATCGCAAAAATTGGCAAAAGCGACATCACAATAAACGTAATTTTGATTTTTGCAAAAGTATGAATTTTGATTGCATAAAAAAGGAGCACGGCACAAATAATCAGCGGAAAACTGAATTCAAGAATGCCGGAATATTGCGCGCGGATAAAATTTCCGTCCTTGATTTTATAAAAAAATCCGAATTTTAAATTCAAAAGCACGGCAATCATATAAAGTCCCATAAGAATTCTGATTGCGTAAAGAATCCAGCGCTGCATTTTTGCCTTTAGGCCCATAATTTCAATTTCGCAGCCCCAGAAAGTAACAAAAACAACCGCCGTACACAAATAAAGAAGGCAGTTTGCAATGCTTAAAATAAGGTCATACTCAGGATTTTTTGCGGTAAACCAGTAGGCATTATCAAGAAAAAACGCGAACGCTTCAAAAAATAACGTCACAAGAAACATTGAACGGAATTTACTCTTGCGGTCATCAACAAACCCGGAAAAATATAAAAATCCGCAGACTGCAATGGCAGAAAGTTCCACCGAAATACTCATAACGGCCTTTTGCCTCATATTTGCATACCCGATTTTTATAAAAATCAGCAAATCTGTTAAAAAAAATGCGGCAATTAACGCCATCATCGCCAGTTCCATAAATTTTGTAAAAAACGCTGTTTTGTTTTCTTTGATGTTAATCTGACTCATGAAAAAAATTATAGCACAGAAAACAAAATCCGCACTCCCCGACTTTCTGACGTTTTTTTGAAATCTGTACAATTAGGATTTTTGACAATATAATCAATGTTATTAACTTTTTATAGGAGGTAGATAAAAATTACATCCGTGTAATTTTTATCACTGCCATTTAAAAAAATGGCTTTATTCGGCACCTCCTGTGCTGCCGCTAACGCGGAGCTTTTATAAGGAGAGATTAAATGAAAATCTTGAAATCTATTGCAATTCTTGCGCTTTCTGCTGCAATTTTTAGTTTTGCCGCCTGCGATTTTGATGACGGCTGGGGAAACAGTGGAGATTCTGGTTCATCAAGTACAACTATTGATTTTGTACTTGAATTTAATGAAAGTACGATGACTGTAGGTTCTTGTTTTGGCGGAAAATCTTATAACAACGGTGATACAGCAAATAGTTTTGCAGGTTTATCATGTTCGGCAAAAGATATTCCATCAGGAAAGAAAGTAAAAACTTGGAAAATTGGCCCGATTGAAAAAGGTACGACTATGAGCAGACAATATTGTGAACTTTCTGGCATAGATCTTACAAATGATCAACTTGCAACTTTAAAAAAGAACGATAATGGCAATTATATTCTGCCAATAAGTTATGAATTACGCGATTCTTATACAGTCACACTTAATTTTGATTCTGATAATGCGTGGTGTTCTTCTACATCTAAGAAAAAAATTGATTCTGGTGTACTTTCTGAAGATGATTTAAACTCATACGACACAACACTGTACTTCAAAATAAACCATGCTGCTTACGAAAAACAGTGGACTAGCGAAGACGGCGAAAAACCTTATGTTTACGGTTATTCGACCGACGGTGGCACAACAGTAACAAAATTGATTGATGTAAAAAATGGCTATATCAGTTATGGTACAAGTTCATTTCAAGTAGAATTTGATTTTGAAGAAAATGCGGGCAAAAAAATTGATTTTAAATTTATGACACGACCTGCAAAGTCTTTTGATATTACATTCCCAGACACTCTTTCTATTACACGCCATTGTTACGCTACATACTCAGATGAATCTCACCTTAGTGATGGCAGTTTAAACGGAAGTTCTACAAATTCTGAAGCAAAATTGAAAGGCAAAACTGAAATTATAACTTCCGGCACAAAATTTTATGAAGGCGAATACTTTACTATTGCTTCTGCCGATTCATCTAAGACTTTTGATATTAATAATTTCACGATTAATGAACAAATTCTGGAAGATTATTACAGTGGAACAGAAATAATTTTGTATTCTCCAGACGGCACAAATTATGAACTGTGGACTACTAGAGATTCTCTTAAAATTTCTGTAACAGAAGAAAGTGGTATTAAAATGACTTACGCACAATAAAAGTCAATCTTCCCCTTAAACAAAGGCTCCTGACTCTGGTTTAAAACTAGCGCGCGGGAGCCTTTATTTTTTATTTTCAAGATTTTTGATTAAATACCTTAAAACCTATTGACTAAGTAGGTAATAAGAATTATAAATAAAGGCATCAAATCCTACTAAAAAAGCAGGAAACAAAAAAAACGCTAACGCGGAGTTTTTTAAGGAGGTGTGATAAAAATTACATCCGTGTAATTTTTATCACAGCCATTTAAAAAAAATGGCTTTATTCAGCACCTCCTGTGCTGCCACTAACGCGGTGTTTTATAAGGAGCTTTTATGAAAAAAAATTCAAAAATCCTGGCTGTTGTTTTTACAATCATTAGTACCCTTTTATCTGTTTCCTGCGGTGGAAATAAAACTACGGCGCGAACTGTTGCCGAAATTCAAAAATCAAAAGTAATAAAAATTGCTGTTTTTAGTGACAAAAAACCGTTTGGTTATGTTGATGAAAACGGTGAATATCAGGGTTATGACGTTTATTTTGGTAACCGGATTGCAAAAGATTTGGGAGTAAAAGTTAAATATGTTCCTGTTGAACCTGCCAACCGCGTTGAAGTTCTTGCTACCGGCAAAGTTGACCTTGTTCTTGCAAACTTTACCGTAACCCCAGAACGTGCAGAAAAAGTTGATTTTGCCCTTCCTTATATGAAAGTTGCACTTGGAATTGTTTCTCCGGAAAGTGCTTTGATTACTGCGCCTGAACAGTTGAACGGAAAAACTTTGATTGTTGCGTCTGGTACAACTGCAGAAACTTTCTTTTCTAAAAATTACCCGGAAATTAATCTGAAAAAATTTGATTTGTACGCTGATGCTTACAATGCACTGTTGTCTGGTCGTGGGGATGCACTTTCTACGGATAATACTGAAGTTCTTGCCTGGGCAATTGAAAACAAAGGATTTGCCGTAGGCGCCGGCGCTGATTCAATTGGAAGTCTTGATGCAATTTCTCCGGCAGTACAGAAAGGCAACACTGACCTTTTGAACTGGATTAACAACGAAATTGTTGAACTTGGTAAAGAAAACTTTTTCCACGCGGACTATGAAGCAACTTTAAGAAGCGTTTACGGTGCAGATTCTGATGCCGATGCCTTAGTTGTTGAAGGCGGAAAATTATAATCTGGTAGATTGCGCGAAGGATTGGAAGAGCGCCGCAGGCGGACCGGGGCAAAACGTAGCGCCATTGTTCTGGCGCGGAGTGCACCGGGCTGGAGCGACAGCGGAACTCTGGAAAGCCTGGTGACGCGAAGCGGCATATTTTTTTCATTCACAATGTCTGAAAAATCAACTTTTTTTAAGGTGTTCAAAACAATTTTTTTGATGACATTCAAGTTTTGGGCAGCGTTATCTTTGTGAACTCGGTAATAATCTTTCTTTAGAATCATATCTTGGCCCCAATGAAGATTGTTTTGTAACGCTGACAATATTTTTCATCTAGTTCATGAGAAGAAAATTCTTTTACAGCTTCATGAATACTTTTCTGATTACCTTTGAGCGAAAATACTTATATTAGAATCATTTTTTCCACAAAAAAATCTATATCATCATAAAAAGTGCATCCATATCAATGACGTTGGTAAAATCTCCGCTGTATTCGTTATACTCCAATCCAAATGTTGTAATTAATGTACTGTGTATGATAGTTTTTGGAGAAATCATCTGAGAAAGCAAATTTTCCCTATGTCTTAATACTGCATCATAACTTTTATCAATTCTGAATTTGTCTCCGAAGAATTTCATTTCGCACATGTTAAGCACATTGTCTTTTCGCTCAATGAGCATATCTATCTGAGTTCCTGAAGAATCGCCCTCGCGCTTAGACCAAGCAGACTGACTGGAACTTACTCCACTGATTCCCAACGCATTCTTTATCTGCTTAATATGATTAAAGCATACATTTTCAAATGCAATTCCCCTCCAGCTTACGATACTCTGTGAGGAGATGTTGTTGAGCCAAAATTCAGAATCAATTGAACCTCTACCTTCTATAAATTTCATATAGAAAATACAGAACGGATCCACAAGCTTATAGTATTCCGTTTTTCCTTTAATACCGAACGGTACATATTTGACAATAAAATCACCAGCAATAAGAGCATTCAACGCATTTGTAAGAGTTCCCCCTGTCTTGAGTCCCGTTTTTTCTGATAGTTCATCTCTGGTAAATCCATAACTTGAACCATCCAGAATATGTATTATTGACATCATCAAATCTGCATTATTGAAAATAGAATTGAACAGTCTGACAAATTCACCTTTAAGCTGAGCTCCTGTTGAAAAGAACATATCATCTATATTCTGGGCCAGACTTAAACCCTTCTGAAAGAAATTCAGATAATAAGGAATTCCGCCAGTAATCATATAAGACTGAACAATGTCATATCTCGATAGACGGATATTATTCTCCTTGAAGTAGGCCTCACATTCTCCAAGCATAAATGGAGAAAGCTTTATTTCATACGTCAGCCGTCCGTAAAGACCGCCATGATTATTGATCAGTTTATCTGTCATCCAGGATGTAGCACTTCCACAGACAATGAGCATAAAATTGCTTCGAGTGCATGCCCATGTATTCCAGAAGCCTTCAAAAGCTGTTATGAAACCTGATTTAGGTGTATCTAACCACGGTAATTCATCTATAAAAACAACCTGTCTTGAGCCGTCATCTTTACTCTGAAGAAAAACTTCAAGCATGAAGAATGCCTCCATCCAGTTTTTAGGACAGGAACTCTTCTTCATACCATGAAGCAACAATGAATTGTAAAAATGTTTCAGTTGTTTTTTCAATGGACTTAAGGATTTATCTGAGTCTGATTCAATCGGAGACAAACCTGCATGTCTGAATGTTATTTTATCCTTGAAAGTTTCATTCACAAGATATGTCTTCCCAATCCTACGCCTTCCATAAATTGCAATAAACTGTGATTTATTACTGTTGTATAAATCATTCAATTTTTCGAATTCTTTCTTTCTACCAATCATGTAAACCTCTGATAAATAGCCATTTGTCTACATAATAATCAGACTTTGGCTGATTATCAAGATTTTATACTTCAGTTCCCAAGACTTCCGCATTTTAAACACTTTAACAACGTGTAGTATTTAAAGCTTTACAAATTCTGTAAAATTTCTTTGGATGGTGAAAATGACATTACAAGAAGCGTTTACGGTGCAGATTCTGATGCCGATGCATTAGTTGTTGAAGGCGGAAAATTATAATCTGGTAGATTGCGCGAAGGATTGGAAGAGCGCCGCAGGCGGACCGGGGCAAAACGTAGCGCCATTGTTCTGGCGCGGAGTGCACCGGGCTGGAGCGACAGCGGAACTCTGGAAAGCCTGGTGACGCGAAGCGGCACGCGCCAAAAAAAATCATAGTAAAGACTAATTCAAGAAAACTCATTATAATGACGGTAAGCGGTTCAAACCGGCCGTCATTTTTTTTAGCATTATGGACTTTAATTATATAAAACAGGCAATTCCGCTTTTTTCTGAGGCGGCACTTTTAACGCTCCGACTGGGAATTGCGGGCATTATTCTTGCAATTCTTGTCGGGATTTTCTGCGCAATCGTGCGGTACTGGAAAATTCCCGTTCTAAAACAGATTGTAATTGCGTACACGGAACTTTCGCGCAATACTCCCCTGCTGATTCAGCTGTTTTTTTTGTATTATGCCCTGCCAAAACTGGGAATTATGTTTAGCGGTGAACAATGCGGCGTTATCGGACTGACTTTTTTGGGCGGTTCGTACATGGCAGAAACTTTTAGAAGCGCGCTTGAAACGGTTGGACGTTCGCAGCTGGAAAGTGGCATGTGCATTGGGCTGAATAAAATGCAGATTGTGCGCTACGTTGTACTTCCGCAGGCTTTTTCTGTGAGTATGCCCGGCCTTTGCGCTAATTTTATTTTTATGCTCAAGGAAACTTCGGTTTTTAGTGCCGTTGCCCTTGCAGATTTGATGATGGTTGCTAAAGATCAGATTGGTTTGTATTACAAAACGGAAGAAGCCCTGCTTTTGCTTGTGATTGCTTATTTTATAATTTTGCTGCCGATTTCGGTTTTGAGTTATTTTTTGGAAAAAAGGTTGAAATATGCACAGTTCGGAAACGCTTAACGCAATTACAGAGGCTTTTGGCATAATTTTTAAGGGGCGGAATTTTGTGAGATTGCTTGGCGGCCTTGGCGTGACAATCAGGATAGCGGCCGTTTCCGTTGTTTTTTCTATTTTTCTGGGATTTCTTTTTGGAATTCTGATGACGGTAAAAATCAAGCCGGTAAAAGTAATTTGTAAAATTTATCTTGAATTTATGAGGATTATGCCGCAGATGGTTTTGCTGTTTCTGGCATATTTTGGAATTACTCACGCGTTTGGCATTTCTATGTCTGGCGAGGCGGCTTCTATTCTTGTTTTTACGCTTTGGGGAACGGCAGAAATGGGTGATTTAGTTCGCGGCGCGCTGGAAACTATGCCGAAACATCAGTATGAAAGTGGACGCGCTATCGGTTTGACAGAAAATCAGATTTTTGCGTACATCATTATTCCTCAGACGCTCAAAAGACTTATTCCTTTGAGTATGAATTTGATTACCCGAATGATAAAAACTACGTCGCTGGTTGTTTTTGTTGGAGTAATTGAAGTTGTAAAAATTGGACAGCAGATTATTGAAGCAAACCGCCTTACAATTCCGTCGGCGTCTATTGCGGTTTATGCCGTGATTTTCTTTATGTATTTTATAGTGTGCTGGCCGCTTTCGTTTGCGGCGTCAAAAATTGAAAAAAAACAGAAAAGTGAATAAAAAATCTTTTTAAAAGGGCAGAAAAATGGCATTACTTGAAATTGAAAACGTAGAAAAATCATACAAAGAAGCGGGCGGAATTTTAAAAAACGTCAGTTTAAATGTTGAACAGGGCGAAGTTGTTGTAATTCTGGGTCCAAGCGGATGCGGAAAATCTACACTTTTGCGCTGCATCAACGGTCTGGAAACAATTCAGGGCGGACAAATCAGACTTGACGGCGAAGTTATAAGCAACCGTAGCAAAGATATGCACTTGATTCGTCAGCGGGTCGGAATGGTTTTTCAAAGTTACGATTTGTTCCCGAATATGAGTGTTTTAAAAAATGTGATGCTCGGCCCTCTGAAAGCTCAAAAGCGCGACAAGGCAGAAGTTATGCAACAGGCCGAAAAACTTCTTGACCGCGTTGGACTTTTAGATAAAAAAGATGCCTACCCTCGCCAGCTCAGCGGTGGCCAGAAACAGCGAGTCGCAATTGTCCGTGCCCTTTGCATGAACCCTGAAGTTCTGTTGTTTGACGAAGTTACCGCCGCCCTTGATCCAGAAATGGTGCGCGAAGTTCTAGACGTTATGATGGATTTGGCAAAAGAAAAACGCACAATGCTGATTGTTACACATCAGATGGAATTTGCCCGCGCAGTTGCCGACCGCATTGTTTTTATTGACGGCGGAACCATCGTAGAAGAGGCCTCCCCTGAAGAATTTTTTACAGCGCCAAAAACGGAACGTGCAAAAAAATTCCTTGAAGCGTTCACTTTTGAAAAAAGATAACACTGGCAACAAGAATTGCCTCAAAAAACGAAAACTCCCGACAAAACCGTGAAGCACACTTCATTTTTAGTTTTGGACGGGAGTTTTTTTAATTTTCCAAATTCTGCTTCAGCCGGCTTTTCATTCTGAATTCTTTTGGTGTAAGCCCCGTGGATTTTTTAAATTGCCGGACAAAATGCTGCTCATTGGAATAGCCACACTGCTCAGAAATAGAAATAATCGTAGAACTTGAAGAAGAAAGTAAGTGTTTTGCGTGCTCAATTCTACTCAAAATGACATCTTCAATGGCACTGATTCCCACAATCTGCCTGTAAATATGCTGAAAATACGAACGACTCATCTGAGCCTGCCCGGCCATTCTGTCAATTGACCAGTCCGTGTAAGGCGCGTTATAAATATCAGACCGGAGCTGCATTATATTTTCGTAATGATTTCCGTAATGAGAATCACTCTGATAATGCAGTTTTTCGCTCAATCTTAAAAAAATCAGCCGCAAATAATGCTGAATAGTCTCGTCACGATGAATGCCGTTACCATAATAAATTGAACTGAGATTTCTTATTAAATCCGAAACACTGGAAATCTCAGAAAGCTGAATAATTTTATCAAAAGGAATTTCAAGTTTTTTGATTTCCTGAATGTCCGCCTCCGAAAGTTCAAGGTGAATCCAGTCATTTATGAACCGCACGTCCGTCGCCTTATAAATTTGCCGGGTCCCCTTTTTAAAAAAAATAAAACTCCCCGCCGCCGCATTCCTTTTTTGCCCGTTGATAACAAATTGCGCCGGCGTCTTCAAAATCAAAAGCAAAAAATCCCCCGACCCTTCCTCCCGGTCAATCACAAAATTTGCATTATGAATATAATGATAGCCTATTCTGTTAATGTTCATACGCAATTTTTGCCGAAAAAAGCACAAAAAGTCAATTTTCATTTGGGCGCAAATTAAGTTTTCCAAGTCGCAATTTGCCCTTCGCTCCCGCTCACCCTCCTCGGCTACAACTACGT
>CAVHTI010000086.1:0-9427 GCA_963638805.1 Anaerobutyricum sp.
ACAATAAGAATCCCCTACTTTCATACAAGTTCCGGTTTCAATGTCTTCATCAGTAATAAATGAATCAAAAAATACAGGATTTTTAGGAGCAATTCTTACCTTCCACTTTGTAGAAAGACAGGACGCGATATAAGAAACAACGGCATCGTTATTCAAAGGCTCAATATAGATTTTAGCCTTGATGTAAGAAACGATTTCTTCAGTTCTATCCTTGAAAAAAGAAAGTTCCTTAGAAACGTTCTGTTTGTTGTAATAATCTTCACCTTCACTACTATCAGCTTTGTAAAGAAGTGTACTACCTTTTGAAGTAAGGTCACTTTTTACCTGATAAGTAAGCGTTATAAAAAAGAAATTCTTGTAGTGAGCATTTTTGTTCTGAAATAAATCTTTTCTACGACAGTCAATCAAATATCCCAGTTTGTTATTCCACGAACAGCCTGGATATTTTTGTGTAAGCTGTCTTCTTGATTCAAAGTGACAGCTCCAGCCACTTCCAAGCCTTTTTATAGCCTCGTTAAAATATACAGAGCACTGATTTATACTTTCAGCACTTGCACTACCCAAATCAGGACATAAAAAAGAATAAGTGCGCATTAAAGCACCAGGTTTTAAATAAATAATTCCTTCATCTTGATTTCCAATTAAAAAATTGTACGGAAGGTAGTAACAGAGTTTATCCATCTTGTGCTTTTGAGAAAGTTTGAATTTTGAACCTAAAAAATCTACGCCTAACATCTATCCCTCCAGTTTGTCAGGTTCAATAAGAGAATTAAGAGCGATTGTAAGCATGTGCGGGTCTTTTTTGGTAAGGATGAAGCAAGGAATGTAAAACACAATGGTAATAACTCCGCCCAAAACAAGACCAAAAAGATAAGATACAATCACAAAAACTAAAAACAGAAGCATAAAAATACTTTTTGGAATCCCCAAAAGCAAATCCGCCTGCTGAAAACTTTTGTGAACCGGCATTGAAAAATCAGAAAGATTCATAATTTATCCTCCTTGAATAAAGGGGGCAGTTCATTTTTTTAAAGAACGCCCCCGGCTTTTTTTTAAGCATTGAACGTATCTTCAGGGAAGATGTATTCAATTTTCTGATTATCAGAAGTTTTCTGTTCCGGTAAAAGATATGATGTTTTACCAAGGTCATCAGAAAATGTTGTATTACTGAAATTACTAAATACAAGAGTGATGATTTTTCCGGCGCACATAAAAAGAACTGTACCAATGATAAATGGCAGGAATTTCTTAAAAATCTGAGGATTCTGTCCGCCTGCAAACAAAAGGCCTAAACATTCACCAATAAGCATGATGCAGGCAATACCCTTTACCCAACCAGAAGAAAAGAAGTCAACAATATTGTTGATAGAACTATTCATTTCTGTAGCAGCATCGCTAGCAGCAAAAGTAAAAGAACACATTACAACTGCAAATAAAGCTGTAAGAACCATTTTTTTGTGATTTGAAATGAATTTAGTAACCATTAAGGTTTCCTCCAAAAATAATTTTTAGTAAATATTTATTTTATTTACTCTACAGGTTTAAAATTAACCGAGGTTATTATCCCTCAGCATATTAAGGAAGGACTTAGTTCCTTCTTTAACAGGTAATACTTCATCAACGAGCGGAGCCATTCCAGGTCTCTTTTTTAAGTGAACGCAAAGATGAATGACCTGAGTTAAATCAGGCAACACTCCCTTGATGACTTCGGCAAGAATGTCTTGCAAACGCAATAACATACTCCCCGCCGTATCAGCATGAATTGTAGTTACATTACCGGTATGACCGGTATTCCAGGATTTGATTAACTCATCAGCAACCTCCCCATATCGCACTTCTCCAAAAATAATTCTGTTCGGACTCCACCTCAGAGCCGTTCGCACTGCCTCCGCCGCACAACTTCTGTTTACTTCGATAAAAGTTTTGTCATGAGCCGGACACTGAAGTTCCGGGACGTCTTCCACGATGTAAAAAGAATCATTTGGCGTATATTCAGTCATCTTTTTTAAGATGGCATTTGTAAAAGTAGTTTTTCCACTACCTGTACTTCCTCCCACAAGAATATTTTTTCTGTCTTTTATGTACTGACAGATAAGGTCATATTCTTCCGGTTGAAGCTGACCATTATTTTTATAGTCTTCCAAAGTAAAAATTCTGTTTGCAGGGCGCCTCATAGCAATTTCTGCATTAGGAACAGCCGGTGGCAAGATTCCAGTAAAACGCAGGTTATAAGGTTTAGGTAGAACACATTCAAGTTTTGGTAATCCTGTTGAATAATCAATTTCACGCTCCAGAAGATGAGAAGCCGAAAGAATGATTCCTTTAACCTGAGCCGGTTCCAAAAACTCACCTGTAAAAACCTTACCAACTGCAAATTTTTCAACGATGATTTCCCCAGTGCCTATAATCTTTATGTCAGTTATAGACTTATCCTCAAAATATTTTTTTACTATTCCAAGGTCTTCGAGAAAATTTTCATAAATACGTCGGGATTTTTCTTCCCGCGCGTTAATTGCCTGCTGTTCGTTCATCCATTGCCATTCCGAAAGCGTTAATATTTGTCATGTTAAGTTCTTCCTGCATATCCGCCCAAACATTCTGCATAAAAGAAATCTTGGTCTTACGCATATCCTGTCTGTAACGGCGGACGTGAGCCTGCATAATTTCAATGCCACGCTCAAGAGCAAGATTGTGCTTGTTACCGTCCTTGTCAGTAGTACTTGCAGGAAGTGGCGGCAAAGTTGCAAAAATGTAAGGCAAAACCGAGTAAACAATACCAGCAAGAGTTTCAAGTTTTCTGTCCATAGTATTAATCTGCTGCTGAAGTTGTGTCATACGACCTAAAACAACATGTTCTGGCATAACATCTTGTGAATAATAAAGTGCAAAGGCATTCTCAATTACCTGAGTTTCTGAAATACCTTTTTCTTCTGCCAGCTCTTTTAATTGACTATCCATAGTTTCTGTAATCCAGAATTTTTTCTGTTTTGTTTTCTTTTCCATAAATCTACTCTCCTTTAGCAGCAAGTAACTGTAATGAACTTGAAATTGTTGAAAGTAATAAATCAATATGAGTTACAGTCTTTTCAACTTTCTGTTCTAATCCATCAAATCTTTTTTCTACATCAGAAAGATGAGTTTCAAGACCAGAAAACTTATCCATCACAAATTTTTCTGCCTTTCCAGAATCTTCCTTCTTTTTATAAAGTGCAAAGGCATTCTCAATTACCTGAGTTTCTGAAATACCTTTTTCTTCTGCCAGCTCTTTTAATTGACTATCCATAGTTTCTGTAATCCAGAATTTTTTCTGTTTTGTTTTCTTTTCCATAATTTTTATCACGTCTCCTTTAATTTTTAGAATGACAGATTTTCAATTTCTTCATCACTTAGTTCATCACAGTCAGCTTCCTGAACAAATGACGTCTCTGATTTCCAATTTTCCTGCATTTTTCTGAATGTAACGTCATCTTCCTGTCTTTTAATGGCAATTTTAATTGCAGCAAACGTGTTTAATAGAACTTCATTCTGATTTTCAAGTCTTATGATTTTTGTGTTCAAATCATGAATTTTCTTTTTTAATCTGCTTACTTCATCAAGATTTTTTGTTTCATTTATTTTCATAATTCATTTTCTCCTAAAAATTATTCGCCATTGGCTTCACTTTGATTTCCATCATTTTCGTAAACAACTTCACCGGCACTATCAAAATCATTAAGGTCATAAGGTGCAGTTCTTGGAGGCGGAACGCCGTCATCATCATCAAGACTAAACGGTGCATCCCATTCTTCGCACATTCCATCATCTGCTTCATAATTTTCAAGAAAGTCTACCGGATCAAAAGATTTTTTCTCTTCATCAACCTTAATCTTTTCACTGATTTCTTCTTCCTTTGTCTTTTCATTCTTTGCTTCTTTTCTTTTTCTGATTTGTGAAGGAAGACCGGCTGTTTCTTTGTCAATTTCATCCTGCTTATATGGTGCCGGGAATCCAGTTTCAACCTTGCCGGTATCAACATTTTCGTTGAAAACCTTCCACTTAAAACGGTCATCAGCGTAGAAAACGTTTTTCTTACCCATATAAGGCGGCATATTGTGACCCAAAATAATACAGTCCGTATAAGGAACTTTCATAAGTTCATCAGGATTGATAAGGTCAACAGACACTTCCTGGCTTGAAGTATTAAGATTGTTCAGCGCTACTGAAAAACGGCTTCCGCTTACAGAAAGATTTTCTTTTGTAACTGATTTTTTACCAATCATCTTTGAAAACTTATCTGCATCCTGAGGATTGTTCGGTGCATAAATCAAAATGTAACGACAGTTATCAATAAAAGTATTTTCCTGACCGTAAATCTTAACCAGCTGCTGGTAAGCCTGAACTACAAGGTAGAAACGAAGACCGTAACCGGCAAGAATACCAAGAGAAGTTGCAAGGAACTTCATGTTTCCCAAAACAGGGAACTCATCAATCATAAACAAAATTGGATGCTTCAAAACCTTTTCTTTTTCACCGGCACGAAGTTCTCCAGAAGAGAAACGGCGGACAATAAAGTCAATAATCAACTGAAACACTGGCATAATACGGTCAACATCACCAAACGGCAGCGTAAGATAAAGAGAAATAGGTTCTTTACTTTCGTAAAAGTCAGAGAGCTTAAAATCCGACTTACTTGTAACGTGGCGGATAAATGGGTCACGGAAAAGGTTCAACTTAGACTGAACAGTTTGCATAATGTCAGAACGGACTTTTTCATGCTGCTGTTTTGCAGACATAGCAACATCAAGAACAATACCGTGAATGTAATCAGAAACTTCACCGTTTTTATCAACGTGCTTTGAGTTAATCATTTCGTCAAGCAAAGCTTCACCGGCTGGAAGCGGATTACCTTCAGCATCAGTACCAGAAGCAGCTCGGGCAAAAATACGAAGGACACCTGAAATACACTGGTCTTCTTTTTTATAAAGCTGGCGACCGTGTTCATCAACAGCAGAAAGAACGTGGAAAATAACACCAGTTAAAAGGTCTCTGGCGTTGTTATCAAAGAAGTCAGAGTTACTGTCTCCACCCTTTTCACCTTTCTGGAAAAGATTAGTAAGGATTGTACCAATGTCACGGAAAGCATTTTCATCAAGTTCAACTTCTTCAAGCGGATTAAAACAGGCAGTTTCCATCTGGACAGGTGAAAACTTGATTACCCGGCTGAACTTCTTACGATAACCGGCAGTCATGTTGTAAAGTTCGCCCTTAGGGTCAAAAATAATCATACTTTCACGGTAAGAACAGCAGGTAGGAACAACCGTACCGACACCCTTACCAGAACGAGTTGGTGCAATTACAAGAGTATGAGAAGTTCCGGCATGACAGATGAGTTTTGCAGGCTTAATGAGTTTAAGACCGAAGTTACCTTTTTTGTTAATGATTGCTTCAGATTCGGCAGAATATTGCTGAGCCAAAACGACACCATGCTCTTCACAAAGACCAAATTTTTTAAGGTCTTTTTCATTACCCCATCGGGCAGTTCCGTACATGTGGTCATTCTTGTTAAACCCTTTACTTCTGATAACAGAAATTACTACCCAGACAAGAATTGCAATTACAGCACAGATAGTTCCCGGGATAGCGGCCTGACCAATAGCATCCTGCACAACTTCATCAAAAGGATTTGTGAACATTGTAATTAAAATTACAATCGGATTGAAAATCGGGTACCCGGCAGGATACATTCCAATCTTGTGCTTGAGAACATAAATTGGCGACTCACAGTACCGAGGATTATAACCAATCAGTTCTGCAAATTTCTGAGTCGAAAGAAAAATCCCTATAATCAGAATAAAAACAGGAATTATCAGAGTGGTAAGATCGTAGATAAGTTTCCTGTTAGACTTCTTAGGGTCTTTTCGTAAAAATTCGTTTTTTTCAGACATTCAACACTTCCATTCAATAGTACAGAGCCTCCCTCCATATTGTTTACAATGAATAATGTTTATGTCTTAGTTTTGTGTGGTAAGAAAAGAGTAAAATAAAATAATATTTTTGTCAAATGATTTATTTTATTTACTCTTATTTTTTTTTCAAAAAATCCTCTGTCTTTAAAAAAGATGTAATTTATCTTCCTCGGTCGTAATCATCATTTCGAGTTTTGTTCTTCAAAGAGCTCTGTTTTTCCTCTGCAATAATTTTTTCATAATGTGGAAGCAGTAAAGATGAAAACTTAAAATCTATTTCCTTAAAATATTCACTTTTCCGTTCTTTGGAAATGATATTAAAATCTCCTGCTCTTTCAGGAATTTCAGTTATCATATTTCCAATTTCATTAACATTTGCCTTAATAAGCGGAACAGTTCTTTTCACAGCCTGCTTTAGTTCAGGAATATCGAGTGAAAGAATCTCCTTAAAAGTTGCATTATGTTCACCGTCTAAACTGTATGCAGTCTTACAGTCATTTACATACTGATTAAAAATATTTTCATCGGACAATCTTTTTACGATTCTTTCTTCTGGAACATTTGGAGAAAAAGCAGCACCGTTATCAAATACAGGAGACAAGACATCGCCTGATTTATCCCTCAAAATTCCCCAGTTACCATTATTGCGATCATTGTTATTTATAAGTCCGTCAATAATAAGGCAATCCCAGAAACGCTCTTTTAAACCTTTTACATTCTGCAAAGACGGATTGTACTGAAGATGAAGCATAATTTCATTAAGCATTACAAAATGCTCACTTCCGGTAGAAGTAAAACTTTCATCCAATTTTTCGTTAAGAGTTTTATTATAAGTATTCTTCAACTGACGGAATTCAATGAGTTTTTTATTTCCTTCACAAAAATCTTTACAGGCAACAACAACATGATTATTTCTGATACCAAGAATTGTTTTATGAACATCATAACCTAAAATTTCATAGACATGACTTCCAATGTATTCAGATTCAGGAGTTGTTGAATAAGACATATTTTTTACATCTCTAAGTCTTTTTGCACTTTTAGGATATTTTACAATCCAGTAGTCATTACCAATGAGTATACTTTCCTTGTCTCCAGAATTTCCGCCGTAAGTTCCGTTTCTGTCACTCAAAGGATAATTATTTAAATCGTATATTTTCATTTTCCATTCTCCCTGTCATATACATCATCAGCATGATAATGATATTTTTCTTCAATGATATTCCAATCATGCTTTGACATAACTCCAGCAACACAAGCGTTTTTGCAGTTTACCCATAAATCATCAAGAACTACGGCAAAATACATAACATCGTTTCCTTCCCTATCAAACTGTTCAGCTTCTTCCAAAAGATGCTTTATGTTCTTTGGAATATTTTCAGGAGTAGGAATTGAATTATCAACATAACTTTCAGTGTGTGCCATAGGTTTATCTTCCTCTGTCGTAGTTGTCATCACGAGATTTGTTTTTGCTTTCCCAATTTTTCAACACTTCCGGATTACGAATTATATCCGTTATCAAAATTCCCTTACTGTTCGGTAATTCTTTTCTTATTTCCCTGTAGCTTGACCGTGCATCAAAATCTCTTTGAGTAAATTTTGGATTATAAATACTACATTCTGCCTGAAAAACTTCCTTAAACTCCAGTTTTTCAAAAGCCTTTTCGCTCTTTAGCACGACTTGATTTCCCAACTTTCCAAGCCGCATTGCCCTTGTAAAAGCCTGAATGGTAATTGCACCGTTCAAAAAATCCCTCACGAAAGAAAAATAACTATCATCTGCACGCCAGCCGACAATTACGTCATAAGGCTTTAAGTTTAAAGCATAATTCTTCTTTACAAGATCAAGAGCTTCTTCGTTTTGAATATCATCAACCTTGCGGTTTTCAATCAAAACATTAAGCCAGTTCATCACAGAATACTTTTGATTATTAAGATATAAGAATTTCAAATCAGAAGTATCAAGCAAATAAGAATTTATATATCCAAAACCTTCGGTCTTTTTCTGGCACGCCCATTCACCTGCAAGATTTTTGTCTTGAGTACAGTAAAATCCCTGTCCGTAATCGTTATCAGCTTTTCCACCAGCAAGGAAAGGCTTTTTTATAATTTCAGTTGAACCGTGATATAAAAGTAGATTATCTGCCATTTAAGGATTCTCCTGAAATCACTTCATCCATATACTCAACCATTCGCATTTTATTCTCTTCGTGAAATGTCGGGTATGCACTTTCAAATCTTTCAAGACTGAACTTTGCAAAAATAGTCTTATACGAAACATTTCTGTACCACTGATAAAACGCTGCAATCCAGCCAATCCAGTATTCTTTTCCCGGATTATACGGCGGACTTGGAATATCACTCTGGATTCCGCACACCTCTAAAGCAAGTTCACAACCACTTATTCCACCAACATAATGAGGATTTCCGATTTCAAGTAAGTGCAAGTATTCAAAGTTCAAAAACTTTTCGACATAATCAGCCAGTGGCATTTTTAATGCCCTTACAGCATAGTCAAAAGAATGGGCAACCGTAATCTGAGCATCATTTATGTAAAGTTCACTGTAAGCGTGCGTAATCATATTTCCCCCTCTTTTATAACAATTTCAAATTCTTTTATAAAGGTTCCGCCCTTTTCTATTTCCCGGACTCCGCTTCCCAAGTTTATTTTATCCTTATCAATGTATTTCAGCCACGAATGATTTACTTTTTGAGAAAGATAGAAAAATAATCTTTTCACTTTTACAGATGAACAATTTTCCAGCAAAGTTTGCAGCACCTTTGGACGAAGCGTTGGAAGAAGTTCGAGAATCTCTTTTGCTTCGACAGAAGTTGTCATTTCCGGCACCGAATATAAAAGTTCCAAAAAGCAGCGTTCTTTTGATGACACTTTCAATACTTTCTGCTGATATTCAACATCTTCTATATCATTGTCTGATTTCAAGAAATCTGTCTGTCTCAATAAAACTTCATCAGCGAAATTGTCAGTAAACCAAGAAGGAAGTTTTTTATTTTCTGAATCAATGAAGAGTTCTTTTGCAGAATCTTTCATTAAAGAAAAATGACTTATTCCGTAAAATTCTCGCAGAGCAGATTTCCCGCCAAAATGAAGTCTAAAATCAGTCTGACTATTTACAGCAGAAACAGCATCATAAAGACTACAGGTTGAATCCTGAAAACAATAAGCACCACGTCCAAGATTTCTAATCCAGCCAGATTTTCTGTACCATTGAATAAGGTCTTGAGAAAATCCTTGTCTTTCAAATTCCCTTGTTGTGAGTATCTTTGTATGTTCAAAAAGTTTTGTAAGTAACTTTAATTTACTATCAGTAGTAGTAGTCATACTACAATAATAAAATAAAACTAGAAAAAATCAAGACTTAATAAATTTTATATCGCCGCAACGTTACGGCGATAGTTATCAGTTTAAAGTTATCTTCCCCGCTCGTAATCGTTATCACGAGATCTTTTCAATTCTTTTA
>CAVHTI010000087.1:0-9257 GCA_963638805.1 Anaerobutyricum sp.
AAACGCGAAAATTGTCTGCTTAGAGTGTTGCAGAATTTATAATGCGGAAGCCCTGATGAAGTGGACTTTTTACGCTGGCACGGATTCAAAAAGGCACTGTTCAAAATATGGTTTGACTATTAATCTTGTCTAAAGTAAATTTAAGGGGTGCATTTTTTATTTTGCGAAAAATGTGACGTTGGGACTTTTGCGTAAGCGATTGTAGCAACGGCGAAGGTGGTTTTAACCGCCGAAGCCGAAGCCCGCAGTGGCACTATTTGTGCCGCGAGGACTTTGTAGCGAAGCGGAATTGCGGAAAGCGCGGCCGGAGCGCGGTCTTTGTGCCGTGAATAAAAATTGTTCTTTGGGTGCCGCGCGCCGGATACGCCCTGATTATTTTTATAATTTAGAGGAAAAATTATATGGAAAGTAAAAAAACAAACTGGATTTGGGGAATTTCTCTTGCGGTTTTGGGAATTGTGATGCTGGCAAGCCCTTCTTTTATGGTAAAACTTGTGGTTTTTCTGCTTGGGCTTTTGTGTGTTGTGCGCGCAATTTATAATCTTGTGCGCGTTGGCAAAGATTCGGAAAACGAGATTTTTAACAAAATGGTGGTTGGAAAATCTGTTGCGGGCATTTTCTTTGGCGTTATGGCTATGATTTTTTCACTTCCGTTTGCGGTTGCGGCGTGGTCGGTTCTGGTTTATGTCTTTGCAATTTATCTTTTGGTTGCGGCCGTTTTTGGATTTTATACACTTTCGTTCATTCGTAAGGAAAATGTTGACCGCAAAGAAGCAATTTTTGAAAATTCTTTGATGTGCGTTGCGGCTATTTTGATTTTTATCTTGAAGCCGGTGAGCGTTGCGAATGTTCTTTTGAGAATTATTGGCGTTGTTGCACTTTTGGCAGGTCTTGCGTTTATAGCTTTTGAAGTTATTGCGCTTGTACGAAAAAATAAAAATGAAATTACTGTAGAAGACGGCGATTATGTCGTAAAAGATGATGATTCTACTGAAGAATCTGATGAAAAATCTGACAGCGAAGGAGATAAATAAGTATGGCTCATTGTGTAGTTCCTGAAGCAGAGGCAATTCTTGATAAGGAATATCCTGTTCTGGATAAAGGTTTTGTGCGTTTAGTTGATTATTTTGGCGGAGATCAGAGAATTGTTCAGTCTGCCCGTGTTTCTTACGGAGAGGGAACTAAAACTGTAAGTCAGGATGCTGCTTTGATTGACTATCTTTTGCGTCATCAGCATACATCGCCGTTTGAACAGGTTGTAATGACTTTTCATGTTAAAATGCCGATTTTTGTTGCAAGGCAGTGGGTTCGTCATCGTACCGGAAGAATGAATGAGGTTTCTGGCCGTTATTCTATTATGAAAGATGAATTTTATGTTCCGGAAGAAGATAAAGTTCAGCCACAGAGTAAAAATAATAAACAGGGCCGTTCTGATGAAGCGTTTGAAAAATCAAAGGCGGACGAAATTATTGCAAAACTGGAAGATGGTCAGAAAATTGCCTACGAAAATTATTCTGAACTGATTGATGAAGGTCTTGCACGCGAAGTTGCGCGAATTAACCTGCCACTTTCGCTTTACACGGAATTTTACTGGGAAATGGATTTGCACAATCTTTTCCACTTTTTAAAATTGCGCCTGGATTCTCATGCTCAGTACGAAATTCGCGTTTATGCCGAGGTTATTCTTGAAATTTGTAAGAAAGTTTGTCCTATGGCCACGGAATCTTTTATTAATCATATGAACAAGGGTGTAAATTTCAGCGGGGAAGAAATGGAAGCGTTGCGCGCTGTTCTTGACGGAAAACCAAATCCTCTTGAAGGAAAAAAACTTGACCGCTTTAACGAAAAAATCAAAACTGGAGTTCAACTCTAAAAATTATGCACAAAATGAAAAGATTTTTTAATTTATTGCCTTTAATTTTTGTCTTTGTTTTGAGCGGATGTTCAGACAAAATTATGGGATATTCGGTTTTGCTGTGGTCAAATCAGGAATATGAAATTCCAAGCGGTTCGGTTTTGCCGGTTTACATTAAATCCAACATTTCGCATGTTTATGTAGTGGGCGCCCCTGATGGACAGAAAATTGAATTGCCGTTGTGGCAGCTTACGGAGCCTGTAAAAAAAAGTAAAATTGCAAAAGTTCTGGAAGTTTATGAGCCGCAGGCTTCTGTTTATGCTTCCGTAAAAGTTGACGGTCTTCCTGGCCGTGCCGAGCATGTGAACACTTCAAAACAGGTTTACAGATTCAGAAAAGGTGAAATTTTAAAGATTCTTTACAAAGGGAAGGGCACTGCTCCAATGACCGGCGGAAAGCCTCTTGAAGGTGACTGGTACAGATTTTTGACAAAAACCGGCGTTCAAGGGTGGTGTTTTTCTTATAATCTGAATATTTATGAAGCGGGACTTGATCTTCAGCCGGTTGACGGCACAATTCAGCTTGAAGCAGAAGAAAATGACGGCGTAATGGATTATGTTGCGGAAAATATCTGGTATCCGGAATATTTTAAAACGATGATTGCATCTAAAAATATTGACGTTAATTCGCTTTTGCCGTCTTACAATTTTAAAATTGATACAGAAAATAAAAAAGTCATTTTGAATACTTCAAAAATTCACGAAGAATGGGATTATGACGGATATTCAAAAGTTGATGACGGGGAATATGAATTGACCGGCATTCCGCTGAGGGTTATCAGGAAAAATTCAGAATTTATTGTCCTTCGCTACACAAACGAAAGCGGTAAGCCGGAAGATTTGAATTTTGTGATTTTGCAGGACGATTTGAATGAAATTATTTCTGCAGAAAAAGAACGCCGTGAAGAATTGCTTTTGCAGTTTGTAGAAAATGGGCCGGTTTATAAGAGTTCTGTTTACGGAACAATCACGTTTAACAGTGATAACAGCATTAAGTGGACAAATTTCCAGTCGCTTATTCCAGAAATTATTAAGGCCGGTGCAAAAAATACCGGAATTGCGGTTATAAATTGTTCGGTAAAACCGTCTCTTGCAGAAAATTATGACGGAATTCTTACAATCAGATTTGATGGCCTGGATTCTGATACAAACTTCCTGTACAAATTTGAAAATAACGGTCTTCGTCTGGAAGATACTTCTACGGCGGTTTTTGATGGAACTCAGTTGATTACAAGAAGTCAGAGCCCTGTAATCATGTTTTTTAAGGCAAATTAATTAAATTATGTCATTTGTTCAATTTTCTAAAGTGTCGCTGGCGTTTGGCGACAGAGATATTTTAAAAGACGTAACAATAAATCTTCAGACAGGTTCAAAAGTTGCCCTGACAGGTGCAAACGGAGCGGGAAAATCCACTTTGATAAAAGTTCTTGCGGGGCTTGTAAAACCGGACAGCGGAAATCGTGCAGTTCAAAAAGATTGCCGGATTGCGTATTTGCCACAGTCCGGACTTACGCATCACGGTTGCACGTTGAAAGAAGAAGCGGACAAAGCGTTTGCCTTTGGATACGAAATTCAACGTCAAATTGATGAAATTGGCGAGCAGTTAAAAAATAATCCTCCAAATACAAATGCACTTGTGGAACGTCAGTCGGAATTGATTACGGAACTTGACGAAAGCGGCTGGCATCGGCGTGATGTTGCGGCGGAATCTGTATTGCTGGGACTTGGTTTTTCGCGGAAGGATTTTGAGCGCAACACAGAAGAATTTTCGGGCGGTTGGCAGATGCGAATTGCCCTTGCAAAGTCGTTGATGCAAAATCCTGATATTTTGTTGCTTGATGAACCTACGAACTACCTTGATATTGAGGCGCGAAACTGGCTTGAAGGATTTTTAAAGGATTTTAAGGGCGGATTTTTACTAGTAAGTCATGACCGCTACTTTCTTGACGTTACAATCAACGAAGTTTATGAACTTTTTAACGGAGTTTTAAGGCGCTATCCGGGAAATTTTAGTCACTACGAAAAAGTGCGCGAAGTTGAACTTAAAACTTTGATTTCTGAATATGAACAGCAGCAGCAGGAAATTCAAAAACTTGAAGATTTTATAAATCGTTTTGGCTATAAGGCAACGAAGGCGGCGCAGGCTCAGGAATATCAGAAAAAACTTGATAAAATTGTGCGAATTGAAATCCCTGAAAATTTAAAGAAAATTCATTTTACTTTTCCGCCGGCTCCTCATGCGGGGCGTCTTGTCTTGCGGTTAAAAGAAATTAACAAATCTTATGATTCTGCGGAAGGCAAGGGCAGTCATCACGTTTTAAATAATCTTGATTTGACGCTGGAAAATGGTCAGCGTCTGGTTGTTGCTGGTCGTAACGGTGCGGGAAAATCAACTCTTTTGCGAATAATTGCGGGCGTTGATTCAGATTTTTCGGGAGAAGTTGTGCCGGGCGCTGGGGTAAAAATCGGGTATTTCAGTCAGGATAATGCGGAAACAATAAAAGGTAGTCAGACAATTCTTGAATATCTTGAAAGTGAAGCGCCACTGGAATTAATTCCGAAGTTGCGGGATATGCTGGGGGCGTTTTTATTTCGTGGCGACGATGTTTATAAATCGCTTGACGTGCTTTCCGGCGGTGAAAAATCCAGAATTGCACTTTTGCAGTTGCTTTTGAGCCCAGTAAATCTTTTAGTTCTTGATGAACCTACGAACCATCTTGATTTGCACAGTAAAGACGTGTTGTTAAAGGCCTTAAAGGATTTTGGCGGATCTGTCGTCTTTGTAAGCCACGACCGCGGATTTATTGAACAGCTTGCAACTCAAGTGCTCGCGCTTGCAGACGGAACTTATAAATATTACCCGGGCGATTATAATTTTTATCTTGAACAGGAAGCAAAACTTTCTGATTCTAGTCTTGAAAATGGTGGCGCGGCTCAAACTGCCGGAACAAAAAACGGAACTTCGCAGAGCGCGCAAAATATTTCAAAGTCATCTTCAAATGAAGAAAATGGCGAAAATTCTGCCGTAAAACAGGATTGGCTTGAGCAGAAAAAACGCAACACTGAGCGCAGAAAAATTGAACGACTTGTTCAATCGCTGGAAGAAGAAATTTCTGCTTTGGAAGAAAAAAAATCAAAACTGGAAGAAGAAATCGCAAAACCGGAAGTTTATTCTTCCGGGGAAAAAGCAAAGGCGGTTCAGGCGCAAATTGAAGCCGTTTCAAAAGAAATTGAAAGTAAAACTGCAGAATGGGAAGAAGCGGCTTTAAAACTGGAAGACTAAAAGGGGGCCTGAGTATGGAAAATAGTGAAAATTCAGAAAATAAAAATGAAAATTCTGAGTCTGAATTCAGAAAAATAAGTCCGGCGCTCTATCTTATTCCGGTGACTTTAGGTGACACGCCAATTTCTTCAGTTTTGCCGTCCTGGAATCACGATGTGGTCGTGAGCATAAAACATTTTATTGTGGAAAATATACGGTCGGCACGGCGATTTTTAAAAAAAGTGGACCGCAATATCAACATTGATGAACTGACTTTTTATGAACTGAACCGCCATACAGACCGTCGCGTAATCGGGGAATATCTTGAACCGCTTTTAAAAGGCAAAAGTATTGGAATTATTAGCGAAGCCGGTTGTCCCGCCATTGCTGATCCTGGTGCGGATGTTGTTGCAATTGCGCAATCAAAAAAATTGCCCGTTGTGCCGCTGGTTGGCCCGTCCTCTATAATTATGTCTGTGATGGCAAGCGGTTTTAACGGCCAGAGTTTTGCGTTTAACGGCTATCTTCCGGTTGAAGTTCCGCAGAGAATCAAGGCTCTGAAAAAACTTGAAACTAAAGTCTGGAACGATGATCAAACTCAAAGTTTTATAGAAACGCCGTACAGAAATTCAAAAATGATTGAAACAATTTTGCAGTCACTGAAACCTCAGACAAAACTTTGCATCGCGGCCGGAATCACCTGCAAAGAAGAATATATTGTCACGCGAACTATAGAACAGTGGAAAAAAGAAAAAAATCACATTCCGGATTTGGGAAAAATTCCTGCAATTTTTGTTCTTGGAAAGTAAAAAATGAATTTTAATTTACGAAATGCAACTTTGGACGACATTGATTCAATCATGAAAGTTGAATCTGCCGGTTTTATAAAGGAAATTCAAGAAGAGCGCAAGGTTTTTGAGTCTCGCATTTTTTCAGCGCCGGAACTTTTTTTGATTTTTGAAGATGAAAATAAAAATGTCGCCGGTTATTTAAGTTCGGAATATTTAAAAAAAGTCCCGCAGGAATCTTGTGAAATTGCGCTTGGTCACAATCCTCAAAAAATGAATGACAAAAATATTATTTACCTCAGTTCATTTTCAATTTTGCCTGAGTATCGCGGGAAGGGTAACGGCAGCCTTTTGTGGAAAAAATCTCTTGAATATTTGCAGAAAAAAATCGATTCGGACGGAACTTTTGTGCTTTTGGTAAACGAAGTTTGGAAAGGTGCATATAAAATTTACGAAAATTCGGGATTTACAAAAGTAAAAGTCTTTAAGGATTTTTTTAGTGCTGAAAATAACAATAAAACAGACGGAATTCTTATGATTTGCAAGGCAAAAAACTGTAAAATTGACTGAAATTTTGTTTCGGGAGTTTTTATGCTGGAAAATTTAGTTCATGATATTTTTGAATACGATCCTGATGGTCCGAATATTCATCACCTGATGGCCGTTCACGGTTACAGCCGCCTGATTGCGCAAATGGAAGGCGTTGATGAGCACACTCTTTTTATAACGGAAACTTCAGCATATCTTCATGATATTGGCGTGAAAATCAGCAAAGAAAAATACGGAAATTCAAATCCTAATCATCAGGAAGAAGAAGGCCCAGCCATTGCGCGGCAACTTCTTGCTCCGTATAATCTTCCGGCCGCAGATGTTGAACGAATCTGTTTTATAATCGGTCATCATCACACATACAAGGCGATTAACGGCATAGATTTTCAGATTCTTGTTGAAGCCGACTACATCGTAAATCTTATGGAAGGCTACTGCAAAAAAGATTCACTTCCGCAAATGCAAAAAAATGTTTTTAAAACAAAAAGCGGACTTTTTATTCTTGACCAGATGTTTATAAAGTCAAAAAGGTAAAAAGTCCGCGAAATAACGGCATTTTGAATTTGTACAGGAATCTTGAGTGCACAAACTAATGTCATGCTGAATTTAGTTCAGCATCTGTTTTACAGAGAGATCCCGAAATAAATTCGGGATGACGCCGCTCCTAGAATCATTATTTTAAGTATTCAGTTTTTACTTAATCTTAAAAAACTGAAAGTCCCCAGGAATAATTCTTGTGTGGAAAACCGTTTCCTTTTCTTCTGAATGCCAGTCCAGCGGGCGAGTATAAAGCGGTTTGATTTCTTTAGGCATCCACGGGGCTGGTTCGTCGCTTTCGGGAATAATTTCCAGCGCGGAAATTTCGCCTTTAACGTGAATATTAAAATCAAGAGGACAGCAACCGTCGTTTGTGTAACAGTAAAGTCCAAACGCTCCGTTGTCGTAAGTAAAAAGTGAAACGCCATAACCACAGTCCAGCCAGATTTGGCCACTACCAATCAATTCGTGGCGCAGAGTTGTAAGAACTTCCGCCGGCAAATCTCTAATTTTAGACGGCATATCAGGAAGGTTGATGACTTCAAAAATTCCCTCGCCGTAAGTGTCATACATCAAAATGCTTTCGTGATATTCGCCGTGACCCGCATTTGTGATTGACCAGGTTGAATTATTGCGATGTTCCAAAAGTGGAAAACTGATCGGATTTGCAGATTTTATGTAATTTCTTCCGTAAAGTCCGCTAACGGTTACCTGGAATTCGTCAGCATCAAGGCGGCGGTCGTTGTAAGTAATGCTTGTGAGTTCTGAAATTTCAGGATATTTTTTGAGCGCGCCAATCATAAATCCGCTTGTTGCAATAACTTTTCCGCCCGCGCCCGCAAATTCCTTGATTTTACTGACAATTTTTTCATCTTTAAGCGACGATGCGGTTACCATAACGGCCGAAGTTTTTCGTACTCCTGACTGTGCCGTGCCATTTTTGTCATTTCCGCAAAATTCCGGAAAGTCTGGTGTCGGTTCAAAAGGAATTCCCACCATTCCAAGATAATCTTCAATGTGATCTTCGCCCTGCGAATTAAACGGAATGTAAACTGCAAGTCCGCACGGATTTCCGCAGGAATCAAGAACTTTGTCAATTTTTTTGTACATAAAACCAAGCGGAGTTGCCCGTTTATTGTCAGTCAGCGCCGGCCAGCAAAAATGCATAATTTCCCGTGATTTTGCAAATGCCGTCAGGTAAGCCTGCTCAAGATAAGTGTCAATTCGGTCACATTCAAAAGGATCAAACCAACCGCCGCCATTTTTGCCTGGCAGAACGTTTTCCATGTAGCGCGGCAGAGAATAACTCAAATATCGCGGCAAATGCTGATCTTGCTGCTGACCGTGCCGTGTTTCTGTGCCGGTGTAAATTGCATCAAAAATCTTTCGCTGTTCCTGCGGATTGTAGCCGGTTTCGTGGTAACTTTCCCGCCAGTTAGGATATTTTATAATAATTTTTACCTTCGGATTTACTTTTTTTGCCGGTTTTATAATCAGATTTTCAGAAACTTCCTGCATTTTTGCCAGACGGAACTCAGACCAGCTGCGGTTTCCTTTTTCTTTCTGGCAGTCCGGGCACATACACTGAGTAAAGAAAAAATCATCAATGATAAATTCATCAAAAAGCGACGCCGTGTACTCCGAAACTTCCTTCAGACGCTGGCGCATCGGTTCATTGCAATAGCAAAAAGTATCAAAAATGCGGTGCCGATTCTTGTCACTTTCGTTCAAATCCGGGGTCACAGTCGTAATTCCGCCGGAAACTTCCATTCCGTATTCTTCCATGACCTTTTTTACCATCAGAAGCTGCTCTTTTCGCGCAAAATCCCCACGGTAAGTTTCAAGATAAACCTTGTCAATTCCAACATATTTCTGAAGAAATTCCGCGTCTGCACGTACTTTTTCTTCAGTAACCTTATCCGCCCACTGGGCAACGGCGTAAGTTACGCTTTTAAAATTTCTATATTTACTCATGCCTTGATTATAGCACCGGCAATAATGTTCAGAATATTAAAAAATTGTACGATTCTCTATTTTTTCTGGGCAAGCCGGCAACAGGTTGCCGTCGGGCTTTTCGCGGCTACGGCATTCGCCTCCGGCTTTTGCGCTCCGTGCCAGAACAATGGCACTTCGCTTCGCAAAATCCCGCTTCGCGGCCGCTACAATCCCTCTTGCGTAGAGCCAAATTTTACATAAATTTTACATAT
>CAVHTI010000088.1:0-9192 GCA_963638805.1 Anaerobutyricum sp.
TCTAAAAGAGATGAAGCTTCAGTCTCTCTTGCAAAGTATAAAGAAGTCCTGGAAGATAATGAAAAAGAACTTGCAAAATATAAAGAGTTTGAAGAATTTTTCAAGAATAAAAATCAACTGGAACAGAATCGTAAACAGATAAAAAATGAAATTGAACAGATTGATAAAGAAAAATCTTCCATTGCGGTTGATTCAGCATTTTATAAAGTTCGCGAAAAATTAAATTCTTTTAGAAACTTTTATTCTTCGCTTGAAAAAAAAGGTGAAGTTCCGCCAAGTATTCCTCAATTTGAAATTCGTAAGGCTTTGGATTGTTGCCGATGTACAATTTGTAATTCAGATTTGTCTGAAGGAACTGAAGGCAGAAAATTTGCCGAGAACAGACTTTCAAAAGGAGACACCGATAAACTTGGAGATTATCTTCGCGACTTGAATTATGTCGTTGGTGATATGAGCGATTTTATAAAAAAAGTCCCTGAAAATTTAAAATCACTTCTTGAACGTAAACACAACAATGACATTAAACGGCAGAATCTCATAAAAGATGAAGAAAATTTGAACCAAATGCTTTCTCAAATAAATCTTGATGAAAAGGCATCTGCAGAAAACCTTGCGAAAATTGAAAGTGTTAAAAAGAATGTTGCTCGTTATAGTCAGTTTGCAAAAACAGCAGAAGTAGAGTTGCATAGGGCTGAAGGGTCAATTCTTGCCATTGAAAATGAAATCTTCAAATTTAAAAAGGAACTTGAATCGCTTGTTATAGAAGATGACGAAATTGAAGATGAAGATAAAATCAAATTGAAGTATTCATCAAAATTAAACGAAGTGATGAAAAAACTTTTTGAAGTTGCAAATAAAACCGCTTATGAGCAGGTGGAAGAAAAAGCAAACGAATATTACAAAGAAATGACTAACGAAAATGCAGCACTTGTCGGTGACATAAAAATTGATTTGGAAACTTCCGAAATTTATACAGTTGATGAAAATGGAATAAGAATCCTCAACATAAATCAGGGAAATATAATTTCAATTCAACTTGCTGTTATCGCAGGCATTTTGACTGTTGCTCAAGAACAATTTGGAATTCAATATCCTTTTATAACCGATGCTCCTGTTTCTGATTTGGGCGGGGACAACAAAATATCTACAATCGAAACAATGGTTAATGCTTTTGAGCAGGCTGTCATAATTATAAAAGATGATGTTTCAACAAAAAATAAATCAGATGATGAAATCAGAAAATTTATCAAAGATTCAGATGATATTGAAATTGCTTACGAATTAACCTTATCTGAGGCTGATAAAATTGGCGAGCAGTATACAGTTGTAAAAAAAATTAAAGGATAGATTTTGTAGGAGATTTTTATTGTGGAAGAAATTGTTGATATTGGAAGTTCAAAATTTAATATACAGGATGAATGGTATAAAAAATTCTGTAATAAATATGAAAAGGAAGAAACTTTAAAAAATTCTCGTGCAGTTTTTACTTTTGACTGGGAAAGATTTTTGTGGGCTTTTATTTTGGGGATTTCAGTTGAAAAAAGAACGCCCCTTACTGATAAAACAAAAAATCCTCCTTTTGGAAAAGAAGTTTTTGCAAGTAGAAGTAAAATTTTAAAAACAATGATAGCCCTAACTTTACAGGAACTCTACAAAGAAAACCCTGACAACTTAAAGGCAGATTTTGAAAAAGCGAGTGAAAAAGGCGAGAATCTTGGAAAGTCTATAAAAACTGCGATCGAAGAATATGCTAACACAGGATTTTCCATTTTAGACCGGCGCGGAAAAGAAAAGCCTGGCTACATAGAAAATTTGGAATATGTAGTTGAAGATATTCTTTCTGATAAAAGTTGGAGCTGGTAATTTAGCTTCCCTTTCCTTAAAAAAAATACAATTTATTTATATTTATTTCATAGTTTAAAAAAGATTCTCTGTTTAAAATGATTTTTGCGCGTTTTTAATTGCGTTAGGCAATGGAGCCACGCCGAAGGCGGCCACCGCAGGCGGAGCCGAGGAGGCTGGAGCGAACAGCGGAATGGCGGAACTGCCGACGGCGGAACGTAGTGGAGCCGGAACGCCCGTATAAAAATGGAGATGAATATTATGACTATTAACTCGACGGATAAAGCTGTTTATAAATCTCTTATGCACATTGTGATGCCGATTGCGTTGCAGAATCTTATGTCGTCTTTGGTGACGGCCAGCGATGCTTTTATGCTTGGGTTTCTGGATCAAGATTCGCTCGCGGCCAGTAGTCTTGCTGGGCAGGTTGCTTTTGTTTTTAGCCTGTTTTTTGGGGCTTTTGTGTTTGGGCTGAATGTTCTGGCGGCTCAGTATTGGGGCAAGGGCGATGTGGACGCTGTAAAAAAAGTTCTGTCCATTGCCATGCGGTATTCTTTGATTTCCGGCCTGGTTTTTACTTTGGGGACTTTGTTTTTTCCTTCTCAGATTATGCGGTTTTTTACCAGTGATCAGATTTTGATTGAAAAGGGCGCACTGTATTTGCGGGCGGTAAGTCTTTCTTATGTTTTGAGCGGTTTTACTCAGGTTTATTTTGGAATTATGAAGATTTGTGACCGTGCAAAACTGAGTTCTTTGATTGGTTCGCTGGCCGTTATTGTAAATATTTTTTGTAATGCGGTTTTGATTTTTGGATTTTTTGGATTTCCGGCACTTGGGATTACTGGCGCCGCAATTGCCACTGTGATTGCAAGGCTTTTTGAGTTTGTTTTTGTTCTGATTGTGATTTTACAGAAAAAATGTCCGGCGTTGAAAATCAGTTACATTTTTCATGTGAATGACAAGTCTATGCACAAGGATTACTGGAAATATACTGTGCCACTTCTTATTAATCAGATTGCCTGGGGTGGCGGTGTTACTATGTATTCTGTGATTATGGGGCATCTTGGAAGTGACGCGACTGCTGCCAATTCTATTGCAAGCATTGTGCGTTCGATTATTGCAAGTCTTTGCTGGGGTTTATCTTCCGGAGTTGGAATTATAGTCGGGGGAATTCTTGGTCGTGGTGAAATTGACGAGGCAAAAAAAATGGGCGGGAAATTTGTCAGGCTTTCAATTTTGATTGGGATTGCTTCTGGTCTGGTGATTATGGCGCTGATTCCGCTGGTCTTGAAAGTTGTGCATTTGACGGAGAAGTCTCAGTTTTATTTAAAATCGATGCTTTTTATGGCCTGCTATTACATAATCGGGAATTCGCTGAATTCTACTATTATTTCGGGGATTTTTCCGGCCGGCGGGGACACTCGGTTTGGAATGTTTTGTGACTGCATAACGTTGTGGTGCGTTGTGGTTCCGTTAGGATTTTTGAGCGCCTTTGTCTTTAAGTGGCCTGTTCTGGTAACTGCTTTTATTTTGACTTTGGACGAATTTGTAAAAATTCCGGCGGTTTATTTGCATTACAAAAAATATAAATGGCTAAAAAATATTACTCGTGAATAATTTTTTTTAAAGGAGAAAAAAATGACTCAGTATGAAAGAATGGTTGCTGGCTTGCCTTATCTGCCAGGTGACGAAGAAATTATGAAAGAGCAGGTGCCTTTTCAGGATGCGCTTTGGGAATTTAATCAGTATAAGCCAAGTGATTATCTGAAAAAACTTGAATGGATGAAAAAAAATCTTGCGGAATGTGGGGATGCCTGCTACATTGAGTTGCCGTTTCATGCAAATTTTGGCGGTCATCACGTGCATTTTGGAAATGGAGTTTACGCAAATTCAAATTTGACTTGCGTTGATGACGGTCACATTTATGTTGGCGATAAGGTTATGTTTGGCCCGAATGTAACGCTTGCAACGGCAAATCACCCGATTAATGCTGAGCTCCGCGGAAAAGGATACCAGTACAACAAAGATATTCATATTGGCGAAAATGCCTGGATTGGCGCGAATGTTGTTGTTGTTCCTGGAGTTACAATTGGAAAAAATACTGTGATTGGGGCTGGCAGCGTTGTAACAAAAAATATTCCTGACAACGTGGTTGCCGTTGGGAACCCTTGCCATATTTTGCGGGAAGTTGGTGAACACGACAGAGAATTTTTCTACAAAAACGAAAAACTAGACTGGGAAAATCTGTAGAAAATTTTGCTGTTGATTTTTACTATGGCTCTGCGGGTTAGTGATTGTAGCAGCCGCGAAGTTTTTTTCAAAAAACGAAGCGGAAGCCCGGAAGCCCGCTATTTGCGGGCTGAGGACTTTGGAGGCGAATGCCGGAACTGCGGAAAGCACGACGGCAACTTGTTGCCGGAACCTCCTGAAAATTTTTAAAAAGAAAAAAAATATGATTAAACTTACGGCCGGAAATGATGTAAAAGTTCAAAAAATTAAAATTGTGGCGGGCAAAAGAAAAATCCCGGTGCTTGTGGTTTCTCCGAAAGTGGCGGTGGCGGAAAAAACTTGCGGCGTTTTGTGGATTCACGGGGGCGGCTATTTTCTTGGGATGAAGGAAATGGTTTTTATGTCCCGTGCGATGGATTTGGTAAAAAATTATGGACTTACGGTTGTTTCGCCTGGGTATCGGCTGGCGTTTTTGGCGCCTTATCCGGCTGCAATTAATGATTGTTACGAAACGCTTTTGTGGCTCAAAAATCATGCTGATGAACTGAATGTAAGACAAAATCAGATTATGGTGGGCGGTGAAAGTGCGGGCGGCGGTCTGGCAGCGAGCCTTTGTATGATGGCGCGCGACAGGGGCGAAGTGAACGTTGCTTTCCAGATGCCACTTTACCCGATGCTTGATAATTTTGACACTGAGTCTTCTAAAAATAATCATGGGCGGGTTTGGAACACACGGCGAAATCATCTGGGCTGGAAATTGTATTTGCGGAAAAATTCTAAAAAGGACGTGAGCCCGTACGCGTCGGCTGCAAGGCAGAAGGATTACACGAATCTTCCGCCGGCCTATACTTTTGTGGGAACCGGTGAGCCTTTTTACGCGGAAACTTTGACTTTTGTTCAAAATCTAAAAAATGCGGGCGTGGACGCAGATTTGGACGTTTACGAAACTGACATGCACGCTTTTGATATGCTTGATTCAAAATCAGACTTAGCAATGTGCGCGGCACAAAAATTCAACGAGCATTTTGAATATGCACTGAAAAACTATTTTGCCGGGGAGTGAAGGGGGAAGGCGGGCTAAAGGTCGGTGAACAGGGAAATTTGTTGGTTCACCGACCAAAAAATGCACGCCCTACAAATTTTCACCGTTTTCTTCAATCACTTTTTTATACCAATAACCAGAATCTTTGACGATGCGGTTTTGGTTTGAATAGTCAACAAAAACCATTCCAAAACGCTGATTGTAGCCCTGAGCCCACTCAAAATTGTCCATAAGCGACCACTGGAAATAGCCTTCGACAGGAACGCCGTCATCGGTGGCACGTTTGAGTTCGCGGAGATAGCGGTGCAAATAGTCAATGCGGTTAGGGTCGTGAACTTTGCCGTCCAAAGAAATTACGTCGTGGCAACTCATTCCGTTTTCGGTAATTATGATTGGAAGATTGTACCTTTCGTTAAAGAATTTTGGCCCCCAGTAAAGGGCGGTCGGAGTAATTGGCCAGCCGATGAGGGTGCGGGCATAGCCGGTTTCGTTTCCAAGCACGCCCTTGTCGGCAGAAACAAATCGGCCGTTGTAAATATTCATTCCAATAAAATCCAGGGGTTGATTAATCAGTTTTAGGTCTTCATCAGTAATGACCGGAGCCCCATCTCCCTTGTAATTTCTAACCCAATCCGGATACTGCCCCTTTACCATAGGGTCTGCCCAGTAAGCATCAGAAAAAAGGAAAGCGTCATAGTCGCTCAAAAAATAATTTTTCCTGGCGGCGTCAATATCAGCCTTTGAATTTGTAACAGGCATTGGCGGACAGGAAGCAGAGGCAAAACCAATAGAACATTTTTGACCATCGCGAAGGGCTTTTACGGCAAGTCCGTGGGCTTTTAAAATATTGTGGCCGATGTGAAGAAGTTCGCCCTTTGCCAGTTTGTAGCCCGGAGCATGACTTCCTTCAAAATATCCGCAACCAGCAAAAACCTGAGGCTCGTTCAAAGTCATAAAATGCTTTACCCTGTCACCAAAATATTTTTTTACGACTTTTGCATATTCGGCAAACCAGAGTGGCGAATCGTCGTTCAGCCAGCCTCCTTTAAGATGCAGAGCGTAGGGAAGATCCCAGTGATAAAGGGTCACATAAGGTTCAATTCCATATTTCAAAAGTTCGTCAATCAGATTATTGTAAAAATCAATTCCTTTTTGATTGATTTGCCCAGTTCCATCAGGAATAATCCTAGACCAGCAAAGCGAAAAGCGGTAAGCCTTCAAGCCAAGGTCTGCCATCATGCGGACATCTTCCTTGTATTTGTGATAATGGTCACAAGCAACGTCCCCGGTCGATTTGTCGATGATTTTTCCATCAGTGTGGGTAAATTCGTCCCAAATATTTTTGCCCTTGCCGTCTTCGGCATAAGCCCCTTCAACCTGATAAGAAGCCGTTGCAGCCCCCCAAACAAAATCCTTTTTAAAAGCCATAAAAGCCTCCTGGCAAATGTTTTTTATTTTTTAGCGGAAACGCTTTGTCTGTATTCCGTTGGTGTCATAACAGAGCTTACCACTTTCTCAATGATTTTTTCTGCACAATTACTGACTTTTCGTGCTTTTAAAAAAATCCCAAAGCAGATTTAGTCAGTTACTCTGGGCGTTTCCCTCCGCTTCGCCTTTGGCTTCGCTACGGGGCGCTACGTTCCGGGTTTCGCTGTTCGCTCCAGCCTCCTCGCTACGCCTTCGGCTTCGCTGCGGGGGCCGCTTCGCGCCCTGCACATCGCTAACGCATTCTAAAAAGAATATAAATCACGCGGAAAAATAAAACACTCGTAGTCAATACAACTGATGAAAAGATACAATATGCAGGATAATTAGAAAATCAAAACGGCAAATCCACGCCAAAATACGGCTCGTCCTCGTGAATTTCAAGAATTTTTTGAACCGGTCTGTCAGAATATTTTGTAATTCTCTGGCGGTAATTTTCTCTTATCGAAATATTTTCTATTTCTTCACGTCGGGCTTTTGAAAGCTCTAGAAAATCTGCTTCGCGGTCAATGCCTAAAAAACGGCGGTTCAAAAGAGAAGCGGCAATCCCCGTAGTTGAACTCCCAGCAAATGGGTCTAAAATCCAGTCGTTTTCTTTTGTGGAAGCAAGAATTATTCGGGCTAAAAGCGGCAGCGGTTTTTGCGTTGGATGCTTGCCGCAGGACTTTTCCCACTTTGCAATCGCCGGCAAAGACCACAAGTCCCGCATCTGAGTTCCGCCGTTTATTTCTTTCATCAGTTCGTAATTAAAGTAATGGGGAAGTTTTTTACTTTTGCGTGCCCATAAGATAAATTCTGTGGAATGAGTAAAAAATCTGCACGAAAGATTCGGTGGCGGATTTGTCTTTGCCCATGTAATGCAGTTTAAAATTCGGAAATCAAGTTCGTTCAACATTTGAGCAACCGAAAAAATATTGTGATAAGTTCCGCTAATCCAGATTGTACCGCTTTCTTTTAAATGCTCACGGCAGGCGGAAAGCCAGCGGCGGTTGAACTCGTTATCTTTTTCAAAGCCCTGGGATTTATCCCAGTCGCCCTTATTTACGCTTACTTGTTTTCCTGACTGAACAGAAATCCCACCGTTAGAAAGAAAATACGGCGGGTCTGCGAAAATCATATCAAATTTAAAGTCGAATTGATTTAAAAGTTCAATGCAGTCGCCTTGTAAAAGTGTAAAATCGCGGTTAGGGGATTTGTAGTAGGAGTGGAGCATAAATTATTCGTCATCTTCGTAATTAAATTCGATTTTGCTTTGAAAAATAATTTCTTCTAGCACTTTGTTAAGATTTCCATTTGAACTAATTTCATTCAAATATAAAATTAGGATGGGAATATTTATGACTTCATCAATAGATTTCATATATCTATCCACTATTTTCTCTACCCCATATTGTTTGTTTGCATTTTTTCTTATTTGAGACAAAATTTCTTCTACAGATTTATTTGTCTTTACTACGAATTTGACAGGATAGTGTTCAAGTTTATCAATATCTAAGAAATATTTTTTTACATCAAGAGTTTCAGTTACTTGAAAAAAATACCCTAAAGGTTTCATTACAAAATCAATTCCACCGTCATTTGCATTCGTTCGTCCTGTTTTATAAAGTTTTAAATTTTCTTCTGTTAAATTTGTTTTATTATATCCCCAATATATTTTTTGTTCTTTGTAGAAATATTTTAAGATTGAAAAACTTACAATTTCAAACAATCTAGCATCTACATTAGGCTCAAGCAAATTCAACAAAAAAGAAAATATTTTTTCATGCTCTGATGATGATATTCTTTTTAGTTCTTCGCAAGTTTTGATAAATTTTTCAAAAGCATACTTTTTTGCATTTATATAAGCGTTTATAATTTTAATAACTATTTTACTAATATCATAGTTTTTTCCAGCATTTTTTATTTTTAGGAAGTTTGTATTTATCCAATATCTACTTGAAGGAATGTCTCTAATAATTAGAGATTCTTGAATTGTTGGAAAATATTTATGAAATTCTTCATTAAGACGATGATTTAAAGCATGATTTTGCAATTTTTCACCAAAAGGAAGTTGTCTTTGCCTTTCAAATAAATCGGAAAAAATTGCACCTTCATATTTTTTATAATCTTGTTTTTTTCAAAAACGATTTTTATGTAGTCTTCCACGAGGACATAAATTGCATAAAGATTTGCAAAACTACCTCTTGCTTTTGAACCTCTATTAGCAGATCGAGTCTTTATATTTATGTATTCAAGCAAAGGTGAAACCTGAAGAATTTCTTTTCCATCAGTTTTAAGTTCAGATTCAATTATATTTAATATTGATTCTGTAAATTCATGTTCCAGCATTTTGTTCTCCCTACGCAAATAATGACAACATTTCTGTTTCTTGTGATGATTTTTTTCGTTGATATGATTTTGCTTCTTTTATTAATTTGTTCCCATTATAATCAGATAATTTTAATACTCTTCTTAATCCAATTTTAAAATAATCTTCTGAAATATCTATTCCTATCGATTTTCTACCTAATGAATCTGCAACAAAAGACGTTGTAAAAGTTCCAGAAAAAGGATCTAAAACTATATCTCCCTTGTTGGAAGAGGCTTTTATAATG
>CAVHTI010000089.1:0-9045 GCA_963638805.1 Anaerobutyricum sp.
ACCCTAAAAATGTAAAAATCATCCGTATTCCATGCTCTTGCCGCTTGAATCCTATGTTTATTCTCCGTGCATTTCAGCGTGGTGCTGATGGTGTAATTTTGTGTGGCTGTCACCCTGGTGACTGTCACTATTCTACAGGAAACTATTTTGCCCGCCGTCGTATGACACTGCTTTTTAGTATGCTTGATTTTCTTGGCATTGAAAAACAGAGAACAAGAGTTGAATGGTGTTCTGCTGCCGAAGGTGTACGCTTTGCCGGAATCATGAATGATTTTGTAAAGCAGATTACAGACCTTGGTGAAAATAAAAAACTGGAGGACTTACGATGCAAGATAAATTAATCGCTCGTGCAAAAGAATTGCTTGCTGAAGGTAAAGTTCAGAAAGTTGTAGGCTGGAAAAAAGGTCTTTTTGATGAAGACATCACTCCAGGCGTTTTTACTTCGGCAGAAGAATTAGATAAAGATTTTGTTTTCAATAAATATTGCAAGGCAAATCTTTCAAAATATCTTGTAAAAATTACAAAAGATATTGAAATTCAAAAATCGACAACCCGAATGAATAATACAATGGCAAAACAGAAAGATCCAAATGCCCAAGATAAGCCAATTCCTCAGGCAGTTGTTCTGGTTTTCTTAAAGCCAAACGACTCTTATTCATTCACACAGTTGTTAAAAGAAAATCGCATTACGCGTGGTGATGTTTATGCAATCGGCGTTCCTTGTCAGGATACTCTTGAGGATGGCGACGTTTGCGATAACTGCAAAGGCAAAAAACACGTTTCTTGCGATGAATTAATTGGTGTAGATGAAGCTGCAGAAGCAGAGTTAACTCCAAATACAGAACGAATGGCTGAAGTTGCAAAACTGGAAGCAATGACTCCGGACGAAAGATTCAGTTTCTGGCGCGGTGAATTATCACGCTGTATTCGTTGTAATGCTTGTCGTAATGTTTGTCCTGCTTGTACTTGTGAAAAATGTGTATTTGATAACAACAATCTTTACACTTCACAGAAAGTTGCACAGACGAACTTTGAAGAAAATCTTTTCCACATTATTCGTGCATGGCATGTTGCCGGACGTTGTACAGATTGCGGTGAATGTTCAAGAGTTTGTCCTCAGAATATTCCGCTTTATCTGCTCAACCGCAAATTCATCAAAGACATTAATGAAATTTACGGTGAATATCAGGCCGGCGCAGATATGGAAACAAAACCTGCAATGCTCAGATTCCAGGAAAATGATCCTGAAACAACTATTATTTACGACAGATCTAAAGATGGAGGTGCTCAATAATGTTATCTATTTCAAGTGATAAAATTGATTCATTATTTGAACTTGTTGGTTCAAAACAGCCTTTGTACCTGCCTGTAGATAATAATTCAGGTAAAGCTGATTTCCAGAAATGGGAAAAAGGCACAAAACTTTCATCTGCCTTAAAGACTGTACGTTCTGCAAAAGATTTCTTCTTTCCAAAAACAGAACACATGGTTTCTTATCAGATGAATGGTAAAGAAATTAAAGTAGAAGATCCTAGAAAAGATGTACAGGATTTTGTAATTTTTGGCGTAAAAGCTTGTGACGCACGCGGATTTAAAGCAATTGACAATGTTTATTTGAACATGAATCCGGTTGATTCTTACTATAAAAATCGCCGTGAACATGGCACTGTAATCTGTCTTGCTTGTAATGAACCTGCAAAAACCTGTTTCTGCTCTAATTTTGGAATTGATGCCGCTCAGAATTCTTCTGATGGTGACGTAAGTTGCTGGCTTGCCGACGGAAAATATTATTTCAAGGCAAATACAGATAAAGGAACTGCATTTATTGATTCTGTAAAATCTGTACTTTCTGATGCTGATGAAAAAGCAGTTAAAGAATGTAAAAAAGAAATTGCCGAAAAAATTGAAAAACTTCCGTTTGCACACCTTGATCTTTCAAAAGTTGGCGCTAAATCTCAAGCTGATATGCTCAAGGTTTTCAATTCAAAAATCTGGGAAAAAATTGCAGAACCATGCGTGGGTTGTGGCACTTGTACTTATGTCTGCCCTACTTGTATGTGTTTTGATGTACGCGACTTTGATACTGGTAACGGAATTAGACAGGTACGTTGCTGGGACTCTTGTATGTATCATGATTTTACTCAGATGGCCGCTGCAAATCCTCGTCTTACACAAAAAGAACGTTCACGCCAGCGCTTTATGCACAAATTAATGTATTATCCTATGGCTCATGATGGAATGTCTTTGTGTATGGGCTGCGGAAGATGTGTTGAAAGTTGTCCTGTAAATATGAACATCGTAAAAGTTATAAAAGCTATCAGTGAATCTGATGACATCTAAGGAATAGGAGACGGAAATGGAAAACAACGAAAGCTTTATTCCTTATGTAGGAAAAATTATTGATATTAAACAGGAAACTCCTGATGTAAAAACTTTCAGTGTAGTTGGACTTGATGGAAAAAAATTATTCAATCATATTCCAGGCCAGTGTGCTATGCTCATTGTTCCTGGCGTTGGTGAATCAATGATTTCTATTACATCTTCACCTACCCTTGAAACTCACATGGAATTTTCTATCAAAAAATGTGGTTGTGTAACAGAATGGCTGCACAATGCCGAAGTTGGCCAGGAAATTTGTGTTCGTGGCCCAATCGGAAACGGCTTCCCTGTTGATACAAAACTTAAAGGCAAGGATATTCTGGTAATTGCCGGTGGTATTGGTATTGCTCCAGTTCATTCAGTAGTTAATTACATGATGGATCACCGTTCAGATTACGGAAAAATCCAGGTAATTTACGGTTCACGTTCTATGGCTGATTTGGTTCGTCTTGATGAAATGCAGAATGTATGGATGAAACAGCCAAACTGCTCAATAGACCTGACAATTGACCGTCCGGAAGAAGCATGGAAAGGTCACGTTGGATTTGTTCCTCCGTTTGTAACTGAACTTAATCCAGATCCAAGTATGACCGTAATCATGTGTGGACCTCCAATCCTCATTCACCTTTCTCTTGATAATCTTAAAAAATTAGGATTTAAAGATGAACAGGTTTTCACAACAATGGAAATGCGCATGAAGTGTGGTATTGGTAAATGCGGACGCTGTAATATTGGTGATAAATTCGTTTGTAAAGACGGTCCGGTATTCAGTTTTGATCAGTTAGGTGAACTTCCACCTGAGTATTAATAGGAGCAAACTATGGCAGATAAAGAAATGGCAACAATCTATATTTTTGGCAAAAAATATGATGTACCTGCTGAATTAACAATTATGAATGCTATGGAGTACGCTGGCTATCAGCTGAAACGTGGCTGTGGATGTAGAAACGGTTTCTGTGGAGCTTGTGCTACAATTTATCGTATCAAAGGACAGAATCAGTTGCAGACATGTCTTGCTTGTTCTAAAAAAGTTGAACCAGATATGTACATTGCTACCCTTCCATTCTTCCCATTGGTAAAACAGATTTATGACATCAATAAAGTAAAACCTGAACAGGCACTTATGATGCAGCTTTACCCAGAGATTTATTCTTGTGTTGGCTGTAACGCTTGTACACGTGCCTGTCCTCAGAGTTTGAACACAATGCAGTACATTGCTTATGCTCAGCGTGGTGATTTTGCAAAATGTGCTGATTTGTCATTTGACTGTGTAATGTGCGGATGCTGTTCTTCTCGTTGTCCAGCTGGTATTTCTCATCCTCAGGTTGCAGAACTTGCCCGCCGTCTTAACGGAAAATATATCCAGCCACAGACTCAGCACCTCATTGACCGCGTAAACGAAATCAACGAAGGAAAATGCCAGGCTGCTCTGGAAGAAATGATGAACAAACCTTTAGACGAAATCAAAAATCTTTATAATACTCGAGAAATCGAAAAGTAGGAGACGAATATGTACGGAAATTATCTTGATGATGCAGCTAAAATCGTAGCTGAAAAACGTGAAGAAAACCTTAAATTTGAACATGCTCGTCTTACTGCAGAAGAAAAAGATGACTTGCTCTTGAAATTCCACCCTGACCGCATTAAGAGTCAGTTTGAAGAATTGAAGATTGGTCCAAACAAAGGACAGAAAGCTCCAATCGAACTAGCTGCAATGCTCCAGGCAAAACCTCGCTTTGAACCTTCTCAGATTGACCTTAACCATGTTGATTACGAAACTGATGTTTTGGTAATCGGTGGTGGCGGTGCTGGAACATCTGCTGCAATCATGGCTTCAGAAGCTGGTGCAAAAGTTCTTTTGGTAACAAAACTCCGTGTAGGCGATGCAAACACAATGATGGCAGAAGGTGGTATTCAGGCTGCTGATAAACCAAATGACTCCCCTGCTCAGCACTATCTTGACGCTTTTGGTGGCGGACACTTTGACGGAAAACCTGAATTGGTTTCTACCCTCGTAAACAAGGCTCCATCTGTAATTAAATGGTTGAACGACCTTGGTGTTGAATTCGACAAAATGCCAGACGGAACTATGGTTACAACTCATGGTGGCGGAACCAGCCGCAAGAGAATGCACGCTTGTAAAGACTATTCTGGTGCCGAAATCATGCGTACCCTCCGCGACGAAACATTCAACCGCAAAGATGACATCACAGTTGTAGATTTTACAGCAGCCATCGAAATCATCAAAAACGACAAAGGCGAAGCTTGCGGTGCAGTTCTTTTGAACATTGAAACTGGCGAACTTTACATTGCAAAAGCAAAAGTTGTAATTATCGCAACTGGTGGTGCTGGACGTATGCACTATCAGGGCTTCCCAACATCTAACCACTACGGTGCAACAGCTGATGGTCTTGTAATGGCATACCGTGCCGGAGCAAAACTCCTTTATCAGGATTCATTGCAGTACCACCCAACAGGCGCCGCTTACCCTACACAGATTTTGGGTAAACTCGTTACAGAAAAAGTTCGTTCACTTGGTGCAAAGCTCATCAACAAAAACGGTGAAGTTTACATTCATCCTCTTGAAACTCGTGACGTAAACGCTTCTGGGATTATCCGTGAAGTTCGCGAAGGTCGCGGTGTTCACAACGATGTTCAGGACGCAGTTTGGCTTGACACTCCGATGATTGATATGATTCACGGAGAAGGCACAATCCTCAAGTCAATTCCTGCTATGTACAATATGTTCATTAAATACGGAATTGATATTCGTAAGGAACCTATCCTTGTTTATCCAACCCTCCACTATCAGAATGGTGGTGTTGAAATCAACAAAACTTGCCATACAAACGTTCCAAATCTCCTGGTTGCAGGTGAAGCTTCAGGTGGTGTTCATGGAACAAACCGCTTGATGGGAAACTCTTTGCTTGATGTAGTTGTTTTCGGCCGTGAAGCTGGAATTGAAGCTGGAAAAATCTTCAAAGACATCAAAACAACAGACACTGCAAAAATGAATCTTGACCACGTAACCGCTTTCGAAAAAGAAAGAAAAGACGCTGGAATTAATTCAGATCTCGTTTCACCAAAATTGCTTCCAACATATCATCATGGAAATCCAGAGTTTGAAGGAAAAGCAATTCCTGGAGCTAGTAAGTAATTTCTAGATTTTTAGGAAAAGGGGCACTCTATAAACGGAGTGCTCTTTTTTTTGCATTTTTCAAACTTCTGGCCTTTGTTGATAAAAACACTATTAAACAATATAATTTTAACAAATTTTTGTTTATAAGAGGTTAAATAATGACTGCCTATTTGGGTGGAGTTGTATCATCAGCTCTATCGTTCATCTTTGTCGTTTTTGCCATTGGTGCAATCGGATACCTTCTTGGTGCAATTAAAATCAAGGGTATTGAATTGGGAACCGCAGGCGTTCTGCTTGTGGCTTTAATTTGGGGAATTATCATTAAATTTGTTCCGTCATTTCATATTGGCGAAAAAGAAATTTTCCTTTTCAGTGATAAAATCAAATCAAATTTCAATTTAGTTTCTAATATTGGAACCGCACTTTTTGTTACTGCCGTTGGTCTTATTGCAGGTCCTAAATTCTTCCGTTCTTTTAATAAAAGCACATTATCTTACATTTTGATTGGTGTAATTATTATTTTGATTGGTGCTGTTACTGCCGCTGTAATCGCTCTTCTTGATAAAAACTGTTCAAAAGCTATGGCTGTTGGACTTCTTACAGGCGGTCTTACTTCAACTCCAGGTTTTAGTGCCGGAAAAGAAGTTGCAACGGCACTTGATGACGCAAACCTTCTTAAAGGAGTCGCTTCTACATTTGAAGCTGACGTTACTGCAGGTTACGGAATTGCATATACATTTGGTGTTCTTGGTGTTGTTCTTTTTGTTCAGCTTGTTCCAAAAATCTTAAAAGTTGATATGAAGAAAGAAGTTGAAACTTTCCAGGCAGCAAATCAGATTCAGATTCCAGAACCAAAAGGAAAACTTACCGCTCTTGATCCATTCGGATTTTTCCCATTCGTTCTTGCAGTTTCTTTAGGCTGCTTGATTGGTGCAATTAAAATTCCTGGAATTAACTTTTCACTCGGAAATTCCGGAGGATGTCTGATTGGAGGTCTTATTATTGGTCACTTTGCTCACATTGGAAAAATTGACTGCCGTGTTTCAAAACAGACTTTGAACTTTATGCGTGAACTTGGACTTGTTCTCTTCTTGATTGGTGCCGGTGTTCCGGGCGGTGTAAACTTTATTGAAAAATTCCGCTGGACATATTTTATTTACGGTGCAATTATGACAACCGTTCCTATGATTGTAGGATTCATTCTTGCAAAATTTGTATTTAAACTTAGCCTTTTGAACAACCTTGGTTCTATTACTGGCGGTATGACTTCTACCCCAGCACTTGGAACTTTGATTGCAACTGCCGGTACAGACGAAGTTTCTGCCGCTTATGCTGCGACTTATCCGTTTGCACTTGTTTCAGTTGTAATTGTTTCTAAAGTTTTGATTATGATTTTGTAACGCATACCTTATAAAAAAAGGCGGAAGATTTTTTATTCTTCCGCCTTTTTTTTACCTTATTTTATAATTTCCCAGTTTTCAACTTCTATAAAACCGTCTTCTAAAGATTCAATATATTTTTTATCTTCATCATCATGTAAATATCCTTTTATGCGGATTTTTTTACCCTGATTTTCAAGAAGTTCTTTTTTTACTTCCGAATCTGCGACAATGCCGTATTTTTCATCAGTATCTGTAACAAGGCCCGGAAAATTAAAAGGCATGGAACCGTAAGAAGTTATGCAGCCTTCTACGGTTTTTATTTTATTTCTTGAAGCCGCCGTTGCACAAAACAAAGCAGAACAAATTATTAAAAGTGATAAAATCAGTTTTTTCATTATTATTCCTCACTAGTTGAAGTATTACCACAGTAGATAATATCAATGCCAACGGCTGTGTTATTTGTGTAATAAACATCACTTATAGATTGGTCTACTTTATGAATTGAAAATCCGTATGAACCTAACGCAGAATTTTCAGTAAGTTCATAAAGAACTGGTCTTACATTTACAAGTTCAGTAGAATCGGTACTTTCATACATATAAAAACTATTTAGATTAATTTTGTGAAAATACATTCCATCAGAATTTGATGTATTTCCGGCAGTTCTGTATAAAGTTGGAACGGAAGTGTCACTAGTTTCATATCCGGCATTTAACAAAACTAATGGGAATAAACTGAAAACATCGTCAAAAGTTTCATCTTTACCAATAGACTGTAAAGCAAGGGTTATAGCATCTTCGTCTAAGCCTTCATTGCTTGCAAGATTTTTTAAGAATGTCAGTTTTTCGTCACAATAACTTCGCACAAGGTACGCACCAAAAGCATAAGCATTTGCATAAGCCAAAAGAGCATAGTCATCATTCCAATGATTTCTAAAACCTGCCATATACCGACAATTAAATACTGGAAGTCTTGACGCTGTAGGTGTTGCAGATTCTGACACTCCTAAAAATTCAGAAAAATAATCTTCTGTAACCATTGCCATCATTTCTGTAAGCCAGGTTTCTATAGTTCCTCCAGAATTTTGACTGAGAACTTTCTGGCAGTAATTTAACATATGGCAGAATTCATGTGCAATTGTAGAAAAAGTGTTTGCTGGATGGTTTTTATAGAAATACGAATCCATAAACAAAACCTGGGTTCCGTTTGTTGTGACTTCTGTACCGTTTCCATACTTTGTACCTTTTTTGTAACAATCCGTAGGGCTAAAATAACCTCCTAAAGTACCATTTGTAGTATCACCACCTGCGGCATCACCAATATCAGCAATAACAATATTAATTTTTTCTACAGGATCAATAAAATAATCATATGCTTTTTTTGTATAACGGTTTGTACCTAAAAGTGCTGTTTCATATTCATAAAGTTTGTCAAATTTATCTGCAATGGACTGTAAATTTGCAGTTTCCGGGTAATCAGAAAGGCTCACATAATCTTTAGCATTATCAATAAACCAGACGTTACATTTTTCGCCCTGTACTATAAGCTCTGCAGTTTGTTCAACTACATCATTATCAGCCTTTTTATCTGTGTAATAGTAAAGGTAAAAGCTTCTTGTATCGCCTACTTCGTAGCCTTCGTTAGTAATTTCTGCTTTATAAGAAGTTGAAGCAGAGCGGCTGTTTGAATCTTTTGAAAGTGATGCATAAATTTCATCAAAAGCCTTACGGTTATTTATATGAAACATATAGTCAATATCAGATTCTGACAAAAAATCTTCTGTTTCATCAGTTTCGGCAACCGTTTCAGTTGTAACAGAACGACTAGATGAAGTTGAAAAAGTACCCGTATCTTCTGAAGCAATATCATAGTGTGTCGCATTTAACTTAACGATATACCAGTCCCCTGTATAATTTTCACCTCTTGATATTTGCCAAGTTTTCGTTTTATTACTGTCATCAAAAATACATGATGTAAAAGTAGTACCAGCAGCAATTAACAAAACTGCAGTCATAATTTTCCTGATTTTTTTCATTTGAAAACTCCTTTAAAAACTCCGCGTTAGCGGCAGCACAGGAGGTGCTGGATCGCGCAGTTTTGAAAAAACTGCTGTGATAAAAATTACACGGATGTAATTTTTATCAC
>CAVHTI010000090.1:0-8780 GCA_963638805.1 Anaerobutyricum sp.
TTTAGAAATGCAGATGTTGCAGATGAATGTTTGAAACATTATCAGAAAAAAGTAGAACGAAAAAGCCGTGAGAGTGCAGGAAGAGAAAGATAATTATTTGTAATAAAAGAGTAAATAAAATAATTAATAAGGAGAATAAACATGGCAGATTTCCCATTAATTCAAAAAGACGACAAAGAAAGCATTTATAAGTTTTCTGAAAGCTGTTACGAAGACTTTAAGTCTTATATGAAAGAATACGGTACGTCTAACAATACTGTTTCCCTTGATGAATTTCAGCGTATCATTTTTCCATACAAGGAAGATATGAAAGAGTATCTTTCTGGAAATGATGAAAAAAGAGAAGAATATCTGACGAACTATGCAGATATTCGGGAAACTTTTCCATATTTTGATTATCGAGAAGTTGCTGAAAGATGTGGTGGCTCACTTAACGAAGAAGGAAATGGTTTTATCCGTTACGGTAGTTATTCACCAGCCGGTCAGGATTTTTCCCTTAATATTCCTTGCAAGAGTGATATGTCTGATTTTATAGACAATTTCAAAAAAGAAGTCGCAAATTTTAAGCCTCAAGAAGAAGCTCTGCTCTGGCTTGACCCAGTAACACACGAAGGTAAAAATGGTGCTCCAAAGAACTTTAAGGACATCATTCAGGATATGAAAGATTGTCAATCTCAGGCAAATGATTTTATCAAAGACTTTGAAAAGATTGTAAATGCACACGACAAGGCAGTTATAAAGAAAGTTAGTCCGAGACTTGTCGGAAAAGAGTTCTTGAAAGAATTTGCAGATATTCAGAAAAACAGAGATTCAGATGCTTCTTTTAGAAGTCTTGCTGATGAAGCTATTACAAAAGTCCTTTCATACGAACGAGGAAGTCCTGTAAGTCGCAAGGCAGCTCTCAATGAATATATGCTTCTTGAGCTTGATATTACAGATGGCAGGGAAGAGACGTTCAAGGACGGCATTGAAAAAGGTCTGCAAGAACTTGAAAAGGCTAAGCAAGAAAAAGAGAAGAAAATTGATTCTATTGAACTTAAAAACACTATTTTTAATGACTTAAATCAAAGCAGTCTTCCAAAGGGTATTTCAACTTTGAACGATTTTCAGTCTGCAAGGTCGGTTTTCTCTGAAATCGTAAAGTCAGGAAAGGCTTCTACTTTTAATGCTGAAGTAGGTAGGTATTTCAAGGAAAAAGGTGCTTTCGTAAAAATGTCTTCAGACGGTGTTAATTACGAAATTCGTTTTGAAAGTCCTGAAAAATCTAAGAAGCAGGAAAAATCTAAAGCAAAGTCTGATGACTACAGTAGGGGAAGATAAGTATGGATAAACAGTTAAATACTTCAGAAGTTGTTAAAACTTCAAATAAAATCATTGCTTTGAATAATAATTTTGAAGCTCAGTTTTTGCTTGCACCTTATGAAAGAACTGGCTATACGGCAGGTGTATACGGCTGGAATTATGATGTTTACGACATCAACGGAATCCGCTTCTTGAGGGGAGACCGGGAACCTAATGGATATGATAATTTTTCTACAAAAATTCTGAACAAACTTGGGAACCAGGCTCGTGCATTAGGAAATGATTATGACGGCATCAAAAAACTGATGGATGAATTCTGTGAGTCTATTGCCCGAGGAATTACAGACCCTCATGAGATTAAGTCTATCGCTGGATTTAAAAAGGAACTTGTTGACCAGAAAAGGCAGCATCCTAATAAGCCTTTAATTTTAATTGCAGGAGAACTTAACTCTTATTATCAAAACCGTGAAGTTCGAGATAAGGTCAATGATTTTCTTAAAAAGACTATCGAAAAGACCGGGGTTTCAAAAACAGAAAAAACTCAGGAAGGGCAGATAAGCAAGGCTTTGGAATTTATCTACCAGAAAGAAATTAACAAGTCAAAAGAGTTAGAAAAATCCAAGTCTGATGACTACGGCAGGGGAAGATAAAAAAAGCCGACCAGGTATATACCTGAATCGGCTCTCTGACTTGACAGCATACTCAAAACGAGTAGTCGGTGTCTTGTCAATTCCTAGGTAAAACCTTGCAGAGCAAAACCTTACCCTTGAGCGAATCATATATTTATTTGGGATAATAAACAACGGAGAACAAACAAATGACAAACACAATTCAACAAAATAAGAAATTATCAGAACTTGCCTTAAATGCGTACAGAACTTATCAGTTTAAGTGGCTTGATGAGCATGGTAGTTCTGTTTTTGACACACTTGAAGAAATGAAAGGAGAAAAAGGTGCTTCAGTTGAAAAAACTGATGCTTCTAACTATGACCCGGAGAAGCTGTTTGAGTATCTTGCTGATTCAAACGGCATTAATGGTGAACTTTTCGTTTCATTTGATGAATTTAAGGAAAATGAATTTAAGGATAAAGAAATTGTCAAAAATCTTTTGGATGATTTTGATTATGGATATTATCTTCACATTGCAAAACCTGGAGAACCTGGTCGGATTTTAAGTTATGAGCCTTTTGGTTACGAAGGAACTCTTTGCGATGTTGAAGTCGACCTGCGCCGTGGAATCCCGGCAACTGACTTTGTAGGTCTTGCTGATGGTGTTATAAAAGAAAGCCGGATGACAATAATGGCAGCGTTCCGTAATCAGCGGATCGAATTTCCACCCGAGCGCGTTCTTATTTCTCTTTCTCCGGCTGACATAAAAAAAGACGGTTCTTCTTCTCATTCTGCTGCTATTGCCATGTCTATTTTAAATCAGATGTCTGATTCAAAATTAAAGGAAGATTGTCTTGTCTTAGGTGAACTTAATCTTGCAGGCGGAATAGAACCTTTAAAAACTCACGCACTTGCGGCTGTTGAGCGTGCAAAACTTTTTGGTATTACAAAAGTTGTTTGTTGTGAAGAAAATATTAACGATATTTGTAATGTACCTGGAGTAAAAATCGCTGTTGCAAACACTTTGACGGACGTTAATAACATCGTTCAGGGAAGAAAGCCTTTTGAATATCGCCATGAACCTGAGGTTCCCCAGAAATCAGTTCTCATAAACGGAATTGAATTTAACAATAGCAGTGAAAGTTTTTTGGATGAAAATTACAAATCTCTTCTTGAAAGACCTGGATATTCAAAATCTGCAAGGGCAATTCAGGTAGCTGTTGCTGGCAGACATAATATGTTTCTTGCCGGAAGTTACAAAGAAACAAATAGCGATTTTACCGAAACATTCTTTAGATACCTTACTCCTAATCTCACTGATGAAGATGCAAGGGATGTTGAAGTAATAAAATCTCTTACCGGTGAAAAACAAAAACCGGATGCAAAAAATGCCGTTCCAATTCGTAGACCATTTCAGACAGCAACGATTGAAGGAATGTGTGGAGGCGGTTCCAAATTAGTTCCTGGTGAATTTTCTCGTGCCCACAAAGGAATTCTTCTTATGGATGATGCAGATAAGTTTAAGCAGTCTATAATTGAGATGCTTCGTGTTCCTCTTAAAAATAAAGAAATCTTTCTTTCTCGTGCTGGCCGTTCGTCTGAGTTTCCGGCTGATTTCCAGCTTGTGATGACAATGACTGATTACGGAGCGGTGGATAACAATACTCCTTCAAGTTTTTCAATGGCTACAGAAAGGCTGAAGAATCTTTTCAACTATGTGGAGATTCAAGATTACTTGCAGCAGGATAAAAATGATAATTCTGTTTTTGACTTGGAAAAAGCGAGGGAACAGATTGCCTGTGCCTATAAAATTCAGCGTGAACGTGGAACCTTTAATCATGACTTATCTGCAAAAGACCTCGCTGATTACTGTCAGCTCGATGAAAAGGGCAAGTCTTTCCTTTCTAGCATTGCAGAAGAAAAAAATGAAGAAAATCAGAGAAAGGTTTTCAATACAATGAAAATTGCCCTGACTGTTGCAAATCTTGATAACAGAACAAATGTTCTTGAAAAAGACTTGAAAGAGGCGTATACCTTGCAGCTTCCGGCAATAGAGAAAAAACAGGCTATTGAAAAGAAGGTCGAGAGAAAGCAGCAGGCTGATTACGAGCGGGAAAGGTAATCGCTTATAATAAAAGAGTAATTAGAATAATTAATAACACAACAAGGGGAATAAACTATGAACGAAAAACTTTTTAATTCTTTAAAAGATAAATTTATTCAGAAGTCAGAAGATGATTACGCTCTGCTCCGTTGGAATCCGATTGATTACACGACAAGGAGCTGGGTTGAACTCAAGGATAAGGATGGTCTGATAAACTATCTTGAGAAAAATGATGCTCCTTATCAGCTTGCTGTTGACAGTTCTATTGTCGATTTAGTTAAAAAATACGGTGAGGCTAACTTTCCTGCTAGTGCAATAAAAGACGGCTATATTCTTGAATTTGAAAGTGATATTCAGCTTGACGATTACATTCGCAATACCTACGGTGTTAAAACTGAAAAGGATATTGAAAACGAAATCAATAATTTGCTTCAGACTCCGCTTGAAAACTTAAAATACAATTTTTCTGAAAGCTCAAGAAGGGTTTTCTTGAAGTCTGCTGAAGATAAAGACCTTCATACTCTTGGAGACCTGCTTGATAAGACGCCTGAAGAACTCTCTGAATTTGCCGGTACTAAAAATGCGGCTGGTGTCATTAAGACTGTAAACGAACTTGGCATCGAATACGGAAAAGATTTTTTAGAAGAACAGAGAAATAGAAGCCTGGCAGAGTACATGGCGACTTTCCGTAAATTTATTTCTGACAATGAAATTGACCCTTATGAACTTCATCAGCTTGAAGATTTAAAAGAAGAACTTGGTCTTTCTGATTCTGACGTAATGACATGTGAAAGCAAAATCGTTACAGCAAGATACCAGAATACAAACATTAATCCTATACTTGCCAAAAGACTTATTTCTGATGATGCTCATGATATTCACATGTTTGCTGAATGTTTTAATGAACATAAGACTGAACTGATGGAAAAAATAGCTGAAGAGTTTCCTCACTGGCCTAAACCTTATTTAAATGATATGGGTGAAAGAATTGCCGGAATTGTGCTTGAATCATTAGAGCTTGATGGTGGTTGGGCCGTTTATGCTGATTTTGACCACAATAAATTCTGGCGTGAAGATAAATACAATGAAGAATTTGAAGAAGTATCTCAAAGTCATCTTGTTGATATGGCCGATGACATTGTTCATTCATGGCACCGTGATGGAACGACTGTTTCTGAAAATAAAATTATAGAGGATATGGAATCTTTTTATGACCGTCAGATTCTTGTTCCAGTTGATATAAAATACAATTTTACCCTTCCAAAAGGAATTTTAACCAAAGATTCTGCTCAAGAAAGTCTTGATGTAATTACAGACCTGTTCAATACAGAATCTTCACTTATAGACAGTGACATTAAAAATTCTGATAACGGTTTGGACGTTTCCTTTGAAATCCGTCATAACCTTGTGTGCTCTCCTGATACAAATTATGACAACATTAATTTTTCTGAGATTAACAATAATATGCAGTATCTTGCCGGAAAAAGCCTGAATGAGCATTTTGGCGTAGAACAGAAGATTCTTTTTTCTGATTTATTATCTCATATTCCTGAAAAATTCTATGATGAACACGGCCGCCGCATCGCAACTGTAAATAGCGACACTATAAAAGAATTTTCTCAGTCGTCTGAAGAGTTTTCACGAAGGCTCGATTTAAAGACTTTGAGTATTGTAGGAACTTCCGTGTGGAAAGAAACTGAGCGCTTTGAAAAGGAAAAGAATCAGTTTTTAAGTGTTCTTGAAAAAAATCCACTCTTGAAATCCTATGTCCAGAATGAGTGGTCAAAAAAGAATATTGAAATTGAACAACAAAAAACAGAAGAAAATCAAAAATCTGCTGTTGAAAAGTTTTTTGAAAGGGTAAGTGAATCCTGTAAAGATGATAAATCAATCGGGAATATTCTCTTGCAGGCAAGCCGGATTATAAGGGAATCTCCGCAGTCTGAAAAAGAACTCATTCGTTCCGGTCTTAAAGACCTCAATCTTTCTGACAAGGAAGAAATGCAGAAATATTTTGCAAACAAAATTTCTCCAAAAAAGGAAAGAAAAATCGAACGCAAAAGGGATTTAGATTACGAGCGGGGAAGGTAAAAAAAATCGAGAGCAGAAATGCTCTCGTTGTGGAACTCTTCAAGGAGAAATCCTATCCGCTTCCTAAATTTACTTTACTTCTAAAAACAAAATAAATCAATGCTAAAACCAGGAGAATTAGTATTGTAGAAAAAAGAAAACTCTTAGAACTGTTCAAGACTCCTACTGAAAGGAGCAGCCCCAAAAGCTACCTGATTATGTCGAATCAGTAAAAAGAAATCAAGAATTATTCTATTAAAGAATGTGGAGAAAAATATGACTAATGAAAATAATCTTGTATTTGAAGAAAAGTTCAAAGACGCTCTTGCTTTAAGTATACAAGAAACTTCATCTGTTTTTAAAACAATAGATTTTACAAGAGAGAATTTCTCTTATTTATTTCCAGGTGGAAAAATAGAAACTCCTTTAGAGACTGTAAAATTTGGAGGAGGTCAGTTTTCAAAATTTTCACTTCGAGAAAGACGAAATATTTTATCAGCAGTATATGAAACTTTAGCTACACCAGATATTGTTTTGGAGGAAGAAAGGTTTAATGAATTTGATGAACCTTGTTTCTCTCATAATTACGCAAAAAACTTTTTAATGGACTCTGAATCAAGAATGGTTCAATCTGTTGTTGTTGAAATTGAAAACTCAAATGTGATTATCTCATCACATGAAAGACCAATCAATGAAATTATAAAAAAAATAAATAAAACTGACCAGGTTTTATATCTAGCACCTGAAATCAGTTCTTTGGTTAGGCAAAAGATTCAAGATGAATCACCTTGGCTAACCACTCTGACTGAAACTTTGCTAGAAAAAGCCTCAGCCTCTAATTCACTTTATTCTTCTAAAGAGAATTTGTCAATAAATTCTTTGATTCAAAATGGAACTTTAACTGCAAATACCGTATTGAGATATGGAGAACAAGTTGGTTTAAAATCTGTTGAAAGAGTAAATAAAGTTTTAGAAAAGGATAATAAAAAAACTTTTTCTAAAAATCATTCAAAAGATACTCTTGAACAATTTTTGAAATGTATAGCTGATGCTTATGGTTATCCTGAAGAAGCTGTCAAAAAAAGAAAGAAACAGGTTATAAGGACTATGAATCAGGCAAATCTTATTTTTGAAAAATACAGTGAATTTAGAGAAAGAAGTTTTAAACAGGACAATAAAAATAAAACCTTATCATCGGTTCAGTCTGATGCTCAGAAATTCGCAGATTCTTTGAACGAGTTTTTTGTGGAGCATAAAGATTCGCCCGATGCAGAACCTGATTTGTACTCCGCAAATTTTAATCCAGGCTTGCTTGAAATTTCTGTTGATGAAAACGGTTTTACAGAAGCAGGAGCTTGGTTTGAACTTTTTATGAACTTGAAAGACGGTCTTAGTTTTTCTATTTCAAAAATCAATCCAGATAATACTACTGATTTTAATTATCAGGAGAAACTTTCTGATTATGGAAAACAGATTTTTGAGGCTGCTAAACCTCTTTTGAAAGAACGCCTTCGTGCAGAAATCGAAAAGGAAAAACAGTTTAACTCTATCGTAAATGGTAAAGATGGCAGAATGAGAGCTTTTTTTGCCACTTCAGAATATGTAGAACATTTGAATAAGGAGAAAAATATGGAAAACAAAATTAAAAAAATCGAGGGAACCATTACTGGTTCCCAAGTAGAGGGGAACCCCAGAACTGAACCTGGCAGTTCCCCAAAAGAGAATGTAACTGAAACAAGTAGATTTGTCAATCAAACAAATGAAAAATCACAAGTAAACAAAACAGCTGATATTGAAAATGAAGTTAAAACTTTTGTAGGGTCTATAAATAACCTTTATCAAGAGTCTGATAATCGTTTTTCAATGAATGTTGCATCCCTGGTTCCACTGAAAGAAGATGATGATATTGATTTCGTTATTTTTACAGAGATAAAAGATGATAAAATTGTTGATTTTGAACTTGAACGCTGGCATAAAGACGGTAGTATTGATTATGACTACCAAGATGAATTACCTGAACACGCTAAAGAAATTTTTGAAGCTTCAGAACCTTTTGTCAAAAAAGAAATCGATAATTATATTGCAAAAGTCCAAAGTAAATTTGACACTCTTATTGCAAACGAAAAATCGCAAAACAAATTTATTGTTACAGAATCCGTAACCTTCCCTTGTAATTTTAATTTCCCAGCTGATTATAAGGACAAAAGCCTGGAAGAACATAAAAAATATGTTTCTGACTTCGTTAAACGCATGAATACTTACTATGAGGACTTTGATTTTGGCGATGAATACGAAACGGAAATTTTTACAGATAAAAACGGTGATGATTTTAATGTAAACTTTACGCTCCAGGTTCCAGAAGATTTTATATATCCTGCTGAAAAAACTCAGGAATGGAAAAAACATATTACTGACAAAATTGAACATTTGTTTTCTGATAAAAATCCTCAGGTTGTTTTTGATGAAGGCAATAGCCTGACTAAGACTTTTGACAGTGAAGAAAAAGCTCTGGAGTATGTAAAAGATAGAACAAAAGTTCTTGACCAGAGATATGATGAAATTGCAAAAATCTTTGAAAATAAAAAGGCTCATGATATAAAAGGTGATATTGGAACTTTTGAAGAAGTTTATAAAAGTGTCTTAAACGATAATCCTTACTGTAAAAAAGAATATCTCCTTCAGACTGCAACAGAGA
>CAVHTI010000091.1:0-8648 GCA_963638805.1 Anaerobutyricum sp.
AAGAAATGGTTGAAGAAAGGTTTAACGAAGGAAAATCTGTAGGATTGGAAGAAGGTCGAGCGGAAGGTCTTGAAAAAGGTAAAGAGAAAGGTCGGGAAGAAACTCGCATTGAAACTGCAAGAAACATGTACAAAAAAAATATTGAACCGTCTGTCATTTCAGAATGTACTGGACTACCTCTTGAAAAAGTGCTGGAACTAAAGAAAAATTTATAACAAAATGTAGCACACCATCACCCGTGCAAAAAATCTTAAAATTCAGTAGTATTTTAATTCGTGAAAACAAAAATCTTGTGCTTTACGCTTCTTGTTGAAAAATCTCCGCAGGCGCTGCCTCTTGGGGCGGCTTGTATTGCTTCGGCGCTGAAAAATGATGTTTTGACAAAAGATTTATGCGATGTTCTGCTACGGTCGTTTTCGCTTGAGGACGAGGATTTTTCTAAAGTAAAAAATGGCAGTGATTTTCAAAAAGGCTCTTTTTTTGCGGAAAAAATCTTAAAAATTCTGGGTGGGGCGCAGGATTCTATCGTTTGTTTTTCTGTTTTTGTGTGGAACAGGCCGATTCTTGAAGAAATTTCTAAAATTTTAAAATCTCACGGGATTATTACGGTTGCCGGCGGACCTGAAATTACTGCGCGCCCGGAAGCATTTGCAAATTTTGACTATAAAATTGCCGGTGAAGGCGAAAACAGCGTTCCATCACTGATTTACAAAATCGTAACAAAAAAATCTCCGGAAAATCGTTCGGCAGGGCTTCCTGATTTGAACAAAATTTCTTCGCCATACCTAGATGGAACTCTGGACGTTAACGAATTTGGCGGGGCGCTTTGGGAACTTGCCCGCGGGTGTCCTTTTAAATGTTCTTATTGTTATGAATCAAAGGGCGAAAAAACTGTCCGACTTTTCCCAATGGAAAGAATCAAAAAGGAACTTGACCTGTTTGCTCAAAAAAAAGTTCCTCAGGTTTTTGTTCTTGATCCCACCTACAATGCTGATAAAAAACGTGCCATAGAAATTTTAAATCTGATTGCCCAAAAAACTCCGGATACTTTTTATTATTTTGAGGCGCGCGCGGAATTTATTGACAAAGAAATGGCCAAAGCCTTTACAAAAATTCCGTGTGCAATTCAAATTGGCCTGCAAACTGCAAATGAGGAAGTGGCAAAAGCCGTTCACCGCCCGTTTAACCGCAAAATTTTCGTAAAAAATATCAATTATCTTAATCAAAGCGGGGCAATTTTTGGCCTAGATTTGATTTACGGTCTACCGCTTGATACTTTAAAGAGTTTTAAAGAATCCGTTGATTTTGCCACCTCGCTTTATCCGAACAATCTTGAAATTTTCTGTCTTTCGGTTTTGCCGGGCACGGACCTTTATGACCGGAGCGAAGAATTAAAACTCACTTTTCAGTCTGAGCCGCCTTACCACGTGATTCACACGGACAGATTTTCAGTCCAGGATTTAGAAGTTGCGCGCAAAATTGCTCAAGGCTGTTCCGTGTTTTACAACGCTGGCCGGGCCGTTCCATGGTTCAATACAATCTGTAAGGCTGCAAAAATCAGGGCGAATCAGTTTTTTTTACAATTTTACGACTGGCTGACCAAAGAAAAACAGACTGATTGTGATTTTTGTTGTAAAATGAAACAGGAAGAAGTAGAAAATCTACAGTTGGAGTTTATCAAAAATCTTTTTTACCAGAAAAATATCGGAAAGTTGTTTAAAGCGGCCTCTGATATAATTATATTTAATGGAGCGGTTTCCCGAAAAACTGACACGGGTAAAGATCAGTTTATAAAATTGAATTACCCTGTTGACTACGTTGATTCTGAATACTCACTAAATCTGGAATTTTTTGTCCAGAATGTAAAAGAGAAACCTGGCAAACTTAAAATATGAAAACTATAGGCGTTTTAATCCATAGTCTTACAGTTGAATATGCTCTGAATGTTCTTGAAGGAATTACGAATTTCTTTAAAAACAAAAATATCAGAATTCTTATTGCTCAGACAAAATCTCCTAATTGTGGTTCTGGAATTTATGAATATCAGTGCTGGGCAAGTGCAGAATATCTTTTTTCTCAAGAAGTTGACGCTTTTATTGTGATTTCCGGCTCGTATTCTTCAGAAATTACAAACCGGGCACTTTCTAAATATCTTGAAAAAATCGGGAATAGGCCGGTAATTTCCATTGGCCTTGAATTAAACCTCCCGAACACTTATATAATCAAAACTGACTGCAAAGAAGCCTACCGCAAAGTCATTCATCATCTGATTAATAAACATAAGGCAAAAAAAATCGCGTTTATGTCTGCAAATACCACACTTTCTACGGAAGCGCTTGAACGTTACGAAGCGTATATTTCCGGTTTGCAGGCAAATGGTCTTGACTTTGACGAAAAACTTGTGCTGAACGGAAGTTTTACAAAAGAATCCGCAATAAAACTGATTCAGGAAAATTACAAAACCAAGGCGGATGTTCCTTTTGATGCAATTTTATGTGCAAATGATTTGATGGCCACCGGCACAGAACTTGCATTGCAGGAGTTGGGATTTTTTATTCCTGATGAAATGAAAATTTTTGGATTTGACGAAACAACTCACGCAATTAACGCAAAGCCAAAACTTTCTACTATCGACCAGAAAATTTTTCAGCAGGGAGTTGAAGCGGCCGCGCTCGCAGAAAAAATCCTGAATGGTCAAAACTGTCCGCGCGAAACTATCATTCCAGTTGAAATTCTTTACCGACAGTCCTGCGGTTGCATTAGTTTAAATGAACAGGAAAATGTGCATCTTGATGACAAAGATCTTTTGCGATTTTACCCCGAAAATAAAAAAAATCGGCTGTGTTCTTGTTCAAAATCTCCGGATTTTCTTTGTGCAATTGATGATATTTACAAACTCACGGACATCCCGACTGGCGTAATGCAGGAAACTTTTTATTCGCTCATAAATATTTTAAAAATCGCCGCCTTTGACTGCATGGCCGTGTGCCTTTTTGACAAAACTGAATCTGTACAAAAGGACGAGGACATCATCATTCCAGAAAAAATGCGACTTTCGATGGTTTTATGGCCTTCAAACAATCCTGATTCAATTGACGAAAATTCAACTTATGAACCGGGAATTTGCTTTAATCCCAAGCAGACTTTATTTCCTTCTTCAACATTAAAAAATACAAGCGGCATTTTTATGATTCAGCCGATTTTTTCCGGAGAATCAACTTACGGTTACATTTTATGCCGCCTGACTTCCGCTAATTTTGCGATTTATTCGATTTTTTCAAAAATCATTGTGACTGCGATTGCTCAATCTTATGATTTTACAAAAACGCTCACGGAAAACACAAAACTTCAAAAAGAAAACGACCAGTTAATCAGTCACAACACAATTCTGGACAAAAAAGCAAAAACTGATGAACTGACAAAAATCCTGAATCGACGCGGATTCATGAATCAGGGCCAGAAAAGCATAAACTTGAGCCTTGAAAATGAATGTAACGGCCTTGTTTTCTTTGCAGATATGGACGGCCTCAAAAAAATCAACGATACCTACGGCCACGAAACCGGCGACCGCGCCATCCAGGAAATGGCAAATTCACTCAAAAAAGGATTCAGGGCCAACGACATTGTCGGTCGCCTCAGCGGAGACGAATTTGCAGTAGTTGCCCCCGGCATGAACCTTGAAAACGCAGAAAAATTATGCTCCAAAATATTAAAAAAATGCACCGAACGCGCCCAAAAATCCGGATTTAAGTTTAAACTATCATGCAGTTTTGGCTACGTAGAATACAGTTCCGACTCAAAAGACCTGAAACAACTACTTTCCAAAGCCGATGAACTTTTATACAAAGAAAAAAAACAGAAAAAGGAAGCCGAAAATATGGCCCAAAAATAAAAAACAGACATAGACTCAAAGCACAATAAAATATTAGAGAAGTAAAAATAAAGCCTTTGCTTTATTTTTACTTCCACATAACAGCGGGTTTTTAGGGGGCCGCGCTCCCTAAACGCGTGCTGGGAAAGAGAGGGCCGGAGGCATATCGTGGAAAAAATTTTACCTAGAAAAGATGTTCCTGCAAAAGATAAATGGAACCTGGATTCACTTTTCAAATCTGATGAGGAATGGGAAGTGGCTTTAAAACAACTGCCGGATTACACAAAAAAAGTTACCGAATTCAAAGGAAAACTTGGCGAAAGTGCGGAAACTTTTTTGCAGGCACTAAAAGCCCTTGAGCAAGCCGAATTAAAACTTGAAACCGTGTATCACTACGCGTCTTTAAAACACGAAGCCGACGAAGATGATTCAACGGCCACAACTCAGGACGGAAAAGCCACAATGGCGTACACGGATTTTTGTGCTCAGATAAGTTTTTTTGACCCGGAATTGCAGGCCATTGACGAAAAAAAATTGCGCGAATGGATTGCCCGCCCGGAATTTGCAGATTACAAAATCTACGTGGAAAAGCAACTTTACTTAAAATCCTTTATTTTGAGCGAAAAAGAAGAGCGCATCCTTTCACTTCAGTCCACGGTGGCACAAACACCGTACAATGCGTTCAGCGTGCTCACAAATGTTGATATGAACAAAACTTTTGGAACCGTAAACGTAAACGGCGAAGAACAGCAGCTCACAGAAACAACATTTGGACTTTTAATCCGCAATCAGGACAGAAAAGTCCGCGAACAGACTTACAAACAGTACTACAACAAATTTGAAGAAAATCAAAACACAATCGCAGCACTGTATTCAGGTTCAGTTTATCAGGATATTTTTAATGCAAAGGCCCGGGGATTTAATTCCAGCCTGCACGCCGCACTTTACGGCAACAAAGTTCCAGAATCAGTTTACCGCAGCTTAATTGACTGCATTCACAAAAATCTACCAGCCCTTCACGATTATTACAGTCTGCGCAAAAAAGTTTTAGGCGTGGACGAACTGCGCCACTACGACGTTTACGTTCCTTTGACAAAAACTGCCGAAATGCACACAACTTTTGAACAGGCCGTAGAAATTTGCCGCAATGCCCTGTCTCCGCTGGGCAAAGAGTACACAGACCGTTTTTGCAGTGGACTTTTGGGTGGCTGGGCAGACCGTTACGAAAATATTGGCAAACGGAGCGGAGCTTTCAGTTCCGGATGTTACATTGGTGACCCGTTTATTCTTTTGAATTACAAAGAAGACAATATCCGCGACGTGTTTACGGTTGCACACGAAGGCGGCCATTCTATGCACAGCTGGTATTCTGTTCACAATAATCCTTTTATGTGCTACGAATACACAATTTTTGAAGCCGAAGTTGCCTCTACCTTCAATGAAGAACTAGTTTTTGAATATCTTTTGAAAAACGCCAAAGACACAGAAACAAAAAAATATCTTCTTGCAATGCGTGCCGATGACATTCTTGCAACGCTCCACCGCCAGACAATGTTTGCAGAATTTGAACTTAAAGTTCACGAAATGGTAGAAAATGGCACTCCACTTTCCGCAGAAATTTTGCGCAAAACTTACCGCGAACTTCTTGAACTTTATTTTGGCCCGGAAATGCACTTTGAACCAAATTCCGATATGGAAGGCCTTAGAATTCCGCATTTTTACACGGCATTTTATGTGTATAAATATGCGACCGGAATTTCAGCGTCAATGGCACTTGCCCACCGCGTTGTAAATGGCGGCGACAAAGAACGCGAAGATTATTTCAAGTTCCTGAAGTCCGGCGGTTCGCGCTACCCTATCGAAAGCCTGAAAATTGCCGGCGTTGATATGACCACCACGCAACCAGTTCAAGCCGCCTGCGATGAATTTAAAAACATCGTTGACCAGCTGAAAACTTATTTTAATTAATTTAAGGGCGCATTTTTGCTCCGCTACGGCTTTGCCTCCGCTCCACAAAAACCGGGCTTTTCGCAATTCCGCTGTTCGCTTCAAACCCGCCCGGCAAAAATGCCCCTTGTAAAATAAAATTTTCCGCTTTACCGCAAGAATTCAGTACAAATAAAAAATGCAAAGAACGCCGGTCGTGTTCGCCTTCGGCGTTGCTACAATCCCATTGCGCGCAGAGCAAAAATTTACGGAACCTCTAAAAATTGCAATTTTTAGAGGCAACTTTAAAAACGCGACGTTTTAATTCGTGCTATATCAACGAATTAAAACTCGAAAGTCTCTAAAGTGACTTTATTAATTCAATATGTCGCAAGCCCCAAGCAAGCCAGGCACGCTCGTCCATTTCGTAAAAAAGACCCATGCTGGCAAGCTTTTGGTCAATTATTTCAATAGATTTTTTTCCCATATTGCGGGATTTTTCTATTTGCGTTTTTGAATGTTTTGTAAGTTGCGATAAAGTTTTAATTCCCAAGTTTTTCATGCAGTTGTTGCATCTTACCGGAAATTCCATGTCTTCAATATTCATATCCATTACATTTTTGATTGTTTGCATAAAACACCTCTTCAAAGTTTTATAATTTTGCCGGCAAGAATTAAGATAGAACTGTTAAGTTGATTTTGCAACTTTTGAACACGTCAAAACCAGGGATTTTACACAATACAAATAACAGGTAAAATTGCGTAAGGCTATGGAACACCGAAGGGCGTTTGTTTCAACAAATGCCCTGAGAAGCCCGCAGGCACACCATTTGTGTGCCGAGGACTTTGAGCGCCCAGCGAAGTGTGGAACAACCGACCCGCAGGGGTACGCCCGAAGAAAAAAAATTCTAAAGAAACGGGAATTTTTCGCCGATATTTTGAATGAAAATTTTAGTTTGGAGTTTTTATGAATAAATCTGAATTTGAAAAAAAACTGGCAATTGTGCCAAAAGCTGAACTTCATTTGCATCTTGAGGCGGTAATTTCTTTGGACGGAGTAAAAAAACTCTATAAAAATAAATTTGGAAAAGAAATGTCGGCACAGGAGCTGACGGAACTTTTTTCTTATGAAGATTTGAACGGATTTATTCAGGCATTTTTGAAAATTCAGGGAATGTACAGTTCTGTCGAAGATTTTAATCTTGTTTTTGATGAACTGGAAAAATATCTTGTTGCAAACGGCATTGTTTACGCGGAAGTTTTTTATGCCCCGTCCGCATTTTTGAAGATGGGCTTTAAATATGAAGATATGATTAAAATTTTCCACGAAAAATGTTCGGCAATCAAGGCAAATCACGGAATTACCGTAAAACTTCTGATGGATGTCAGCCGCACTTTTGGTTGTGATAACGCAATAAACAATTACAATCTTTTGAAACAATATCCTTGCGAGGATGTAATTGGAATTGGTCTTGGCGGTGCGGAAAGTAAAGGTCCTGCAAAAGATTTTGAAAAGGTTTTTGCACAGGCTCACAAGGACGGATTCCATGCGGTTGCACACGCCGGCGAAGATGTTGGCCCGCAGTCAATCTGGGATTCTATAAATTATCTTCATTCGGAGCGAATTGGCCACGGTTTAACTGCAATGCAGGACGAAAAACTAATGGATGAACTGTCGTCAACAAAACTTCCGGTTGAAATTTGTATTACAAGCAACACTTTTACAAAAAAAATCATCACAAAGGCCAGCGAACATCCGGTAAAAAATTATTTTGATCGCGGAATGGTTGTTACAATCAACACTGATGACCCGGTTTTCTTTAAAACAACGCTCCTTGACGAATACTGGCTGTGCTACAAAGAATTAGGATTTACCACGGAAGAAATCAAAAAGCTCATTGAATATTCATTCTCCGCTTCGTTCCTTTCTGACAAAGAAAAATCTGAGTACATCAATCGCGTAAATCAGACTTTTGCTCTTTAAAATTTATGAGTGAGTCTGTAGTGACTAATGGTAGTGCCGTGCCAAGCGCCGGTGTCACACGAAATAATGATAGTGCCACGTCAGGCGGCGACATCACACTGCACAATCAAAATGCCGTGACAGGCGACGGGGATACTCGAGGTAATATCAATGCCGTGTCACACGCCGGCGACATCACACGAGATAATATCAATGCCGTGTCACGCGCCGAGGATACACGAAATAATGGTAGTGCCGTGACAGGCGCCGGGGACACACTGCATAATAACAATGCCACGTCAGGCGGCGGTGTCGCACGAAATAATGATAGTGCCACGTCAGATAGCGCGCGAAATAATCAAAATGCCGTGTCACGCGGCGGGGACACACGAAATAATGGTAGTGCCGTGTCAGGTGCCGGCATCACACTGCACAATCAAAATGCCACGTCCACCGCCGAAGGCGCACCTACACTGCACAATAAAAATGCCACGTCAGGCGCCGGCGACACACGAAATAATGGTAATGCCGTGACAGGCGCCGGGGACACACTGCATAATAACAATGCCACGTCACCCGCCGAAGGCGCACTCACACGACATAATCAAAATGTAGTGACCAGCGACGAAATCACTCGAAATAATGGTAGTGCCGTGCCACGCGCCGGTGTCACACGAAATAATGATAGTGCCACGTCAGGCGGCGACATCACACTGCACAATCAAAATGCCGTGACAGGCGACGGGGATACTCGAGGTAATATCAATGCCGTGTCACACGCCGGCGACATCACACGAAATAATGGTAGTGCCGTGTCAGGCGCCGAGGATACACGAAATAATGATAGTGCCGTGTCACGCGCCGGCGACACACGAAATAATCAAAATG
>CAVHTI010000092.1:0-8461 GCA_963638805.1 Anaerobutyricum sp.
AAATTGAAAATGATACTCTTGTGATTGTTCAGTGTGGCACGCACTATCATAATAGTTAAATTTCTGTGTAACAAAATATTTTTTCCGTGTTTTTTTCTGAGTACACATTTTTTGATACTTTAGGAGACAAGGAAAAATGAAAATTAAAAAATTTATAAAGTGTTTTTCTGGTGCACTTTTAGCTGGCAGTTTGATTTTTTCGGGCTGTAATTTTTCTACAAATAATTCTGATGAAGAAAACTCTGGGAATACCGGTGGCTCTTCAGGCAGTTCATCATCATCAACAGAAACATCATCATCTGTAACTTCCGAAATCACAAGTTTTAATTCGGCAACTGCCATCGACATAACTTCCTGGGCAAATTCTTATTCACCGAACACATCATCAAGAAACATAATCACCGACGCAGATGCCTACGAAAGCGTAAGTTTTGATGGCACAGTCTACATCAATTTGAGCACTCTCCAGATTTCTGCTGATAATTCTACCTGGACTTCCCTCACGGACGGCGGAGAGGCTGGCACGGTAACTCTTGGCGAAACAGAAATTTCTGCAAGCCTTTCGGACGGCCTTCTTTCTGTCGATTCATCATCATACAAATCAAACTTAAAATTCGACATAACTGGCACGGCGGAAAAAGGGGCAATCAATATTTCTTCCTACAAAAAAGGAATAATCGCTCTTTATTTGCACAACGCGGTAATCACTTCGAGCGGAAATTATCCTGCAATTAATGTTGACGCAAAATCTACAGTTTATCTGGCACTTGAAGGCGAAAACTCGCTGACTGACGGCCGTTCTTATGGCACTGGCTACAGTTCTGCAGAAGGCACAGATTATTATTCATCATCATTCACTGGAACTGCAGAAGAAGGGGCAGAAGTTACGGCAAACTGGGCAAAAGGTGCGGACACAAAAGGCTCGGTTTATACAAAAGGCCCTCTGTTAATTTGCGGTGCAAACGGTACAACAAGTGGCTCTCTCACGGTAAACGAAGGTTACAAGCACGGAATTTATTCAAAAGATTATATCCGAATTTTTGGTGGAAAAATCACTGTGAACTCAAGTGGTAGAAACGCAATTCAGAGTGTAAACGGATTTGTGATGGACGACGGCGAAATCACAATCAGCGGAACTGGCACGAACACAAACAACGAAAGCCGGGGAATTATTGTTGAAGGGGCGGAGGATAATCCGGGCGAAGGATTTATCGTAATAAACGGCGGTACAATTACTTCTACAACGGTAAGCAAAGGTATTTCTGCAAAGTGGGATTATGATGATGATCCTGAAACTACAGAAACGACCGACGATCCATATCCTTACGTTTTAATTAAGGGCGGAAAAATCAACATCACGACAACTGGAACTCCAGCGGATGAATCTACTACGGCATATACTTTTACAGATGCTGATGGCGTGACGGTCAGCGAAACTACAAAATTGAGTCCAGAAGGAATTGAAGGCAAACAGGCAGTGTTCATTTCTGGCGGTATTTTGAACTTGAACTGTACCGACGACTGTATAAACGCCAGCCGCGACACATCAGGTTACACAAGCCAGATTGTAATCAGCGGAGGAAATATCTACGCATATTCTTCAAACAACGACGCAATAGATTCAAACGGGAACCTGACAATTTCTGGTGGCGTCATTGTAGCCCTTACTGCAACAACTCCGGAATGTGCATTTGACTGCGACTCAAACACGTTCGCAATCACTGGTGGACTTGTAGCGGGAATTGGAACAAGCAATTATTCTAGTCCGACAGCTTCTGCCTGCTCACAGAGTACGGTCGTTCTTTCGGGAAATTATTTTGGCTCGTCAAGTTCATCTGGCACGAGTGCTTCAACTTTCGCCATCGAAGATTCTGATGGCGGGGCAATTTTTGCTTTTGACTTGCCATCAGCATTTGCAAGTGCAAATCAGAATTATGTAATGATTTTGTCTTCACCAAAAATCGCTACTGGCACAACCTACAAGACCGTAAGTGGAGCAACTGCAAGCGGTGGAAGTACATTCAATAATCTTTACGTTGAATTGCCTAGCCTTTCGGGCGGTTCAGAAACCGTAACAGACATTCAGACCACAAGTTCAAGTTATGTTTACACGAAAATAAGCGGAACAAACGGCGGTGCTCAAGAAGGAAGCCACCCAAATATGGGGCCAGGCGGAAGGTAGTAAGTTTATTGTCCCGTAATAATGACTAAAATCGCTCTTTCTTCTATAATATTGGCATTTAGAATTTCACTTAAGGACAGAAAATCATGCCAAAAATTGAAGTAAACGAAAAATTGTTTTTTGAAGCTATTGGAAAAAAATATTCTTACAGTGCTCTTGAAGATGTTTTTCCGTGTGCAAAAGCGGAACTGGACGAAAAACCGGATATGTCGCAGTCTGACGATGAGCGCGTTATAAAAATTGAACTTAATGATACAAACCGCCCGGATTTGTGGTCGTTGAACGGTGTTGCGCGCCAGATTCGTATTCATGAAGGCGGAAAAGATAATGATTATTCAAAAATTTTGAGTAATTTTGGAAATAATGATTACGAAAATCGTGTTATTAATGTTGACCCTGAGTTAAAAAATATCCGTCCGTATATGGTTGCGTTTATGATTTCCGGAAAACCGATAGACGACGCTATGCTCAAGGATATTATTCAGACTCAGGAAAAACTTTGCTGGAACTTTGGCCGTAAACGAAAGTCAATTTCTATGGGTGTTTATCGCGCTGATCAGGTAAAATTCCCTTGTTCTTATAAGGCTGTTGATCCGGATAAAACGTCTTTTGTTCCTTTGCAGTTTACAGAACCGATGACTTGTCGCCAAATGTTGACAGAACATCCGAAAGGAAAGGATTTTGGCTGGATTCTTGAAAGTTTTGAAAAATTCCCGTTGCTTACTGATTCTGATGGCGAAGTTCTTTCTATGGCCCCGATTATCAATTCTGCAAATTTGGGTGCCGTTCAGGTTGGCGATAAGGATTTGATGGTTGAACTTACCGGCGACAATATGGAAAACCTTATGCTTTCTGCAAACATTGTTGCCTGTGATTTTTATGATCAGGGATACGAAATTAAACCGATTCTTGTAAAACATCCTTATGAAACTGGCATTGGCAAAGACATTCTTGCGCCGTTCTATTTTCAGCAGACAACAAAAGCAAGTCTTAAGGCAATTAATAAACTTCTGGGTTCTGATTTTGACATCAAAAAAGTTGAAGATGCGCTGATTAGAATGGGCAGCAAAATTAAAGTTGAACAGAAATCTGATGATTATGAAATTACACTTAGTCCGGCACCTTACCGCAACGACTTTTTGCACGAAGTTGACGTCATTGAAGATGTAATGATTGGCTGCAACGTTTCTTCTTTTGAACCAAAAGTTCCAAAGGATTTTACTGTTGGAAGACTTTTGCCAATCACGGAATTCAGCAGAAAGGCAAAAACTTTGATGGTTGGTCTTGGCTATCAGGAAATGATTTTTAATTACGTTGGTTCTAAAAAAGATTACATTGATAATATGCTGATAGACGGTTCCAAGGTAATTGAAATTGCAAATCCTATGAGCGAAAACTATCAGTTTATCAGACCGGAAATTTTGTCTTCTTTGCTCAGAACAGAAACTGGCAGTGCAAATGCAGTTTTCCCGCACAAAATTTTTGAAATTGGAAAAGTTGCATATCTTAAAGAAGATGAAAACACTGGAACAATCACAAGACAGCATTTAGGATTTTTGACTGCTTCTGCAAACGCAAACTTTAACAGTCTTGCTTCTGAAGTTTCTTCGCTTTTGTACTTCCTTGATCACGAATATAAAGTACGCGAAAGTTCAGATCCACGATTTATTATTGGTCGTCAGGCTGAATTAATTGTAAATGGCGAAAGTGCCGGTGTGTTTGGCGAAGTTAATCCGCAGGTTCTTGAAAACTGGGGAATTACAATTCCGTGTGCCGCTGCAGAACTTGATCTTGAAACTTTGATGGCTTATGCGGACACAAAAACTGAAACTCAGAAGAAAAATGAAGCAAAATCTGAGCCAAAACCGGTTGTGAATCAAAAATCTGAAGCTGAAACTGACCCTGTAAAATATTTTAATGAGCACATTGAAATTAAAGTTGCAAAAATTGAAAAAGTTGAAGAAAATCCTCAGGGCGATAAACTTTACATTGAAACAATGGATGATGGAAGCGGAACTCCTAGAATTATTCAGTCCGGCTTGCGACCTTACTTAAAACCGGAAGAATTGCTTGGCAAACATGTTTTGATTGCTTCTAACCTGGCACCAAGAAAAATGAAAGGCGTTGAAAGTCACGGAATGTTGCTTGCCTGCGATTACACAGAAGACGGCAAAGAAAAAGTTGAACTTTTGACGGCACCTTGGGCAAAACCTGGAACAATTGTTGTGCCATCTGGTTCTGATTCTTCAATTTCAAAACCTGCAAAAATTGACATTGACCATTTCTGCAAGGTTACGATGAAAATTGTCGGAAAGAAAATGACGCTGAACGGCGTAGCTCTTACGGCGGACGGCAAAGAAATTACAACAGAAAAATCTGATAATTGTGAAGTCTGCTAGTTTTTTGAAAAAATAAGATTTTTAATTCCCGGTCGTAGTTTTTATGGCCGGGATTTTTTTTTGCGTAAGCGATTGTAGCAACCGCGAAGTTTGTTTCAACAAACGAAGCGGAAGCCCGGAAGCCCGCTATTTGCGGGCTGAGGACTTTGGAGCGAACAGCGGAATTGCGGAAAGCGCGACCCGGCTTGCCGGGATACGCCCAGAATTCTATGTTGAAATTTACAATTTTTATAAACATCTGGCACTTTTTTTGCACAAAAATTTGCGAAATAATACAATTAATTTATTTTGTCGGGGTTTTAAAATGACGAAAATTCTTGATTGGAAAAAATATGAAGATTGTGCACGACAGGCAATTGCGGAAGGCTGCGTTCTTGTTGAAAATAATGGCGTTTTGCCTTTAAAAAATGACGAAAAAGTTTCTGTTTTTGGAAGAATTCAGTCGTCGTATTATAAAAGTGGAACGGGCTCCGGCGGAAAAGTAAATGTCGCGAAAGTTTACAACATTGTTGACGGCCTTTTAGAAGACGGCGTGAAAATAAACGAAAATCTGCAGAAAATTTATGCGGACTGGGAAGCAAAAAATCCTTATGACGAAGGTTTTGGCTGGGGAAAAGAACGGTGGAGTCAGGACGAAATGCCACTTTCCGCAAAAATTGCCGGCGAGGCTGCAAAAGAAAGTGACGTGGCCATTGTAATTATTGGGCGTACTGCCGGCGAAGAAAAAGATAATTCTGTAAAAAAAGGTTCCTATCTGCTGACGGACGAAGAAGAAAAAATGATTGAAACTGTCCGCGCGGCATTTGCCAAAATGGTAGTTCTGCTGAATGTCGGAAATATCATTGATATGACTTTTGTCAAAAAATATAAACCGGATGCCGTGATGTATGTTTGGCAGGGTGGAATGATGGGCGGACTTGGCACTGCCGACGTTTTGACTGGGAAAGTTTCGCCTTGTGGTCATTTGACGGACACGATTGCAGAAGACATCACCGATTACCCGACTCATAAATATTTTGGAAATCCTGACGAAAACTGCTATGGCGAGGACATTTTTTGCGGTTACCGTTATTTTGAAACTTTTGCGAAAGATAAGGTTTTGTATCCTTTTGGTTATGGACTTTCTTATTCTGATTTTGAAATTTCCTGTGTAAAGGCTCAGGCAAATCAGAATTGTCAAAATTTGACGGCGGAAATTGAAGTTCGCGGCAAAAGTAAAACGGCCGGTAAGGAAGTTGTGCAGCTGTACGTTCAAGCTCCTCAGGGAAAATTGGGCAAGGCCAGCCGAGTTCTTGTTGATTACGCGAAAACTCAAAATCTTACGGAAGGAAAATCCGAAAAACTGAATTTTGAAATCCCATTTTATAATTTTGCGTCTTTTGATGATTCAGGAATTACGGGAAATAAAAATTCCTGGATTCTGGAAGAAGGCGAATATAAACTTTTTGCCGGAAATAATGTGCGCGATGCAAAAGAAATCCTTTGTTTTAATCTGGAAGGCACTTTTATTTTGAAACAATGCGAAGAAGCCTGTGCCCCTTCAAGAAATTTTGAACGAATGCACAACGCGGACTGCAAACTTGTCATGGAAAGCGTGCCACTTGCTCAAAATGATGTCTGCAAACGAATGGCGGAACGAAAACCGAAGGAAATTGACTCAGTTTATTCAAATAAAAATCAAAAAAATGACCTGCCGGTTATAAAACTTTCGGACGTTCTTAAAAATGAAGAGGAGGGCAGGCCTTCAATTCTTGCGGATTTTGTTGCTCAGTTTACTGATGAAGACCTTGCCTGCGTTATCCGTGGCGAAGGAATGGGCTCTAGTCTTGTAACTCCGGGCACGGCGTCAGCATTTGGTGGCGTTTCTCCGCGCTTGCGTGATGTTTTTGGACTTCCGGCCTGCTGTTGTGACGATGGTCCTTCGGGAATGCGCCTTGATTGTGGCATAAAAGCGTTTTCTCTGCCAAACGGAACTTCACTTGCCTGCACTTTTAATGATGATTTAATCACAGAACTTTATGGTTTTACCGCTCTGGAAATGTGCGCAAACAAAGTTGATAATCTTTTGGGACCGGGAATGAACATTCACAGACATCCGCTCAACGGTCGCAATTTTGAATATTTTTCGGAAGACCCTTTGCTCACCGGAAAAATGGCCGTTGCAATGCTAAAAGGTTTACATTCTGGTGGAGTTACGGGAACAATAAAACATTTTGCCGGAAACGAACAGGAAACAAACCGTCATGCAGTAAATTCAGTCGTTTCGCAGCGAGCATTGCGGGAAATTTATTTAAAAGGCTTTGAAATTGCGGTTAAGAGCGGTTATGCCGATTCCGTTATGACAACTTACGGACTTTTGAACGGAGTTTACACCGCCGGAAATTATGATTTAGTCACTACAATTTTGCGCGAGGACTGGAAATTTAGCGGAATCACGATGACAGACTGGTGGGCAGATATTTCAGAACCTTGCAAACCGGAAGTTCACAGTCAAAAAAATTATGCCGGAATGATAAAGGCGCAAAACGATTTGTATATGGTCTGCTCCGATGGAAGCAAAAATGCGGACGGCGACAACACCCTTGAATCTCTGGAAAACGGTAGCCTTTCGCGCGCGGAACTTCAGCGCAGTGCATTGAACATTTGTAATCACGTAATGCACACTCAGGCAATGAAAAGACTTTTGGGCACCGCAGACGAAATTCAAGTGATAAACAAACCGGTTTGCAGCGACGACGTTAATCTTGATGACGTAGAATTCACGGTTATCGGCGACGAAGTGACAATAGACTTGACCTACCAGGAATGTAAGGCGGGCGCAAATTATATTCTCGCCTTTGACGTTACAAAACCCGGCACCTACGAAGTCAGCCTTACCGGAAGTTCCGAGCTCAATGAACTTGCCCAGCTTCCGTGTACAATTTTTACAATGGGCATTCCAATTTCAAGTTTTACCTTCAACGGCACCCACGGAAAACCCGTCACAATTACAAAACAACTCAGTTTTCCTAACCGATTTTGCGTGAACCGCCTATTCGTTGCAGATAACGGCCTGAAACTCCTTCAGCTAAAAGTAAAATATCTGAACGATAAAATTAATTTTTATTAGGGCGTACCCCTCCGCTACGCTCCGGGTCAGGCTTTGCGCAATTCCGGCATTCGCCTCCAAAGTCCTCGGCACGCAAATGGCGTGCCTGCGGGCTTCTGCTTCGTTTTTTGAAAAAAACTTCGCAGTTGCTACAATCCTTTACGCGCCGAGCACCAGATTTTTACAAACACTTCCTCACGCTGTTTCTTGAAACACCGAAAGTTTTTGAAATTTGATTTATGCTCATTCCGCTTTGATGAAGAATTTTTACATGGTTTGAATAAAAGTCGAGAATGTGGCTTTTATTTTTGCTTCCAGTCGGCCGTCCCAGTTTTTTGCCGGACGCTTTCCGCATGGCCAGGGCTTCTTTTGTCCGCTGACTGATTAAATTTCGCTCAATTTCGGCACTAAGCCCGAATGCAAAAGCCAACACCTTTGACTGAATGTCATCGCCCAGGCGGTAATTGTCTTTTATAGTCCAGATTTTGGCTTCTTTTTCCATCAAAAGGTTCAAAATCGACATAATCATAAAAAGGCTTCGGCCCAGACGGCTGAGTTCTGAGCAGATAATCAAGTCACCTTTTTTGATTCCACGCAAAAGCCGGCCTAGTTCCCGTTTGCCCGGTTCAACTTTCCCGCTGATTTTTTCCTGGATAAAGGAGTCAATTTTTATTTTGTTTTTTGCACAAAACTCCTGGATTTCAAACTTCTGATTTTCGGTTTCCTGGGCGTTCGTACTCACTCGAATGTAGGCGTAAGTCATAAAAACTCTGGATTTTGATTTTTATTTTG
>CAVHTI010000093.1:0-8314 GCA_963638805.1 Anaerobutyricum sp.
AGCGCGGAAGCCTTTTTTTCAGAGCGGGTTCTTTTTTTTGCGCACAAGAAATTGACACGCCGTTGGACACTACACTATGCGGAGAAAAAGCAAACGGCAACCACGAAATATTATAGGATTACACTGAATAACTGAAGGCGGGGTTCCGACCCTGAAAAAAAATCTGCACAAACGAAGTGCGGAAGCCTTTTTTTCAGGGCGGGTTCACGCCGGAAGTGTTCGTGGGGGTAGAAACTGGCGCGACTTATTTCTGATAATTTACTATCATTTCCGTGAGCATTGGGATAAGCTGTTTTTTTCGGCTTACCACGTCCTGCAAAAAGTAAACGTTTTCTTCACTTTTTGGGAAAGTTATAAACTGTTCAAACTTAGAATCCATCACAATCATCAGATGACTTGAAAGTTTTGTGATGTCTGTAATCAACAGGCAACTGAAAAGTGCCTTGTGACTTCTGCGTTCAATTTCCAGTTCTTCCAGGAATTCTTTTTTGCGGTCAAGAATTTCTTTTGGATTTCCGACTTCAATCTGACTTGCCGTGTAAACCGATTTTCCTTCCGTGTATTCTTTCATATCCTGATGGATAAGTTCACCGGCTTTGCGACCAGAAACTTTACTTCCGGCAATAAGAATTTCGTTTCCTAAAGTTTTTATATCAAGATCTGTAATGCTTGAAAGATATTCTGCAATTTCACGGTCCAAATCTGTAGTTGTGGCGGACTGCAAAATCAAAGTATCAGAAAGAATTCCGCACAAAAGCAGACTTGCAACATCTTTTGGAATTGGAATTTTAAAATCCTGATACATTTCTGCAATTTGAGTGGAAGTTGAGCCCACCGGCCGATTTATAAACGTGATAGGATTTTTTGAAGGAATTGCCCCGATTCTGTGATGGTCAATAACTTCGCGGATTGTATAATTTTCCACGCCTTCTACCGCCTGGGTAATTTCATTGTGATCAACAAGGATTACTTCAATATTCGGTTCCTGCATCAAATTGTGCTCAGAAATCATACCAATGACCTTGCTTTCTTCGTCAAGGACCGGAAGATATTTACACGGCGCATTTTTTAAGATGTCTTTAATTTTAGAAACCGTGTCGTTTATTCCAACTGTGATGATTTCTTTGTCGCCCATTGTTGCAACCGGAATGGAGTAGGCAATCAGCATTGAAGTCGGGGAAGTTGAATAAGGACTTACAATTACGCTGACTCCGTTTTTTTCTGCAAGTTCACGTAAATCTTTTGAAATTACATAACCGCTGGTCGTGATGAGCAGTTTTACGCGCTGTTCAATACAAACTCGGTGAATATCCTCGCGGTCAGAAGCAATAACGACAATATCTTCCGATGAATGAGCTTCAAGACGTTTTTTAAATGCTTCCAGAGACGAAGAACCAACGTGAATTGACGCTGTAATCTGCTTGTCTGCATCGTCATTAATAATAATTGGCTGGGCATTTAAAGTTTTTTGAATCAAATTGATTGTCGTGGTGAATCTGTGCTTTTTTTCCGGATTGAGAGTCGTTAAAACGCCTTTTGCGAATCCTGAATAATGCAAAAGTGAAAGATATTTTCCGTTTTTATCAACAACCGGCATAACCCGGATAGCTGTTTTTTCCATTTTACCGATTGCTTCCCACACAGAAACATCTTCCGTGACGGTTTCAACATCAGATTGCATAAAATATTTAACTTTTGGAATTAAATCTGCAATGTATTCCGGGCGTTGTAAACCAAATTTCTGAAAAATATATGTTGTCTGCGGATTTAAATGCCCTGCGCGCGCTGCCTTATAATTTGGATAGCCAAGAAGATTTTTTAATTTTGCGTATCCGTATGCAGAAACAACCGCATCAGTATCGGGATTTCTGTGACCAATAATGTAAACTGTTTTTTCCATACACACAGTTTATCATAATTCAATGACGATGTATAATTAATATATGCTTTACAAATACGAAACTCATCTTCACACGACAGAAGCTAGTGCCTGTGCCACTTCCCCTGCAAAAGATTACATTCAAACTTATATAAATATTGGATATTCGGGAATTATTGTTACGGATCATTTTTGGGGCGGAAATACCTGTGTTTCGCGCGAATTGCCGTGGAAAGACTGGGTAAATAATTTTTGTCTTGGTTATGATCATGCGCTTGAAGAGGCGGAACTCATAAATAAAAAAACTGGCCGCGATTTTAAAGTATTTTTTGGCTTTGAACAGACTTTTGATGGCGACGATTATTTAATTTACGGACTTGGCAAAGACTGGCTTTTAGAAAATCCTGAAGTTGTGAGCATGAATCACACACAACTTTTTGAAAATGTAAATAATAACGGTGGCCTGATGATTCAAGCTCATCCGTTCAGATTCCGCGGATATCAAAGGGCAATTCACGTGCACCCGCGCGAAGTTCACGGAGTAGAAATTTACAACGCCGGCAACAAACCCGAAGAAAATGAACTTGCGGAACTTTACGCAAAACAATACGGCTTTAGAGTTACCAGCGGTTCGGATATTCATCACACGACATTTATAACAGAGCGTGCGGAACATTCTATGCCGGTCGGGGGCGTCGCTTTTGAACACAAAATTAATACAATTCAGGATTACATTGACGGAATAAAGGACGGCAAAGGTCAGGTTTTGCGGGAAAAGGTTTAGAAAAATTCCTCAGAGGTCTTTTTTATTCCCCGTCCATTGCTTTTTTGACGGTGTCAACAAGAATAAAATACGTTAAATCTTCGTTGTGTAGTTTTTGAAATCCGTAATGTTCGTAAAAAGTTCTGGACGTTTCTTTTGCATCAACGATTATTAAATAAAGGCCTGTTACGTCGGCAACCTGGACGGTTTTTATAAAAGCCTGACTTAAGAGCCACTTGCCAATTCCCTTTTGTTTAAAATCTTTGTTTACGGCAAGGCGTGCAATTCTTAGTGCCGGAATTGGATATTTTGGTAAATTGATTTTATATTCCGCAGGGATTTCTTGAAATGTCACTTGTGCCGTCGCTAATGTAAAATATCCGGCAATCTGATTGTCTTGTGTAAGGGCAACAAAAGTTCGGCCTATTCCAAGTGCGTCGTTTTTTACGGCATATCTTGATAGAAATTCGTTTAAAACTTTTACTTCGCAGTCAAATTTTTTGAGCCGGGACTTTGGATTTATTTCTTTTACGGAAATTAATTTTAGGTTTTGTGTCATTTGAACAATCCTTTTAGTGCTTCGTTTGGTTCCGGCGGATTGTCCAGTAAATTCATAATAAAATCTCTGTCTTGATTAGAAAGCACAAGATTTTCATTTTCCGCTAAATCAAGATTTGCCTGATTTAATGATGATGCCAGAATATATGAAGAAAGTGAAATGTGTTTTAATTCTGCGGCTTTTTCTAAAAGTGACTTTTGATTTGAATTTGCCCTAAGATCAATTCTTACGTCTTTTAATGTAATTGCCATAATTTCACCTCGGTTTTATTTTTAGATTGTGTTGCAAATTTATGCTTTCACTGATAATGTAATGTATTGTACGGTATTTGTACACACATTTTTCCCCACGGCATTTTATCTTTTTGCCCGGTGCGTTAGCGGGTGGAGCAGCGGCGAAGTTTGTTTTAGCAAACGAAGCCGAAGCCCGCAGGTGTGCAATCTGCACACCGAGGACTTTGTAGGCGAATGCCGGAACTGCGGAACACGCGACCCGAAGGGGAACGCCCAAAAAAAATGGAAAAAAAACAAAACAACCGGTTGCGCAATTAAAAAAACGGATTTATATTAGAGATATGAAAGAAAAATATACGATTACAGCGGAAGCTCTTAAAAAAGAGTTTGAAGAAATGTATGGTTCTGGCGGCGAAATAAGATTATTTGCTTCTCCGGCACGAATTAATATTATTGGCGAACACATTGATTACAATGGCGGCAAAGTTTTTCCTGCTGCGATTGATAAATATCTTTACTGTGCAATTCGCAAACGAAACGACACAAAAATTATTTACAACGATTTGTTTTTTCCGGGAACTTTTGAATTTGATGTAAATACGGACTTTAAATTTGATAAGGCCAACGACTATGCTAATTTTCTGAACGGAATTTTGAGTTGTATGAAAAAGCAGGGCTATAAAATTCCGTGCGGTTTTGAAGTTTTGATTGCAAGTAATGTTCCAAGTGCCGGCGGAATTTCTTCGTCATCTGCGCTTGAATGTGGATTTGCCTGGGCTGTGAGCGAAACTTTTGGAATGAATATCAGTCGCAAAGATATTGCTTTGATGGGTCAGCAGTCAGAACACGAATTTATGAACGTAAACTGCGGAATTATGGATCAGTACATTATTGCAACTGCCAAAAAGGATACCGCCGAAGTTCTTGACTGTGCAAAGATTGAACACGAGTACGTTCCGCTGAATCTTGGCGACTACCGTTTTGTAGTTATGAACACTAAGAAGCAGCGCCGGCTTGCAGATTCAAAATACAACGAGCGCCGTGCCCAGTGCGAAGAAGGACTTGCCATTTTGCAAAAAAACGGAGTAAATATCCCGGATTTGTGCAGTCTTAGCGTGGAAGAATTCAACAAATGCGGTTCTTGCATAAAAGACGACGTGATTTATCGTCGCGTTCGCCATTGCGTTACAGAAATGGACAGAGTTTTAAAGGCCGTTGACGCTTTAAAGGCAAACGATTTGCAGACTTTGGGAAAACTTTTGTACGCTTCTCACGATTCTTTGCGCGACGATTACGAGGTTACCGGCATTGAACTTGACACTTTGAAGGAATCCGCTTCTAAACAGCCAGGTTGCATTGGTGCGCGAATGACCGGTGCCGGATTTGGCGGTTGTGCGATTGCCCTGGTTCACAAAGATTGCGTAGATTCGTTTATGAAAAATGTTCAGGACGAGTACACTAAAGTTGTTGGCTATAACGGCGCATTTTTTGCGTGCAGTTCCGGCGACGGCGTAAAAGAAATTTTCTGTTAAAGTTATCTTAATAATACGGGCGCCACGGCAACAAGTTGCCGTCGGGTGTTCCGCAGTTCGCTGTTTGCTCAAAAAAAATCCGTGCATAAATGTTGCACGGATTTTTTTCGTCTTCGGCTGTTGAAACAGCCTTCGCCGCTGCTCCATACCCTGGCGCAGTCGTCCAAAAATCATATCAAGTCAAAAAATCAAAAATCTAAAGATGACCAATAAATCCCCGGAACTGGCCTTCAAGGTCGCGGTAAAGTTCAGTTTTATAACCGTTCAGGCGGGCAAAACAGGTGGCTTTTTCGCAATTATATTCACCACATTCCATAATAATTTTTCCGCGCGGGGCAAGGTGGTCAAGGCTCTGTTCAATCAAATTTTTTGGAAGACTAAGTCCATCGTCTAAAAGTTCCCCGTCAGGATTCTGGGCTCTGTCCCCGTCGATGGAAACGTCGCCGTCAAGGGCAAGTCGCGGTTCATTTCTGCCGTCCTGCAAAAGCTGGTCAACCATTGTGTGTGGAATGTACGGCGGATTTGTAAGAATAAAATCAAAATGGTAAGGCACAAACTCAAACAAATTTGACCGGATAAATTTAATCCGTGCCTGAAGTTCTTTATTTAACAGTGCCTGTGCGTTTTTTTCGGCAATTTCAAGGGCGTTTCGCGAAATATCCACAAATGTAACCTGCGGAATTTTTTGTGGCAGAATATCGTATTCTTCGTTTAATGTTCTTATGACGGAAAGTCCAATGCAGCCACTGCCGGCGCACATATCACAAATTGTTAAAATGCGGTTTTTCTGGGCGTCAATTTTGGCTAAAATCATGTCCACGGCATATTCAACAAGAATTTCCGTGTCCGGTTTTGGTATTAAAACGTCCGGGGTTACAAAAAAATCATATCCAAAAAATTCTTTATTGCCCGTAATGTAAGCAACCGGCAACCCCGACATTCTTTTTTTGACGGCGTCGTTCAAGTCATCAATTTTGTCATTTTCTATTTGGGAATGATTGTTTAAAAGTTGCAGCGTTTTGGTAAGGCCTGTGAAATGTTCAAGTAAAACTTCCACATCAAGTTGTGGCGAAGGGGAAGTTTTTGCAAGAAGTTTTACCGTCTGTGATTTGAATTCAGAAATTGTCATAATCTTGAGTGTAGGGCGGGCGGTGCCGTGCCTAAAAAAATGCCCCGTGAACCGCCGGCGTCACCGTGCATTAGCGGTACAACACGGAACAGTAGTGTCATTCAGCTCCTGAAACAAGTTCAGGGTGACGGCGTGTGTCACCCCAGCGTTTTACAGATTTGAAACGTCGGCCTGAAGCTGCTCTTCCTTTGCGTAAACGTTCAGAGCGTCAAGCATTTCGTCCATATTGCCCATCATAAAGCCAGGCAAATTGTGCAGCGAAAGGTTTATGCGGTGGTCCGTAACTCTGTCCTGCGGGAAGTTGTAAGTACGGATTTTTTCTGAACGAGCGCCAGAACCAACCATACTTGAACGTGCAGCGGCGCGCTCAGCCTGTTTTTTGCTTTCTTCAAGGTCAAAAAGGCGGGCACGCAAAACTCGGAATGCCTTTTCCTTATTTTTAATCTGAGATTTTTCGTCCTGCTGAATTACAACAATTCCAGTCGGGATATGAGTTAAACGAACGGCAGAGTCAGTAGTATTTACACACTGTCCGCCAGGTCCGCCGGCACGCATAACGTCAATTCTAACGTCGCCTGGTTTAATTTCAATTTCAGTTTCTTCAGCTTCCGGCAAAACCGCAACCGTTACGGTAGAAGTCTGCAAACGTCCCTGACTTTCTGTCTGCGGAACGCGCTGAACACGGTGAACTCCAGATTCCCACCTTAAAGTTCCATAAACAAATTTTCCGGAAATAGAAGTTACAATCTTGTTAAAACCGCCAACTTCAGTTTCCTGAGCTTCCATAGTTTCAGTTTTCCAGCCCTTGCGTTCTGCAAGATGACAGTACATTTCCCAAAGTTCACGGGTAAACAAAGAAGCTTCATCCCCACCGGCAGCGGAACGAATTTCAAGAATAATATTCTTTTCATCAAGAGGATCCGGCGGAACAAGTTTTAATTTAATTTGATTTTCAAGTTCCGGCTGTTTTTCTTCCAGTTCCTTAAGTTCTTCGCGGGCCATTTCCTTCATATCTGGATCATCTTCGTTGGTAATCATTTCTTTTGCGTCCTGAATGCCAGAAAGAACCTTTTTGTATTCACTGCCAAGTGCGCAAACTTCACTCAAATAACCATGTTCGCGCATCGTATCCTTGTATTTTTTTGCATCCTTTACTAAATCAGGATCCATAACCGCTTCGCTAACAACGGCAAAACGTTTTTCACATTCATCAAGTTTTTTCAGAAAATCCATAATGTGCCATTATATAAAAATTTCCGCTTTTAGTCTTTAGTTTTACGATTTCTAATCAGGGCGCACACGGCACAGAGTGCCGGCCAGGCTTTCCACAATTTCGCGTTCGCTTCAAAGTCCTCGGCGCGCAAATTGCACGCCTGCGGGCTTCCACTTCGCCTGTTGAAACAGGCTTCGCGGTTGTTCCAATCCTTTGCGCAGAAAATTACAAGTCAGAATTTTTATTTTTGGATTACATTTTGTTTTTGACTGTGTATAATCACCACTATGAAATATTCTCTTGTAATTTTTGATATGGACGGCACAATTTTAAACACAATCGACGATTTAGCGGATTCAATGAATGTAATTCTTGCAAGGCATAATTATCCGCTGCATACAACAGAAGAAATCAGATTTATGGTCGGAAACGGCATTCCAAAACTAGTGGAACGCGCAATCCCTCAAAATATAAAGCCAGACAGCACAGAATATAAAGATTTTCTTGCAGAATATGCAGAATATTACAAAGCACATAGCGCAATAAAAACCCGACCTTACGACGGCATTGTTGAAACAATAAAAAAAATCCGCTCAATGGGAATAAAAACCGCCGTAAACACCAACAAACTGGAAGACGCCGCCAAAATTCTCGTGGAAGATTATTTTAAAGACTGCTTTGATTTTTTAGTCGGAGGCAAAGACGGCCGCCAGCCAAAACCCGCCCCAGACAGCAATAATTACATTCTGGCCCAGGCCGGAATCACCCCCGAAGAAGCCAAACACAGCGTCGTGTACATCGGCGACTCCGACGTAGACGTCCAAACCGCCCAAAATTCCGGCATGGATTTTATAGGCTGCGACTGGGGCTTCCGTGGCGAACAATTCCTAAAAGCCCACGGCGCCAGAATTACCGCCAAAACTCCACAGGATTTGTTGAAATATCTGTAGTTTTTTATTTTTTTTGTAACGGATTACGCATTATTTACACAAAGAACGTGCTTCCG
>CAVHTI010000094.1:0-8282 GCA_963638805.1 Anaerobutyricum sp.
TTCCGCCATTTCTTATTGCTTCTACAGTTTTATCGGTTTTCGTTTCCGCCTTTGGTTCTTGCCTTGACTGCTCGAACGCCTGCGACATCGGCATACCTGCTTTTATGTTGTTCATAAAGTCTGCGGCCCGTTGTGCTCCGGCTTTTGCTTTATTGAATTCATCAATTTTTTTCTGAACGTCTTTTGAAGGCTTCTTTGTTTCTGATTTTGCAGATTGCTTCGCTTCCTTTTCTGGAGGCGCCCAGGTTCCGTCCGGCTGTTTTACCTTTCCGGTTGCTTCGCTGGTTTGTCCTACAGTGTAACGACGGCGTGCGTCTTCAATTTCTTTACAGCCGTCTGCTGTATAACGGTCAGCCTTTATAATGTCAAACACTGACTTTAATTCCATTTTCTTTGCTCCTGGTTTTATAGTCAACCAGAACAATTTTTTCTTTTTCTTTTGCCCGCCAATATTCCCGCTGTGCGCCTTTGCTGTTCTGCCAGCCTGGAAGCATAAGGACTGCGTCTGCAACGTCTACCATTGCCAGGTCTAGAAACATATAATCTTCATAATCAAGTTCTAAACCTTCCCGGCTCCATACGGTAGGGTCGAGGACCTGGTGTCCTTCGTTGCGCAGTTTTGTTGCAGCGTCTGCAAATTGTTTTTTATAATCCGGGTTACCGGTAATTGGTCCGCTGATGTAGATTTTCATTTTTTTATACTTCTTCCTCTTTTGGTTTTATAACAAAGACCTGCCTTTTCGGCCAGGTCAAATGTGGCAAGTTTTAGCCGGGCACGTAGAATATTGATTTTTGACGCTTCTGGGTCTCCTTTTACAATTCCGCCTGTTTGTGGAATTATCGGTTCTAGTCGCTTTTCTACGCGTTCTATGTTTTCCGGCTTGAAGTTTCTATTGTTTCCGTCAAGAAAATAAAAACGGTCTGTTTCTTCTACAAGTTCTCCCGGATGAGTTTCCTGCCATACCCAGCGCGCCTTACTAATCCAGGTGCTTGGCTGTGCCACTTTTATAAAAATGTAGCCTTTGTTTCCGTGTTCTGAATAAAGCGGTCGCTTCTTGGTTGAGCCACGTTTAAAATTAATCTGTTTAGATACGCCCATTCGGCTACGCTGGTTTCGGTATGCTGTTCTGGTCGTTTCTGTTCCAAACCGTTCACAAAATTTTTCGTATGCTTTATCAAATGGTAGAAAGCTACATTCCTTTACAAACTCGCGTTTTTCTTTAGTCCAGAAAAGTTTTTTGTCTTCTGCCTTGCAACAACCTATCCTTGAGCGCTTTTCCGCAAAACTTTGATACGTGCGCTTTGCTTCTGGAAAAGCCTTTTTATAACGTTCGTATGCTTCCCGCATTAATAATTCTTTAGTACTTTTCAAATAAGTTATTTCTGTTTCTGTCCAGGCTGTTCTCATTCTTCTATCCCCAGATATTTTTCATAAAGTCCGCCGTTTTCATTTACTTCTTTGACTACGTCAAGCCTCAGGCGGTTTATTGCTATAACCTGTCCGGCGAGGTCACTCATTGCTTTACTTTTGTTAATCATTATTTCTGCGACTTCTGGTTCCTCTGCTATTGAATCGTCATTTAATTTTTCTATCTGGTCTAACAGTGCTTTTTCTAATTCATTAATCATTTTCATTTTTGTTTTCCTCTACTTTTGCGTTTGTCTGCGGTATGAATTTAATCTTCATATTCCCATTTTCGTTCCAGGCGCTCTTTTTTGGTGAGCTCTAAAAGTTCATACTGTTCATCAAAATTTATAAGTTCATCTAAAAAATAAACCTCTTGGGTGTCCGGTGCTGTTACCGGGAACCCGTGCGCTATTACAGCCGCAAATGACCGGCTATTTAAATTAAAAAAAGCGATTGCTTCTGTCTGTGTTTCAAAAATTTTATTTTTCCCATTTTTTCCGTATGCGATGTAACTTTTCATTATTCTATTTCTCCAGGGTGTCTTCTGAACCTTCTTTGTAGAAGGCGTCAAAGTTTACAAAGTCGACTATTTTGTCTACTTTGCGCTGATAAAAAAGTTCTTTTTCAATTCTCAAGAAAAGGTAGCCGGGGCCGTTTTTCAGTCTGAAATCTGGCCTGGTTATAAACTGCTCCGTGATGTAACTTGCAGCGTCTGCGGCTTTAATTTGTCGCTGTTCGTATGGCAGTGCCTTCACGTGCCTGTTTTTCTTTCCTATCGCGTTAATAAACTTCATTCCTATTGTTTCGCAGAGCTCATACATCTCCGCGAGTGCTTTTTGTCTGCCGTGTCTGTATTCATATTGAAACTCTAGCAGGCGTTCATTATCGGTCCGGGGGTGTTCAAAGTGTGGCAGGGTGCTTATATCTTCCCGCCGTGCTTTGTCTTCTGCGGCCTTCTGCTTTTCTTCCTCTATAAAATCAAACGGCAGCCATTGTTCCTGGAGCGCATTGCATTTGCTCCGTAGCTGCTCGTCTGTCACGGCCTTTCACCTCCACAATTTTTGTATTTTGTCGCAATCGACTTATAACGTCGTTGTCAAAAAAGAATTCTATTGCTTCCGCTTTTCGCTCTTGTGGCAGGTTCTTTGCCGTGTGCCGGTTTGAAATCAGCATGATTCTGATTCCTCTGGTGTGGCATTTATCCAGCAAATATGAAAGCCAGTTTTTTTCTGCGTCGCTTCCTTTTGTCCGTCCGATTTCGTCTATTGCGATAAACTCCCGGCTTAGAAGTTCGTTTAAAGTGCTGAGTTCACTTTGTCCACAGTTGAAGCCTGCGCGGATCCTGCTGGAAAGTTCAAACATCGTTATTCTTATTCCGTGGTGTCTGATTGCCAGTGCGTCCGCAAGATGTGTTTTTCCCGTTCCGTTACCACCTAAAAGCAATAACTTTCTTATTTTTCCGCAGTCAAGGTCTTTTGCGGCCTGTAGTGCTTCCTTTTCGCTTTGTGTTTCCGGCATGTAGTTTTCAAGCGTTGCCTGGAAAAATTCAGGCTCTATGCCGTCGTGAATCAGGTTTTCTTTGCGCATAAGAAGTTCATTCTGTATTCGCGTTTCTTCTTCCTTTGCGGCGGCTTCTGCTTCGCATTTTGGACATCGTGTTTCGCAGATTTTATGTCCAAATAGTTCTACAGTTTCGCTTTCATACGGTCCGTGCTTTTCACAAATTTGCTGCATATTCTACCTCCCTCTTAAAGTGTCAGCCGGTCTGGCGGCAGACCGTTTGTGCTTCCTGAATATGGCGACGGAGATTTTTGTCTTTGCTCCCAGGTTCTAACCGCCGCCTTCCAGTCCTTCATTGGTGCGTTGCCGATTTTCCACCCTTTGCTTTCGTAGTAATTAAAAAAACTTTCTGCGTCTATTTCGTTTTTTCTTTCCTGGCAATAAGACCGGATTTCTTCAGTGGTCGGCTTCTGAAAGCGTTTTTTTTCACAGTGTTCTTCCTGCTGATTTTGGCCGTTGGTGTAAGGCTCCGGCATAACTTCCATCTGAAGTTTTGTGTGTTGCGGTTCGCCAGGCTGTGCCTTCTGGTTGTTTTTTAAGTTGCGGCATTTTTTGTTGTATTTCTCACTTTCCGCGTCTATCCGCTCTTTTGTCCGGTTCCACATTCTCACGTCTCTCCAATCCGTGAATACCGGCTCTGTGCCATACCTTGCATAATTGATGATGTACATTGCATAAACCGGTTGTAAGTCCTCCGGTATGTCTTCTATGTACTCAAAATGAAAAACGAAACTTTCGCGCATTTTTAATCCTCTATTGCAGTTTTGATTTTTCGTAGTTTAGAATTTTTTGCAGAAGTTCCAGGCAGGCACCCGGATTGTAGCCTATGTTGCAGACTTGATTGCATTTCAGGCTACAAACAATTGCTATGTTGTACGGGTGGTCAATGACAAGGCTTCCGAACTTTTGGCGGTTCATCTTTGTGTTTGCGATTCTGTGCGCTCCCTGCCACGTTCCCGCTGTCAGTGTTTTTCCGCATATTTCGCAAACTCCGCCACTTGTTGCCAGTGCCATTTTCCGCTGGTCCTTCTGAGCTTCCGTCATACTTCTGCCTCTGAAAGTTGCAGATTATTCCAGAAATGTTTTACATTCGCTTTGTGCGTTGTCCATTCCAGGTTTGTCCAGCTGTTGTTGTGCGGGTTCCCGTCTTTGTGGTTTACTTCTTGTCCGGGCATTGCGTCCGGCAAAAAGTTGTAAGCTACAAGGCGATGAATATAAATTGCGACTCGCTGACCGTTCAAGTCTATAATTTTTGTTTTTAAATAGCCCTGGCCTCGTTCATTGCTGTAGGTTGCCAGTGGCTTTTTTGTGATTGCGTTGCGTATGTTTCCCCAGTTACTGACTTCATAAAGGCCACTGAAATTGTGGCCCTGGTAGCTGGTTATGTTCCGCCATTTTTCCAGCGTTTTCATCTTGAGGCCTCTCTTGATTTGTCAAAGGTTACGTACCAGAGAAGTCTATCTATGTTTTCTGCTGCCTCGTAATAATCGCCGTCAATGTCGTACAGTTCTTCTTTGTCCAGGCTCTGAATAAAACGGATTGCGTCTTCCAGCCGTCTGTACTTTTTGTAAACTTCAACGCGATAAATTCCGCCGTCTTCGCAATAACAAACTGTTATAAATACTTTTGTTTCGTTTTCATTCAGTGTTGTGTTGATTTTGATTTTTTCGATTTTTGCTTTTTGTATTTGAAAATTAATTTTCATTGTTTTCCTCCCTCAGAATAATTCCTAATTGAGCAGCTAATATGTGCGCCGCTTCTATGAGCTTTGCGCAGTCTTCTGTGCTGGCGTCACGCTCTCCCTTTGGCCAAATGTGGCCCGCGAGTGTGGTGTACGGGTATGCCATTTGTTCAACGGCCGTCATTTTTATGCAGTATTTGATTGTTTCGTAATCGTTGCCGGTTTCTTCACAAATCTGCATTATGTGGCCGTTCAGGTGGTGATTCTGGCTGTGCGGTCCTGTTGTTCGCGGTCGGTATGGTCTGGAAAGCGTAACGCTCACATAATCATTATTTTTATCGCGGCAAAGGCGGAGCACTTTCTTTAGCGCTTCCTGAAGTTCCACTTCCGCTGGCGCTTCAAAACAAATATAGCCCTTCTGGTTTACCCGTTTTAATGTGACTGTGACTCCGCTCATTTTTTGCCTCCGTTAGAAGATTTCGTACAGTTCTTCTTCCTGCTCAGGTGTTATTGCCTGTGATTCTGCCGGCTTTTGGTGTGCCTGCGCGTATGCCTGTCCGCGGTGATTTAGTTCATCTCTAAGCCAGTTGATTACATCGCGGGCCGTCATTGTCTGCCTCATTGTGCCGATTCTCTGACAATCCTGATTACTGAAAATCTTTGTATTATCTTCGTACATAGTTCCCAGTATGCTGTTGATTTCCCGATGTTCGTCCGGTGTGTCCGGGCCTCCGGCTGGTCCTGCCGGCTGTGGTTTTTGTGCCGGTGGTGCTTTCTGCATTTTCTTTTGCTCCGGTTTGGTGACAGGCTTCATTTCGTCAAAGCTATGAGTTGTGGCGTCCGGGTCTTTTTCGTCTTCCGTCGGAATGCAGAAAACCTGGAGCATTGCATATTTCAAGCCAATTGAAAGCGCCTTATTGCTTGCCTTGTCTCCGCTGTCCATTGCTTCCCCGATGACAATTGATTTAATGTTTGAGCCGTCCTGCGCATAAAATGTGAACTCGATTTTTAATCGGGTGTAGAACATCGTAGCCCCGTTTCTTGTTGTACCTTGAGTTCTGTTTTCTTCCAGAACTGTCGGAACTACAAACAATCCGCATTCGGCCATTACCGGGTGCAGTTCGTTCATTACGTCATCAATTCCCCGGAAATTAAAACCCTGCTGCTGGTTCTTCCGGCCTTTTGCTATAGCATTAATTTTTTTCATCACTTCTGATATGGTTTTATAAATTAAAGGTGTTTGTGCTTCCATTTTTTCTTACCTCCGTAATTAATAATTACCGTAGTCATCAAATCCGGCGTTGTTCTGGTCGTTGCCGTTCTGGTCGTTATTGCGTGAACCGCATAACTGAATGTTGTTTGCTACAATTACGATTTTTGAGCGTGTCTGTTGCGTCTGTTGGTCTGTCCAGCGGTTCTGTTTTAAGTAACCTTCAACGCCGACCTGTTTGCCTTTTGTCATATAAGGTTTTAAGGCTTCCGGCTGTTTTCCGAAGCTCTCAACTTCAAAAAATGAAGCCTCTTTTATCCATTCGCCGTTTTTCCTTACGTCGCGGTTTACGGCCAGCGTAAAGGATCCGATTGCTATTCCGCTGTTTGTGTATTTAAGGTCTAGGTCTTTTACAAGATTCCCGATTATTGCTACTTGATTTACATTTGCCATTTTTGCCTCCAGGTGGGGAAAGGTTCCCGGGGAAGTCTTGCGATTCTTTCCCGGGAGTTTTCTTTCCGCGGTCTTTCCCGCCGCCACCAAAATTGCAGTATTTGCTATGCGGTCTTTCCCGCCGTCTTTATTTCCAGCCCATACGGGCAAGGATTTTTTATTCTGTAACTGTATAAACTCCGTTACCTTTGTTTTCCAGCTTTTTGTATGTAACTTCAGCTTGAGTTATTGCGCGGCGAACTTGATACAGTTGTTCACGGGTTCCTTCTAGTACCAGCGCGTATGTTTCTTTTGCTTTTACTGGTTGCTGATCAATTTCAAGGCCCAGCGCTTCACTTACAAGTGCCTCGTCGCTGTCTTGTTGCAAGCTGTCATTTATTTCCCTGATTTCTTCCTGCTGCTGATTCTCAATTGCTTTTCTCGTCTGGATTTGTTCCCGTTCGATTTTTTCCCGTGCCAATCGTTCCCGGTTTGCTTTTAAGGTTTCTGCCTTTTGCATTGCCTGGTTCAAATCCAAAGTGTCAAGGTAAACAGTTTTAAGAAGCGGGACATCTTCTGCGGGGAAGTTTTCAAGAATCTTTAAATCGCTGAACGTCTTTTCTTGTATTGCGTCCAGCTCTTTAAATACGTCTTTTTGCTTTGTAGTTTTGTTGGTCCAGGATTTTTGATAGATTCTTTCAAAGTCAAAAAGTGTAAAACCTGAAGTTTTCCAGTATTGCTCATAAGTCCATTTTTTTGCTTCGCGTTCCCGTTCTTCTTCAGCTTTGACAATTTCATCTAGGCCACCGCTTGCTTGTTTAATAGCCTTGCAGGTCTCGTTGATTGTTATCTTGAACTTGTTGAAAGGTTCCATGTAGTTGCGCTCAAGTTCAAGCCGTTTTGCATTCAGTGCTTTTTCCGCATTGTTCAAAATTGCGCGGTCACTCTTTGCTTCTTCAACTTTTCCGATGTAGTTTTCCGGTTTGTAATCCTCAAGTTTTGCCAGCACAATGTCGCGGATTGATTCCGCATTGCTGGTCAAAGTTCCAAGTGTGAGGCTGCTTTGCAGTTCTAATTCTTTACTCGTTAACATTGGCGGCCTCGTTATTTTTGCAAGCACTTTTTTTTGCGCATTTGTTACCGTTCTGGGTACAAATTTTTATTTCGTTTGTCATTTCACAAACCTCCGTTTTTTTTATTTAAACTTGTTTCTGGTGGCCACCGTTTTACAAGTTTTATAAAAAAGCCCGCAGGAGTCGAACCTGCAGCGGCAGAGAGCCGGTTGCCGCTTCCGTTAGGGCTCTATAAACAATTATTTTTTTGTAGCAACTCCAAAGCTTCCGCTCCGCTTCTTACTACTCCGGCGACGCCTCCCTTTTGGTTGATGTCGTCGATTCTGGCTTTCTGTTCCGGGGAAAGCCTCCCGCCATTTGGCCGCTTACATTCAATGCCTAAAAACCGGCCGTGTTTGTCGTAACCTTCAAAGTCCAGCGTTCCCTTGTTTGCGCTCCGAATAAAACGCGAGCCTGCCTTAAAAGCTCCGGTATTTATCCGCTGCACCTGACTTGGTGCACCTGGCAGTTCAAAAGGTTTCATCAAACCGACGCCTATTAAAACCGCCTTTACTTCCTGGACGACCGTTTTCTCGGTTACGCCTATCTGATAAGACATCGCACTACGACGTAGATAACCGCCAAAATTGGAATTAATTTGAGTGCGTCTGTTGGTTCAAATTTCCAGATTGTTTTTCTTTGCCATTTGTTACGTGAGATTTGATGTGCTTCGTAGCCTTTTTTCATTTCGCTTTCCGTTAAAAAAATAAAGCCCAGAAAGAATTTGAACGCTTTTCTTTCTGGGCTATTGGGCCTGTTTGTGGGCTTTTTGACGCGTTCTAACAAAAAATCCATAAACTTCAGAACTTACGCCAGGAGGTGGGTTTTAATTTTGTCCTTTGCTAAGTTCTTTTTTAGTTTATGGTTTTATTTCTACAT
>CAVHTI010000095.1:0-8251 GCA_963638805.1 Anaerobutyricum sp.
ATATCTGTTCAGTAGACCCAGAAGGTACAAAAGATGCTGCAACAAATTACCCTGCTTTCAACTTTGCTACAAATTACGGAACTACAAACTATGCAAATAGTGACCTTGCAAGTGGCTGGTACATTCCTTCAATTTCAGAACTGGACGAAATTTACAAGAACAAAGAAACCTTGCAGACAAGTTTGACTAAAGTGGGTGGCTTTACTTTTTATGAAAATTATTATTGGAGCAGTTCGCAGAGTTCTTACAATTATAAGGACGCGTACAGATTGGATTTCTCCAGTGGCTACGTCTACAACTACTACGAAAAGTACAATAAGTATAATGTATTAGTTATTCGTCAATTTTAATAAAAAATAAAGGCAGCATTTTTGCTGCTGTAAAAAATATATAAGAGGTATAAAATCATGAATAAAATTGAATATGTAGACATTGTTTCAAAACCTGTTGGAAAAACTTACGAAAGAGTTCAAACTTTGGGCATTTATTGCTGGCAGTACGACAAAACGGAAAAAAGGGCAGCTTATTTTTTGCCACGTTTTTCTTTTAACACAAATAAGAATTATCTGGAAAACATTCGTTCTGGAATTTCTGAAAATGAAAAATTACAGGGAAAAGGAATTTTTTCATCACTCTGGCGGATTAGAAAATTTTACAATAAAGTTTCTGTAATTAATCCTGAAGCAGTTTTGTTTGATGATATTGTTGCATTAAGTGCTTTTAAAGCCTGGGTAGACAGCGACTCAGATTTAAAGGCAGTAAAAGAAAGTGGGGACGAAAATAACGAAAAAGCTTTTCAGCAGATGTATGTCTTAGAAAATGAAGTTCAGTTTGATAAGGTAAAATACACAGAAGTACAGAATTCATCTGCAACTATATATTATGATTTAAATGAAATTCTAGGAAAGGAAGAACTTCCGTCAAAGTGTTAGTAGTCCATAAATTCTAATTAAACACTACGGCAGCATTTTTGCTGCTGTAAAAAATATAAGGAGTTTTATATGTTAACAGAAATTGCAACAACAGTTGAATTATTAGGAAACTTAAAAAATTTGTTTTCTTCAAATACAATAAAGGAAGAAAAATACTTGCATGAGTTGCTTTTTAGAAATTACTATTCTGAAATTCTTTACAACAAGAAAATTTTAGAAACTATCAATTTTGACAGCGGTTTGAATGAAAATCCACTTGAAAGCATAAAACAAATTGTACCTCTTTTAAAAAATGAATATGGTAAGGCAATTGTAGCAACCTTAGGTGATTTTAAAGATGAATTTAAAAGCATTCAGGAACAAAGCACGGTCGAAAACGAAGATGAGGATGACAAACCAGGCCGTCCCCTTCTTTACAGAGTAATTTTCACAGTCAACAGAATTGAAGTTTTAAAAGGGCTTTGTAATCTTAGTGATGATAAATTCTTAAAAAAACTGAATGTTACAGTCCGCTTAAGAAATATCGAAAAAGACACTGATGAATTGTGCAAAAATTTCAACAAATCCTTTGAAGCTGTTGCAGAGCATATAATCATTTAACGCCTTTGCAATGATTTGATAAGTCTTACTAACACCAACCGCCCGCCTTTCGTTTTTGAAGGGTGGGCGGTTTTTTTATACAATATGACTTAGTCCCCTAAATCTTCGTTTCAAAAATGTATCTTTTCAGCAAAAATCCGCAGAAATATGGGAATGTATAAAACTTTCCGTTAAAGCCAATGTTTTTGTTGCAGAGTTTTATGCCGTATTTTATGTCCGGGTATTTTTCTTTTTCAATCAGATTTTTTAGAGAAGCGGTCGCGTTATCGTTTGCTTTTACTTCTATAGGAATTAAAGATGAAGCATCGCGGATAAAAAAATCCATTTCAACTGTAGATTTTTCGTTTTTGTAATAATAAAGGTCGTAGCCTTGTTTAGTTAGCATATCTGCAACGATGTTTTCGTAAATTGCACCTTTGTAAAGATTAAAATTTTTATTCTGCCTTAAATCCGCCTGCGATTCTTGGTCAAGACTTGCGATTAAAAGCCCTGTGTCCCTATAGTAAATTTTAAAATCAGACGGATTGTAATTCCCTTTTAGAGGAAGTGAGGCTTGTTCAAGGCAGTAGCACACATTTATAATTCCAGCGTCCTTTAGCCAGTCTACCGTGCCAACATATTCGCGATTTCTTGCCCCCGCACTTACTTTTGTAATTTGAAAGCGTTTATTTTCCTTTGCCAAAAAGACAGGAATGTGATTGTAAATATTTTTTACTTTTGCTTTATCAAGTCCCTGGACATATTTTGTGATGTCTTCTTCGTAGGCGGCTAAAATCTGTTTTTGTTCTGCAAGAGTTCCTGAATAATTTTTTTGTTCAACAAAGAGCCGCACAACTTTTGGCATTCCGCCCAAGGTCATATATTCCCTAAAATTTTCAAGCCAGACATTGTATTCAGTTTCGCTAAAAGGCTGAGTGTTTTTTATGTGTTCAAAAATTGTTTCAATCTGTTCGTCGCTGTAGCCTTTTGCCCAAAGAAATTCTTCAAAATCAAGCGAGTGCATTTCGTAATCCTGTTTGTAACCCACGCTTACGGAAGTAATCTGATTGTAATTTACGCCCAAAAGTGAACCTGAACAAATTACATCATATTTTCCATCAAGTTTAAAAAACTTAAGGCTTGTAGTGCAGTCGGGGTAGGCTTGAATTTCATCAAAAAGAATAAGCGTTTCGCCCGGTACAACTCTTAAATCCGGATTTATAAGCGTAATCTGCCTGATAATCGCTTCCGGAGAATAGCCCGCGCTAAAAATCGTTTTGTATTCCGGCGAGGTTATAAAATTGATTTCTATAAAATATTTGTAGTTTTGGGCGAATTTTTCTATTGAAAATGTCTTTCCAATCTGTCGGGCCCCTTTTATTATAAGAGGCAGGCGGTCTGGATTTTGTTTCCATTGAAGTAAAAAATTGTCTATCTTTCGTCTTAAAATCATGATTTTTCCTTTATCACATTTTTCCAGTTAATTTTAAGCATTTTATCACATTTTTCCAAGTGAAGTTCAGGGAACCTACAATCTAACATAAGAACTTTCCTCTTTCTTTATAGGACTTATATACTTCTATATTTTTTCCGACGAAAAAGTGTAGAAGTATTACACATTTTCCGACGAAAAAGTGTAAAAACTTCCCGGATTTGTGATATAATCACCTTATGCAAAGAAACTTTATTAAAAAACTTGCCGGGTGGAAAACAAAAGAAAACCGCAAACCTCTTATTATCTGGGGAGCACGTCAGGTTGGCAAAACCTGGCTTATGCAGGAATTTGGCAGGCTTTATTTTGAAAATACTCTTTATATTTCATTTTACAACAATCAAAAAGACGCCGGAGTTTTTGACGCCGATTATGATGTAAAGCGCATTTTAAAAACTTTGGAAATTCAGCATCACACAAAAATCAGTCCGCAAAAAACACTTATAATTTTTGACGAAATCCAGGCCGCTCCAAAAGTTACTGAATCCTTAAAATATTTTTGCGAAGATGCTCCTGAATATGCTGTTGTTGCGGCAGGTTCGCTTTTGGGGGTGAGCATTCACGAGGGGCTTTCTTTTCCAGTTGGGAAAGTTGATGTGTTCAGACTTTTTCCTATGAGTTTTTCTGAATATCTTATGGCAGTTGGCGAAAATGACCTTGCAGAACTTCTTGAAAAAAAAGAGCCTTCAAATCCTTTGATTTCTGATTTAAGCGAAACGTTTATTCCTCACTTAAAAAATTATTTTTTTGTTGGCGGAATGCCAGAAGCAGTAAAAACGTTTGCACAAACTGGGGATTATGATAAAGTTCGTGATGTTCAAAATGCAATTTTAAGTCAGTACGAAGGGGATTTTGGAAAGCACGTAAAAAGTCAGGAACTTCACCGAATCCGAATGGTCTGGCATTCCCTTCCAATGCAACTTGCAAAAGAAAATAAAAAATTCTTTTTTGGTCAGATAAAGCAGGGTGCCCGCATGAAAGATTTTGAAATTGCAATTCAGTGGCTAAGTGACGCAGGTCTTATTCACAAGGTTCATAAAGTTTCAAAACCCGCCGTTCCTCTAAAAGCCTATATTTCTTTTACGGATTTTAAACTTTATCTGAATGACGTCGGTCTTTTGTGTGCTTTAAGTGAACTGGATAAAGACAGCATTGTAAATGGCAACGAAATTTTTGTTGAGTTTAAAGGGGCACTTACAGAACAATACGTTTTGCAGGAATTGCTTGCGACTACAGATTATAAGCCATATTATTTTTCCGGAGAAAAATCCACATACGAAATGGATTTTTTGATTCAAAAAGGTAAAAATATTATTCCTCTTGAAGTAAAAGCTGAACAGAATCTAAAAGCAAAAAGTCTGAAAGTTTTCTGTGAAAAATTTACTCCGGTCCTTGCGGTGCGAACGTCAATGGCAAAGTACTGCCAGCAGGAAATGGCACAAACTAATTTAATAAACATTCCGCTTTGGGCAATTTGCGGGGTGTAATAGTTTGCTTTTCTGCGCCAGGGATTGTAGCAGGCGCGAAGGCTTTTTCAAAAGCCGAAGCGAAAGCCCGGAGGTGCACTATTTGTGCGCCGAGGACTTTGGAGCGAATAGCGGAACTGCGGAAAAGCCCGGTGCCGGCTTGACGGCAGGCGCCATGATAATTTCTTACTGCAAAACTTGCGATTAATTGCCCAAAAATCTTTATCTCACTAGAATAATAGGGATTTTTATTTGCGCTTTTGCGCTGAAGGTAAATATGGAAAATTCTAAAAGAACTGTAACTTGCGGCGAACTTACAAAGGCCGATGTTGGTAAAAAAGTTGTATTGAACGGTTGGGTCTCAAGAACTCGCGACCTTGGCGGACTTGTTTTTATTCGTCTGCGCGACCGTTATGGAATTACTCAGGTAATGGTTGGCGACAATGCCAGCGACGAAGTTAAAAAAATTGCTTCTTCGCTCAAATCTGAATATTGTATTGCGGTTGAAGGTGTAGTTGCTGCCCGCGCTGAAAAAGATATTAATCGCGACATGGCAACCGGTGAAATTGAAGTTGAAGCCAGCGACATTGAAATTTTTACGACAAGTCAGGATTTGCCGTTCAGTATTGAAGAAGTGCGCCAGAAGGACGGAAGTGTCGTTGTTGCTAACGAAGATTTGCGCTTAAAGTACCGCTACCTTGATTTGCGCCGCGAGCCGATGCAGCACAACATTATTTTGCGCTCACAGGTTACTTTTGCAACCCGCGAATTTTTGACAAGCAAAGGATTTTTGGAAATTGAAACTCCGACTTTCATAAAATCAACTCCGGAAGGCGCCCGCGATTACTTGGTTCCTAGCCGTGTTCACCCTGGAAAATTCTATTCTTTGCCACAGTCGCCACAGCTTTACAAACAACTTTTGATGGTTAGTGGTTTTGATAAATACTTCCAGATTGCCCGCTGCTACCGCGATGAAGATGCCCGCGGAGACCGTCAGCCTGAATTCACTCAGATTGATATGGAAATGTCTTTTACAAACCGTGAAGAAGTTTTGACCGTTACAGAAGAGTTGATGCATCATATTTTTAAGAAAACTCTGAATTATGAGCTTCCAGTTCATTTTGACAGAATCAGCTGGGACGATGCCTTTGACCTTTACGGAAGCGACAAGCCGGATTTGCGTTTTGATATGAAGATGCAGGACGCGGCATTTATGGCAGATTTGAGCGACTTTAACGCATTCAAGGCAGGGGCAGCAAACGCTGATAAAAATATTGAAAGACATAAAAGAAGCGGACTTAAAGCCCTTGTTGTAAAAAATGTTGCAGACAAATACAGCCGCAAAAATATTGAAGCATTGGAAGCCGTTGCAAAAATCAATCACGCTAAGGGCCTTGCCTGGATGAAGGTTGATTCTGAAGGCAAGTTTGAGGGCGGAATCAGTAAATTCTTTGCGGGAAAAGAAAACGAAATCTGCAGCAAGTTAGGTGCTGAAAAAAATGACCTTTTGCTTTTTGTAAGCGACGAAAAATGGCAGACAGCCTGCGTTGCACTTGGTGCAGTTCGCAAACAGTTGGGCAAGGACTTAAATCTTTACAATCCAAACGACGAATTCCACTTTGCATGGATTATTGACTTTCCATATTTTGCATGGAACGAAGAAGAAAACAAGTGGGAAACAGAACACCATATGTTCACTCTTCCACAGAAAAAATACTGGGACACTTTGGAAAGCGACCCGGGCAGTGTAAAAGGCGACCTTTACGACCTGGTTTTGAATGGCTACGAACTTGCTTCGGGTTCTATGCGTATTAACGACCCGGCATTACAGGAGCGCATTTTTGAAATCGTTGGTTACAGCCACGAACGCGCAGAAAAAGCATTCGGATTTTTGGTACAGGCATTTAAGTTCGGTGCCCCACCACACGGAGGAATTGCCCCAGGTCTTGACCGCCTGATAATGCTCATGTGCCACGAAGAAAGCATCCACGAAGTAATCGCATTCCCGAAGAATAACTTGGCTGCCAGTCCTATGGACGAATGTCCTTCTCCGGTTGATGAACAGCAGTTAAAAGACCTTCACATCAACTGTTACGATGTTGAAGAGTAAATAAAGCGTCATTCCGAATTTAGTTAGGAATCTATAAAAACTCCGTCTGTGCGTTGTGTGCGGGCGGAGTTTTTTTATGCCAGAACCAGGATATAATCCACGGTAAACACGGAAATACTCGTAAAATTTCAAGGCTTGTTTGTGTGCTTTTTTTTTGTATAGTACATTAAAGGAGTTTACAAATGAAAAAGTTATTCATTGTTTTTGCTTGTTTGGTATCCGTTCTGCTTACTTCGTGTGGTGCGGTAAATGTTAGTGGAAAAAAATATCAGTATCAGGTTGAAGGTTATCCTTTGACAGTTGAATTTGCCGCTGATTCTGACAAAGTTTTCTATATGACTGATGTTGGAACTTATCAGACCGTAGGTTCAGATATTGTTGTTAATTATAACGGTAGAGAAATCCGTCTTACAGCAAAGGGCGATAGTCTGTATCTTTATCAGTTTGATAAGGATGGCAATCAGACTACGGAGCTTAATAAGGAAATAGTTTTTAAACAGTCTGGCGCTTCTGATTATTTTACAAATACACTTGCAGGTAAAACTGATTTTAGTGAAAAGAATATACGCATTGAGTTTACAGAAACTGAAGCCAATGTTGGTGGAAATAAACTTTCCTATTCTTTTGATAAAAATACGGGAAAATATGCTATTGAAGGATATGAACCAACTTCAGATAAAAAAGAATTTAAAGAAAATATTGTAAGTGCAATTCTGAATAATATTCTTGGTAGTTCTGATTTGCCATTGACTTATGAAAAAGGCTGGTGGTTCCGTCAGAGAATAAGTGATAAGGTTGATGACAAGATGGTAAAAAAATATGTTGCATCGTTCTATAGCGAAGATTACAGTGCTACTAAAGGTGATGATTTTGAGCGTAATAAGTTGTTAAAAGAAAAAAAGGAAGAATTCACAGAAAAATATTGGGCAGTTGATACAAAAGAAACTTTTAAAATTGTTCAGCCTGCAAGTCTTGGTAAGTATGATTTTAATAACGGTGAATTCAAAATCAGTACAGATTTGTTCTTAAAAGATATAAAATCGACCTTTGCTGGTGATAATTGTCCATTAGAAGTAAGATTGGGATCATACAGCAGAAATAACGTTACCTGGTATTCTGGAATTAGTACTGCGGTTACATTCAAGATTCCTGAAGATAAAGCAGAAGAATTATCAAAAGAAGCTCCAGCATGTTTGATTGTTTACACTGTGCAACCAATAATGCAGATGGATTGGAATACAAGATCTGGCGAATTAAGCTACGATAAATGGGGCGATGGCTACCAGTCAAAATATATTCAGTACTATAGCGTAAAAAGTGCTGAGTTAATCAGAAAAGATACCATGACACCTATGGGAGAAGTTTTCCTTAAGTCTACCTGGTAAAATTCTTTTGATTTGATACAAACTCCGGTAATGTTTTTACATGCCCGGAGTTTTTTTTGCGTCAAGAATTGTGGAGGTACACAAATCTTGACTGGAATGCAGTGCCGTTTGCAACCGGATAAAAAGGAGCACTTTCTTTAGAGTAAGAAAAGTGCCCTTTTTTGTTGCTACTAATTTATTTTTTTGGGTAAAAGTACTTTGGGTTTATTTCTTGCCCTTTAGTTCCAAAACTGTTTCTAATGGTAGACCAGTATATTTTACAACAGTTTCAGTAGGAATATTGTCTT
>CAVHTI010000096.1:0-8102 GCA_963638805.1 Anaerobutyricum sp.
AGGACTTTCTGTAAATCCAGAAGTTTCAAGGTAAAAAATTGCTGAAGCGCCACTTTGAACAGTTGCATTTGTTGTATAAGAATAAATTGATTTTACAGAGTATTCTTCATATTCTTCCTCTGTATCGTAACAAACAACAGTAAAAGTCAGTGAATTTTCACAATCAGGATGACTTACTTTGATTGTATTTCGAGAGCCTCCAGAACCGCTTGCAGGTGCAGTGACAGCACATTCAGTTCCGTTAGCAGAAAGAGTAATGTTATCGTCACTTTCCCATACCAAAGAATCTTCGCTTGCACTACCGGAAATAGAGATTTTTACCGTAGAACTTTCGCCATTTTTTACAGACAAAACAGCAGAAGTTGAAACATTCAAGTAGCTTTTTTCTTTTACAGCAGATGATTTTTCAGTAACAACAACAGTAATTCGGGTTGAATAAAGAGCCTTAGGATGAGAAATATCAATGTATGCAGTTCCTGGATTTACGGCTTCAATTACACAATAAGCATTTGCAGATGATGAAATAGTAGCTGCACGAGAAGAAACAGAGGATGAAGTTCCGTCCCCGGTTTTATAAGTTACGACAGCAGAGTCACTTCCATCAGAAGCACAGTTTGTAATTTTCCAGTGAAGATTTTTAACATCAGCGTTTTCAGCATTTTTAAGAGTTACACTTATCTGAGACGTTTTATCTTCATCTTCAAGAGAAAGTTTTACAAAATTCTGAGAAGTTGTAATGTAAGTAGTTGCATCAGCAGCTTCCGTTGTAATATTGCGAACTAAAACGACAATATCTCTTGAAGAAATCCCCGGATAAGAAACGGTAATTTTTACGCTTCCGTTTTTTATTCCCTTTACGCTTAATCTGTCGCCAGAAATTGTATATTTTAAATATTCTTCTGCATTATCAGAAAAAGTCCATTCATAAAGTGAAGTATCAATTTCACCTGAATAATTTAAAAGAGAAACATTTACAGTTTCATAGTCTGTATTTGACACAGTAAGAAGAGTCTGGGACGGTTCAATGTATGCAATTTCCGCATTTTTAATTACCCGAACCAGAACATCAAGACTGTAAATTGCAGAAGAATGAGTACAGCGGATGTAACACTCACCTTCTTCGTAGGCAGTAAGATTAACATCAAGACCTTCCGTACTCGTTACAACGACCGGTTTTGATTCAATTTCGTTGCCTAAAGAATCTACAACGGAAAATTCAAAGCCACTTTCATAGTCATCAATAAGAGGATTTACAAGGTCAACGGCAAAGGATGCAGTATTTGTTTCACTTAAATTAATCGTAAGGATATTTTCATTTGTAGTGATGTACGTTGAAGTTGTACCGTCAGAAGAACAATTTACCAGAATAGAATATCCGTAGGCAGCTTTTTGATGCTTTACCGTAACTTTTGCAATTCCGTCATTTTTACCGGTAATCCAGCAATAATTTCCTTCTGTAGAAAGAGAAGCAACGGACGGCTTATCAATAGTCCAGGTATAATTATTTATATCAGCAACCGTTCCGCCAAAAAGCGCTGCACTGATTTTTACAGTTTCATTTGGAGTAACATCAACATAATCTGTAGAAGCATAAACATACGGATTGGTGATTGTTACAGCATAAGAATCTTCTGTAACTGTAATAAGACAGGATGCTGAATTAGAACCACAAAGGGCCGTAAGAGTCGTAGAACCGGAAGTCAGACCTGTAATGACAGCAGAATAATTGTCTGTTTTTGCAAAAATCACTGAATCATCATAAATCCATTCAATATCAGCCTTATTTTGATTTTTAGAAGCAGTAAGATTGATGACTTCCATAGCACCAATACTCACGGAAGATTTTGTTTTATCAAAAGTAAGCTCAATATTATCGTCGTCCGTACCGCCAATAAAAGAGGTTATAAAATGACAACCGGAAAAAAGCAGTACAAAGGCCGTCATCAATACCGTAAAAATAAAAGAAAAACGTTTTTTCATATTTTTTCCTTCTCATAAGGACATCTCTAAAAATTGCAATTTTTAGAGGCAACCATAAATAATTTCTAAAAAATCAGGCAGATGCAGAACATCCGCCTGAAAACCATTTATTCTACGTATTTTTTGTAGTAGTCTCCGTCATCTGCACAAGGATTGTTACGAACCTGTACATAAACTGGAATTTTGTAAGTAGCGTCGCCAGAGCCTTTTGCGTAGTTTGAATATGAAATTTGCAGGTAACCAACGTAAGAAGTTTCCTTAACTGTTTCGTTACGAACTTCTGTTGTACGGTCGCCTTCGCTTGAAAGACGGTACATATTTTCAATTCCGCCGGTAACATAAGTCCAGTCAGCAGTTTCAGATATTTTGTAACCGTAAACTGAATAATCGTGAGTATGATAAAGCTGGAAAAAATGAGAATTGTGACCAGAATCTGTTGAAATTCCTTTTACCATGTCAGACTGAACTCTTGCATCTTTTACATACGTTCCAACCTTATCCTGTATTGCAGATTTAACTGGAACAAATTCTACTTCAGTAATATTTACATTTGAGTAAGGTTCATTTTCTTCGTTTACAAAAATCGTTCCGCTTAAGTATTCACCATCACCTAAGAAAATCGTATTTGTAGCAGAATCGTAATAAGAATACTTTGCAACCTTCTCATCTGAATAAAGGCCATTATTTATATAAGGAACCTGCTTTGTAATTTCAGGAATAAAAGTATGCTTTGGATAGTAAACCTGAACTTTAAGATTCTGATTTCCAAATTCTTCACTTGTTTTAGTAGAACCACCAGAAGAAATCAGATTTTCATTAATTCCCCTGATGTTTACATTTGCATTGACTTCGCCTGTTACTTCAAACTGTAAAGTTCCGTAAACAATTCCGGTAGAAACAGAATCACTTGAAGCAGTATGAGTATCAACTACCCAGTGGTCACCATCTACAGTTCCGTTTACAAGTTTTAAGTTTTCTCTAAAAGCAGAAGAAGCATTATTATTTGTCACAATGATTTTTGAGCATGCAGGCCGAATCTCATAATTTACATAAAGAATAGTCTTATTATCATTAACTTCCTTTGGAGTAGAAGAAATTATTGATTTATCAAGCGACAAAAGATAGTTGTAAGAATTCGTTATAGAAACAGAATCCGTCTGAGAAGATGCAGATGTTGCCTGCAAAATTGCAGTTCCTTCCTTTGCTTTTCCTGTAATTTCTATAGTTCCGACACCTTCAGGATAATAATAAGTCACCTTGCTTGCAGAATCTGTCCATGAGTCAAGATAGCCAGAAGCGGAGTTATTCATGTCAAAATAAGAGTTATCGCTTCTGTACCACGAATTAATCTTATCTTCAGAGGGAACACACTCCCAGTGAAGAGGCTTTGTTTCGCCTGGATAAAGCTGCATTGTCGTAATGTAGATTTTAGTACGGTTATCCGTTAAAACTCCGTTTTCATAAGTAAAATTACTTTCATCGTCATAGATAAAGAAGTTTAATTCCGGTGCCTTAGAAACACTTACCTTGCAGGATGCTGTTGCGCCGTTTGAAGGAATCTTACAGTAAACCGTTGCATTACCCTCTTTTTCTGCATACAGGAACGCTTTGTTTCCTGATGTAGTAAACGTAAAGAAATCCTGTTCTACATCCGGGTTATCATCATTTACAACAGACCATTCAAGTTCTTCACCGGTATCATTCTGGACAGTTGCAACAAGAGTCTGTTTGTCTTCACCAATTTCAATAGGAAGAGATGAATAATTCAAAGTTACGGTTGGGTCATCTACGCCTGTTACTATTACGTAAAGAGTAAGCGGATTTGTAGCTTCTGCATGACTTACCGTGATAGTTGTTTTACCTGATGTATTTGCAATAATTTGAACTGAACTTCCGGTTGTTTTTGTTGTAGTAAAATCAATGAAATTTCCAGAACCTTTATTGATGTCCCATGTAAGACCTGCTGAAGTAGTATCAACAACATCAGTTCCGTAAAGTTTTGCAGAAATATTGCGTTTTTCACCCTTGTTCATCGTAATGATTGTAGAATCAGATGAACTAGCAAGACCGATATAAGGCTTTGTTTCATCTTTCTTAGTAACGCTTACTAAAAGTTCAGCAGTTGACTGTACAACTCCGCCTTTTGTCTGTAAGGTTGCAGTAATTGTGCAGGATTCCGCAGTCTTTCCGTCACTTACAGTTCCCGGATGAAGAGTACAAACAGAAGAATTACCGAATACAGTACAAAGTGAATTATTTGAAGATTTATAAGAAACTTCACAATCAACGCCGGTAGCCGGCACTTCCATATTAACAAAAGTATCAGTTCCTGTAACAACTTCTACATAACTTGAAGCAAACGCAAAATCTGAATAATTGCTGATGTAAAGAACAATATCCTTTGTAGAAGAGGCTTTAGGATGAGAAACATGAATCGTTACTGTTCCAGAACTAAGCGGTTCAATTACACACGAATCACTTGTGTAGTTCATGTCAATTTTGTCATAACTGTCTGCCCACCACTTAAAGTCATAAACATCATCGGCCTCTCCGTTTACGAGCGTTGCAGTGATTGTTTTTGAATCATCTGATGGACTCATTTTGATAATACTTTCCGTAACGGTAATGTAGCAGGTAGTTGTAACCTTTGGTTCACAAATAACAAGCACACTTCTTGTACAGCTGGCTTTTGGATGAGAAATAATTACCTGAGTAACACCTTCACTAACAGCCTTAATCTGAGCAGAATCATTACTTGCATAAAGTTTTGCAACGGAAGAATCTATAATAGTCCAGGTAAATCCGGTTACATCATTTGAACTTCCGCCTACAAGTTCGGCTGCAATAGTCGCAACATCTCCGCCTACAGTACAGGTAACAATATTATTACAAGTAATGTAAGGGTCATTTGCAGCGGCAATCGGATCAACGACATTCACAATAATTTCAAGCGGATAATCACAGTTATCATAATTTTCAACTATAAGTTTTGTACTTCCAGTTGATTTTCCGTAAACTACAGCAACACTTCCACTACCTACAACTTCTGCAACTGATGAATTAGAACTTTTCCAGGTATAACCTGAAATAATGTCAGAATCAGCATTTTTGATTTCTACAGAAACTGTAGCGCTTGAACTTTCGCCAACCGTTACAACATTTTGAGATGTTGTAAGATATTTATACCCCTTTAATTCCTCTTCAGAATTTGCAATGTTTACTAAGATTTCCTTAGTAATTTCACCGGCAAGACTATTAGAAACAGTAATAATACTCTGCCCTGCCTGAATTCCATTTATTTTACAAGTTCCGCTTGTAGTACCAAGAATTTCAACATTTTCTTTACCCTGAGTAACTTCCCACGAAAAACTTCCGGTTGAAGTTGTATTTACAAGAGAACATCCGATTGTTGTAGAACCACCGTTCACAATATTTACAACATCATTTTCAGCGGTGATATAAACGATATAGTCATCAGTCCATTCATAAAGTTCTCCGCATTTTGCATTTATGTTTAAAGAATTTGCAGACTGAGAATTACTAACCTTTATTACAGATTTTCCAGCCTTATTTGCAGTAAGAGTTGCAGAACTTCCGATAGCTGCAAGAGAAAAAACACTTTCGCCGTCATCACTTTCTGTAAGGTCATTCATAGTCCATTTAGTGTGAAGCACCATATCAGCGGCACTGATATTTACACCTGTAACAGAAAGCGTTTCAGAGTTCCCTTCACTTTCAATTACAACAGCGTTCCGATTTGTTGTAAGGTAGCCTGCATTTTCATCAAAAATTTCAGAACTTTCGCCTTCTTTTAAAACCGTAACATCAAAAACAACAGGTTCACAATTTTCAACAGTTGCAGTAACAGTAACATTTCCTTCACTTAATCCAGAAACATTAGCCGTAGAACAGTAGCTAGAAGAAGAATCACCATTTACAATACATTTTGAAGAATCAGAAACGCTCCAGGAAACTCTGTCTGTAGAATCAAGACCGTACTGTTCAACGCTTAAAGTCTTTGTTTCCCCAGCAGTAATTCTTAAATAAGTTGAATCAGCGTAAATTGCCTTCATTGTTTTTAGTTCTTCTTCAGTATCAGCAGTAAGAACCAGAACTTTTGCATCTGACAGGGCATCTTCAAGATGAGCTGTAACATAAATATGATTTTGACCAGTTCCACAAGCTGTAATTTCAGCATTTTTGCCATTAGCAGCAACACTTACTTTTGAAGAATCTGCACTAGACCATTCTATTTTAGTTTCATCGCCATCATCCTGATTTCTTAAACTTGCCGTAACTTCAGCTGAATTACCGTTTACCAGTTTTATAATGCTGTCAGAAAGTGTAATAGTCTTTGGATTTACGATTGCCGTTTCTGAATATACTTTTACAGCAATTTCCGTGTCATAAAGACATCGCGGATGAGTCACAACGATTGTAAGTTCACCTTCTGCAAGAGGACTTATTGTAAGATAAGCGTCACAAAATTCTCCGGAAGATGCAGCACTACGGCTTGATAAATCTTTTACATATCCAGTATGTTCCTGAACTTCAACAATTCCGTTATTTTCTCCGCCTTTTATATACCACGAAAAATTCGTAGTATCGTCCCCGACATTGTCTTCACCGTCAACGCCACCAATTAAACGTACATTTACGGTAGTCGCGTCCCTTCCGACCTGAGTCTGAATGTAATTCTGGTCAGTTGTAATGTACATTGATGAATCAATCGCACTTGCCATCTGCTTTTGCAAAATTACAAGAAGATTTCGAGAATATTCAGACTGTTCATTAGAAACTTTTATCTTAAAACTACCGTTCTTTTTTCCCTGAATTCTGATTGAATTTCCAGAAATTACATAATCAACTAAACTTTCAGCTTCTTCAGGAACCGTCCATACAAAGTTATCTGGGTCAACATAACCGTCATAATTTTCAAGACTTGCGTTAACAGTATAAGGAGTATCGCTCCCTTCAATAACTAAAGTTGTCTGAGAAAGAGAAATATAAACATTCTGAACGATAGTCGTTACCCGGACAATAATGCTTACATCGTACTGAGAGTTTTCGTGACTTACGACAAGTTTTGCAATTCCGCTCTTTAGAGGAACAATTTCCGCCGTATTCATATTTGCACTGACAGAAATAATTTCCTTTGAACTTTCATCAGCATAGTTCCAGGTAAAACCGTTTTTATAAGTTGAACTAGTCGGATTTACAAGGTCAACAGAAATAGTTTTAGATGAAATTTCATTTTTATTAATAGAAAGAACATTGTATTCCGTCGTGATATAAGTTTCTGTAAGTTTATCCTGATAAACATAAATTACAAAAGTGTAATCATAGACAGCATCTGGATGCGAACAAATAAGCTGAGTACTTCCTGCTTTTTTTGCCGTGATTACACAATTGTTTCTTGAGTAAGAAATTGAAGCGATTGATTCATCTTCTATTTCCCAGACAAAATTTTCCATATCACCGATGTTTCCGCCGTAAAGAGATGCAGAAATCGTAGTAGTATTATTCGGCTGAAGCTGTACTACAGAATAATTTGAATAAATGTAAGGATTTTCACTTGCATCGTCTCCTGTAGAAATAACGGAAAGAAGACAAGTTGCAACAATTCCGTTACAGGATGCCTTGATGTAAGTTGAACCACCTTTTACGCCGGTAATAACAGCGCCAAAATTATCAGTCTTTGCAGAAATATAAGTTTCGTCATATTCCCACTTAACAGTACACTTTCCCTGATTTGCAGACGGTGACAAAGTAAGTTTTAAGTAATCACTTTCACCGCTGTTTATACTCATAGTTGTCGTACTGAAAGTAACGGCTGTAATCTCAGCGTTATAATCTTTTTTGACTATTTCTTCCGTTACAGTCGTAAAAAAACGACAACCTGTCAGCATACATAAAAGCATTACCAACAGAACCTTAAAAGCATTTTTCATGGTTATCCTCGCTTGTGATTAGTTATTTTAATTACTCTTTTATTATAAAATGAACAATAAAAAAGAAAAACAAAACAAGATTGCAGAAGCAATAAAAATACTCAAGTTAATAGGATTTACTGGTAACTTCTTTTTTGCACAATCCTCTTTTTTTACAGCTTCTTCCTTTAC
>CAVHTI010000097.1:0-7836 GCA_963638805.1 Anaerobutyricum sp.
GTGTACGGGGCACTGGCGTTTGTGACGATGCCGTGTGGCGTGGCAATTGACTGGCATTTATGGCACGGGCATTGGCGGTGTACGGGGCACTGGCGTTTATGGCAATGCCGTGATGGCGTGGCACTTTACTGGCGTTTGTGGCGATGCCGTGTGGCGTGGCAATTGACTGGCGTTTGTGGCGATGCCGTGACGCCGTGCAATGCACTGACGTTTATACCAATGCCGTGATGGCGTGGCACTTTACTGGCGTTTATGGCAATGACGTGTGGCGTGGCAATTGACTGGCGTTTGTGGCAATTGACTGGCGTTTGTGGCAATTGACTGGCGTTTGTGGCGATGCCGTGACGCCGTGCAATGCACTGACGTTTATACCAATGCCGTGACGGGCGCCGGAAAAGACGGTGACGGTCGCGCTCCGGGACTGCTTACGCAGGTACTACAATCCTTTACGCGAGGAACACGCGACCCGTAGGGGAATGCCCTGCAAATTATGGAAAGAAACAAAATTTTGATTTTTGCCCAAAATAAGAATAGAATAACAATGTTATTGGTTTTATAATGACCCGTCATTTTGTGAGAATTTTCTCATAAAAACTGTTATTTTCGCCGATAGTAAAAGATGTAGAAGTCCAAAATCAAGATAGGAGTAAAATCGCTATGTCAAAATTTTTTAAAACTTTAGTGATTCTTTTATTAGTATCCAATGTTTCGCTTGTGTTTGCACACGGAAGAAAAGATGTTGAAAGCCGTGAAGTCAGCAATAAATACAGTTGGCTGGAACAGTTTGACCTTGAATCTAAAAAAGAGGGCAAGTTCAACATTTTTGTTACTGCAACGGATATGGGTGGTAATAAATCTGTAGAAGGTCCTTTTAATATCAAGTACGACAAGACTTCGGATTTGCCGGTTGTCGGAATTATTAACCCGTCACCAGATATGCGAGTCGTAGGAAACCTGAACATTGTTGGTACTTGTAATGATGACGATGGGGTTTCAAAAGTTGAACTTATCCTTGATGAAGGTACTGAATGGGAACAGACCGTAACTGCCGAAGGTACGGAATACTGGTCTTACTACCTTGATACAACAAATCTTGAAGAAGGCCCGCACACAATCAGAGTTAAGGGCTTTGATATTAATGATCCTGCCAAAGAAAATAATCCAAAGAAAATCAAAACAGACAATTCAACCGTTACCTGGCAGATGGATAGAACTCAGCCGGTTACAAATATTGAAGAAAAAGTTATGGGAACGCTTGTCAGCGGAACTGTAAAATTGAACGGTATTGTTTCTGACGGAAACGGAATACAGCGTTTGTTCTACTCTGTTGATAATGGTAAAACTTTCAAAGAATTAAAAATTAAATTAAATAAAAAACATCCTTCAGAAGCGACTTTTACACTTTCGCTTGATACAAAGAAATTTGATGATGGCGCAAAGGTTTTGTGGTTTAAAGCTTATGACAATATGGGTTCTATAGGTTTGTCTTCTTACCTTATGTTTGTTGATAACACAGAACCTGATGTAAAAATTCTTACGCCAACTGCTTCTGATGTTCAGAACGGCATTTTTGCAGTTGCCGGTTATGCAAAAGACGTTGTTGGAATTGCAAGTTTAAGCTGGACGTTTGGAAATGACAGCGGAAATATTGATATTATTCCGGGTAACCCTTACTGGATTGTTGATATTGATTCACGAAAATTAAAAGAAAAGGCCGGAAAATTTACAATTCGTGCAGTTGACAGTATTGGAAACGTCGTTGACAAGGTTCTTTTAGTTCCTGTTGACCAGGACAGCGACAAGCCGGTGATTACAACTGTGGTAGAGCCAGTTGTTGACCCTGAAACAAAATTAATCAAGAGTGACAGTGGTCATATAATTGCACGTGGTTTTGCCGTTGATGATGACGGCGTTGATTCGGTAATCATTCAGCTTGATGATAATGAACCGCAGATTCAGAAAACTCACGGCGATTATTCTTATGATTTTGGAAAAGTTGAAGAACTTGCGGCCGGTAGACATACAATCAAAGTAACTCCTGTTGATATTGATGGAACTGCTGGTAATGCTTCTGTAGTGGAATTCTATAACAAGGGCGGAAATCCTTTGTTTGAAAAAGTAAGCCTTATAAACGGTTCAGAAACTACTGATTTTGTACAGGGAACTACAATTGACCCAGAATCTGCAACAGAACTTGCCGTTCAGATAAAAGGTTCTTCTGGAATTAAGGCCGTTACTACAAAAATCATTTTCAAAGACGTTGTTTATTCAGGTTCGGAAGTTACAGATGAACCAAAAAATCAGCCTTTGACTTACGAAGCTCGTCTGCGCAATATGGGCAGCCTGCCACGAGGAATTGTTTATTACAATGTTCACGTTACTGACGTTGATAACCGTGAATCTGATTACACAGCCCTCCTTTATGTAAAAAATAACGCAAAAGATAATGCCGAAGAAGAAATTGTATTTGGTAGCGAAGTTGATGCAAACGGCGTTGTTCAGCTTGACCGCGATCACCCGATTACCGCATATCTTGCTGGCGGAAATGCAAGAAGCGTAAGAGTTCTTCCGGCAAATAATAATTTTGGAATTAATGCAACTCTTGATGGAAACACAATCCGATTTACTTACGGAACTCATCCGGAAAGTGTTGGAATTTCTGATAAAATTACAGTTCGTGTAACAACAGATAAGGGCCACACAGTTGATTCTATTCCACTTACCTTCTCTGAAGACACGGCAATTCCGGTAATCACACTTGATGTTCAGGATTATGATTCTCAGTTGATTGATGTTCGCGGAAATTACAGCACAATTCAGATTAAAGGAAAGGTAACCTGTTCTTCAAAACTTGCTGATGGTAACGCAGTTCAGTACAGACTTCTTGAAGTAAGACCTTCTTTTGATGCAAGAAATGTTCTTAAATCTTTGTCTGCCGGCGTTGCAGGTGAATTTAAACCGGTAACTGTTAATAGAGACGGAACATTTACAATTTCTTATGATAATTTTGATTTAGTTGAACGTACAATTGAACGAACAGTCTTCCCTGAAGATTATGAATTCCCGGAAATGTCAGAAGATGATGACGATTCATGGGGCGAAGATTCCTGGGGCGCAGAAGAAAATGCAGAAGGTGCGGAAACTACTGAAACTGTTGAACAGCCTCAGTTTGAAACTGTAACAGAAACTGTACAGGTTCCAGGTCCAAAAGCTAATGCAATTTACATTATTGAAATTGTTGCAACAACTGCCGGCGGAAAGAAAGCTGTTACGGCCACTGCAATCAACAATATTAATAACCAGCCAAAAGATCCAAACAAAGATTTACAGAGAGCAAATCCTCAGACTGTAATTATCAGTGGTTACGAAGATTATGCAAAGTACGGCGTTGTAGCATTCCAGGGCAATCTTGTTGATGAAAACGGCGAATCAAATGTAAAAACTTTCCAGATTTTTACGACTGACGGTTTCTATGCAGGTCAGTCTGAAGATATTTCAATTTCCGCAACATCAGAATACGGAAGAACTGCTACTTCAAACGGCGTAATTGCTAAAAACGGTGATTTAAAAGTTAACCTTACATCAATCAAGATTCCAGAAACTTCAACTTTGTATGATGCAGAAACTGGTGAAAGTTCAATAGTAACAAACGTAAAAGAAAAATCTTTTGCAAACGGAACTTCACTTATTTTGCCACAGAGTGGCGTTACTGGAAGTTCAGTGACAGTTTCAATTGAAACAGAACTTGCAATCAATTCTATTGAATATGAAATTGCAGGAAATAAAACTCGACTTTCAAAAGTTCCGGCAAAAAATGTTGGCGAACCTCTTTTAATAGAAATTCCGCTGAATGATTTACCAGCCGGAGAAAATAGAATTACTGTAACAGTAAGAGCCGGCAACGTAACAAAAGAAATTACCGGTTATGTTGTAGTACTTCGCGAAGTTATAGAAGCCGACGATGAAGAAAAAATCTACACGTTTGCTCCATCTGGAGTTGAATATAGAGCTTCTGATAACACATATATCATTGGCGAAGGTGAATATTTCTACTTCTACGCAAATTGTGTAAATCCTATTGGCGAATTAACAGGCAGCACAAGAGGTCTTGTTCTTGAACGACACGGCAACCTCTTTGCAGTAAAGGCAACTAGAGACGGCACTTACAGAAATGTTGTTCTTAAAGTTCAGGATCAGTACGGCGATTCTTATAATTCTCCGGCATTGAATTTCATTTCTGATGGCCAGGCACCTGTAATTTCGCTGCTTACACCGGAAATTCACAGTTGGACCGGAAACACACTCAAGATTTCGGGAACTGCATCAGATGGAACTGGCGTAAAAGCTGTTGAATATTCTCTGGACGGTGAAAACTGGACGGAACTTACAATCAGCGGACCTTCAGAAGCCGTAACGTTTAATCAGGAAATTTCTCTTGAAGATTTTGCTGACGGCCTTGTACCGCTTACTGTTCGTGCAATTGATAATTCAGATCAGTCAACCTACTGCTATTGTTCAACTTCAAAAGATGTAACTCCGCCACAGGTTGAAGTTATTACTCCGGGAATTGACGATGTTGTAAACGGTCAGACACTTGTTGTATTCAAGGCAAGTGATGATATGTATATCGAAAAAATCCAGTATCAGTCTGGAGATGGTTCAATTGTTGAAGATGTTCCTTACAAATCTTTGCCAAGAGTTTTGCTTGGTACGGAAGATTATCCGATGAGCGATACTATGAAGTTCTCTTTTGAGGATGGCGCAGGCAACAAAGTTGAAATTGGACAGTGGAATTTCATTATTGATGAACTTTCTGACTTGCCACGAACAGAAATTCACGTTCCGGAAGAAGGCGAAGTTATTACTCGTGACTTTGTTATTTCTGGCGTAGTTTATGATGATGATGGCGTTGAAAAAGCAGAGGACGGCAGCATTCTTCGTGGTCCAACCGTTTACTACAAGATTGATAACGGTGAATACAAAATGATTCCGGAAATGGGAACAAGTTATTCACAGCCAATCAGCCTTATAGAAATGACTGATAATGAACATACCGTCACAGTTTATGCCGTTGATATTAATGGTATTAAGGGTGAAGAAGTTTCAAGAACATTCAAGGTTTCTTTGGAAGAACCAAAAGGCGAAATTTTAATGCCTTCAATCAATTCTTCTGTAAAGGAATATGTAACAATTTCTGGTGTAGCAAGCGATAAAAACGGCATTAAGAGCGTTCAGATTTCTCTTGATAACGGAAACAGCTTTAATGATGCAAACGGCCTTGAAGAATGGTCTTATGATGTTGATACACGAATCCTTAACGGCGGTACACACGCAGTATTCTTAAGAATTGTTGATGGTTACGGAATTCAGGGATTGTATTCAAGTTTGATTAACATTGATAACAACTCTCCTCAGTTGACACTTGAATATCCAAAAGATGACTCTTATTCAACAGGCGACATTTTGTTCTCAGGATATTCTTCTGATAACGTTGGAATTTCTGAACTTTATGTAACTGTTCGCAATATGGAAAATCTTGAAAATCCATTTATTAAGAATCTTGAAATTAAAAAGATTATTTCTGAAAGAGTTGATATTTCAAGTATGCCGGACGGAATTTATAACGTAGAACTTACCGCTAAAGACCTTGCCGGAAATACTACAAACGTCAGCCGCAACATTCATTTGCAGAAGAACAAAGATCCTGCAAGCGTTGATATTTTCTATCCGTTGAATGGCCAGCACAAACAGGGAAAATTCTCGGTTTACGGTCAGTCTGAATCAGAAGAAAAAGAAATTACATTGTTACGACTTTACATTGACGGTGTAGTCGTTGATGAAACAACTCTGCAGAAAAGTGGATTCTACAAGTTTGATGTAACTGCCGAAACATTTGAAATTGCCGGCGAAACATCAGGAAAAGAAGTTTCTGGAGTTCATAAATATCACGTAACTACAGTACTTTCTGACGGAATGGAAATTCCTTCACGTGACCAGCAGATTACTTATAGTCCTTATGGTCCTTGGATTACAATTGATAACTTTGTTTACGGTGACTTTGCAACAAACCGACCGTGGATAAAAGGTCACGCAGGTTATGAAATTGACCCGGCAGACAAAGAGCTTTACAAATCAAGTGAAGCAAGTGACGAATTCAAGATTGACTACCTTAATAAGAAACTTGAAAAAATAGAAATCAGTTTTGATAACGGTGAAACATTCAAAGAAATTTCTACAAAGAGTTCTTGGAAATATCGTATTGAAAACTATGATATTCCTGAAGGAACACACTTTATGTTCATCAGGGCAACAATGGCCAACGGCGAAGTTGCTACAAACCGTACTTTAGTTCAGGTTGATAACACGGCACCTTCAATCAAGATGATTTCGCCGGTTGTTGACGGTAAGTACAACCAGGTTCTTGAAGCATCTGGACTTTCTAGTGATGACGTAAAACTTGAAGATGTAACTGTAACTTTAAGAAAAGGCGGTAAGTCATCTTATGAAATTCCGTCATTCATTCAGGGATTGTATTTTGACTTCCACTTCCTTGGTGCAACATTCTTTGATGTTGGTGCCGGACTTACATTCTTTGATGATGTCGTAAAACTTCAGGTACAGTGGGGACAGTACACTCAGGAACAGCGAAACCTGATGTCTTCAATCTTGCGGCAGGATTTGACAAATATGCGTTACGGTGGAAATAACGTTTGGGGTGTAAAAGTGCTTGCAAATGTTTATACATTGCCGTTCAGCTTGTTGTTCGGTCGTGATTTTGAATGGCTTTACGCATCACTTGCAGTAGGTGCCCAGTTCACATGGTTTAATGACGGTGGATGGAAGTCTACAACAGAAACTTCAATTTCTACCCAGACACTGTCTGCAATTGTTGTACAGCTTGAATTCCCGTTGATGAAGTTCAACAGAAAAGTATTCAGCCAGTTCTCATTCTACACAGAATTCAGCTACTGGTTCATTCCAACGGACGTTTCAAGTTCTTCGACTTACGTAATTCAAAACCAGGTACCGCAGTTAGCTGTGGGATTAAGATTTAATTTATTCTAATACAATAAATCTCCTTATCTTTCAGGCTGTCAGAAATGGCAGCCTGTTTTTTTTTGGGGGGAGGAGGGGGGGGAGGTGAGTTTTATTTTTTTAATGGCAGAAATTTGATTTTTTTTAGCTTCAAATTTAATAAAATTGTGTTATAATTCGCTTATAAAAAATGTTTATAAATATCAATTCAAAAAAGAACCAATCGATAATTAAGATTTTTTGTTTGCTGGCACTCGTATTACTCTTTGCATTTTCTGCTGTAGAAGTTTTGAAGTTATTGGGACTGACGAACCATTCAGGTGCAAAAGCATTTTCTATAGTTGGAATTGTTATAAATACAATTTCATGTGTTTTATGTTTATATCTCTTTAGACATCCGAAACAATTGGTACTAACAGGATTTATTTTTCTGTTTTATAGTTTATGGATTGAATTTGTAGATCCCTCAAGTTTTGTTCCGCTTTTTTCATTTTTTCTTAGTTTTACTTTTTTTTACATCACAGGATTTTATGAAAATCATAAAATTTTAAAATACTTGATTACTTTGATGATTTATTTAGGAATACTTTTTAGTCCTTTACGATTAGGATCTTGTTTTTATATTTCGATTCTCTCTCAAAACTTGGCAGAAACATTCTGTTCTGTATTTCTGATTTTTCTTTTTTTAAATTTTAAAGAAACAAAAACCAAAATTAAAATTCTAAATTTACAGGAATATCAAGAATTGATTATTCCGCGTGAAAAGCTCCTGCAGAATCTGAATTCGGCTTCTTCAATTCA
>CAVHTI010000098.1:0-7632 GCA_963638805.1 Anaerobutyricum sp.
TTGGCTTTCGCCTGGTCTGCCCCTCTAAATAATAACGAGCTGTAGCACTGTAGTGCCTGCCTGACGCTCTGTATCAGTGCCTTCGCCACTCCCCTCCAAAACCTACAATGCGTTTTTTGGGCAGTTTTTTACACATTCCATGCAGAAAATGCATTCGGTGCCGTTTTGGCGTTTGCGGGAATTGTCGGTCATGTCTACGTTCATTGGGCAGACTTTTTTGCATTTGCCGCAAGAAACGCATTTTGTCTTGTCACATTTGATTCTCCACAGCGAAAAATAGGACATTGGTTTTAAAAAGACGGTGACGGGGCAGATGTATTTGCAAAAGGCGCGGTTGTCCTTAAAAATAAAGGCCAGTGCGATTCCTGTTGCGTAATAAATTAAATTTCCGGCGACGAATGCCCAGAACATTATTTTTTCTATGTTTCCAACTTTTGAAAGAAAGAGTGCGGAAACAAAAATCAGAGATGCGGCAAATGTGATGTAGCGAATCCAGCCGAGTTTTTTTCGTGGCGCGGAAGGCGTTTTGTATGGAAGAAAATCCAGAATCATCGCCGTCCAGCAGGCATATCCGCACCAGCCGCGGCCAAAAATCAGCGGTCCAAAAATTTTTGCAACTGCGTAGTGAATTGTCGCCGCCTCAAAAGTCCCGGTAAAAAGATAGTACCAGAAGCCTTCAATCTGCATATTTTCTTTTTTGAAAATCCCCAGATAAACGAGCATATAAAGCCCGACAAGCAACTGAACCACGCGTCGTGCATACTTATATTTCATGGCGAGCAGAAAAAATCCGGCCGAAATCGCAAGTCCGATGTAACTAAAATTAAAAAGATAAAAAATATTGCTTTTTGTCCGCCAAAGAATCACGGCCAGAGTTTCAAAAATCGCGAGAATTACAAAAGACGGAATAATTTTTCTTATTTTCATTTTTTTAAGGGCGTGCCGCCGCAACCTGCGGTTGCTTGCGTCGCTATATCCGCCCTTCGCTATTCGCTCATTGCCGGCAAGCCGGCAACTTCGGGGCTCCTAGCGCTCACGCAAACAACAGTCAAAATAATTATTTTTTGCCTAAAACTGTAAAATTACTTGCAGGGTTGCAGAAAATAATTCCACTTCCAGCTTCAGAAAGGCACGGAAGTGCTGCAATTGCGTTTACAATTTCGTCTTTTTTGTCTTTTGGCACAAGAATCATCAGCATTTCTTTTTCCGGCACAATGTGAACGCCCAGGAATGTTGAATCTCCTTCCTTTGCAGTACCTTTTGCGCTGATTATTGTTCCACCGCCGGCACCGGCTTTTCGGGCAGCATCCATAACATCTTCTGCAAATCCTTTATTTACAATTATATTTACCATTTCGTGTGAATTTGTCATATTTTCTTCCTTTTGTGAAATCTGGTCAGCGGAATTTTTTTGTCCGCCCTTTATAAATCCTTCTACATCCAAAGTGAACAAAACGCCAAAATGTTTTTTGTTTTCACATTTTTTTGCAATTTTTTCTATTGCAGAAGGAATAATTTTTTCATCGGCTACAATGTATGCAATGTCTTTTGATGAATCACCAAAACCAAGAAGCTGAATGATATTGCTGCTGGCAGTGCCTCGTCCCATGATTATTGTACCGCCAGTTGCGCCGGCTTCTTTTGCAGAATCTGTAACAAGTTCTCCGCTGTTGTGCGGAACAATACTGATAAGCAATTTATACATTTGAACCTCCGTTTGTGGAAGATGATAATTTTTCCTGCTTTTTAGTTTTTATTCGGACAATAATTCCCATTATCTGAATTGCAATCAAAGGCATCATCGCTACAAGGGCAATTACTCCGAATGAATTTGTTGAACCGCCACTGGCACTTGATGCACCGATCGTAAATGACAGAATGAACGTTGAAGTCAACGGTCCAGACGCAACTCCGCCGGAGTCAAAAGCAATTGCCGTGTACATTGACGGAGAAAAAATCATCAAGAGCATTGCAATAATGTATCCCGGAACTAAAATCCACTTGAGATTGAATCCTGCGACGGCTTTTACAAGGGCAAGTCCAATTGCAATTGCCGTGCCCGCAGAAAGGAATACCAGGAGGAATCTCCGTTTGATTGTGCCGCCGGAAACCTGCTCTACCTGTTCACTCAAAACCCAGACTGCCGGTTCTGCACAAACAATAATTGCTCCAAGCACAAGTCCTGTACAAATTAACAGAACGTACCAGCCGGCGTGCGACAATGCTTTTTGTCCAAGAACTTCGCCAAGTGCGGCGCCCGCCTGAGAAAATCCGCCGTTTACGCCGGTAAGGAAGATTGTAAGTCCTACAAAACTGTATGCAAAACCAATCAGGATTTTTATAACCTGGCGTTTTGTGAGTTTTAAAAGGAAAATTTGGAATAAAATGAAAAGTCCAAGTAATGGCAAAATTGAAGTCGCAGATTCTTTTAAAACCGAAGCAATAATTTTTCCGAATGGAGAAAATAATTCGTAAAAAATTCCGTGAGTAACGGTTGCCGCTGCGACTGCCGTTTCTGCACTTTCTGCTGCCGGTGAAAAACCGTTAATTTGCTGCTGCATAAGAATTGCATACAGAATTACTGCTGCGACCGGTCCAACCGAAACAATGCCGGTCAATCCAAAAGAATTTCCGCTTGAATCTTTATTGCGAACGGAAGAAACGCCAAGTCCCAGCGCCATAATAAACGGCACGGTCATAGGTCCTGTCGTTGCTCCGCCTGAATCAAATGCAATTCCCACAAATGAATCTGGAGAAAAGAACGTAAGTGCAAAAAGCGCAACGTAAGCAATCAAAAGTGTGATTTTTACGTTGAAATTCATTACTGTACGCAAAAGTCCGACGGTAATAAAAAGTCCAACTCCGCCGGCAATTGCAAAGGTCAGGCCACTTTTATGCACAAAAGGATAAATTCCGCGCACCTGATCAACAAAAACCTGAATATCTGGTTCAGCGGCCGTTACAATAAATCCGATTACAAAGGCACAGATTAAAAGTAACGGAAGATTGCGTTTTTTGGTGAGTTCTGCACCGCAACGTTCGCCCATCGGCTGAATTCCCATATCAACGCCAAGAAGAAAAATTGTCAGTCCGACAATCAAAAGAATTCCGCCAATGACAAAACGTCCAAGTAGCAGGCCGTCAAGTTTTGCAACCGTAAGCCCCAGCAGCAGGACAATTCCCATTATTGGAAGTACAGAAAATGCTGTTTCTTTAAATTTCTGTAGTATGTTCATAAGTTAGAGCACCCCTTTAATTTATGATTTACTTGTAAATGCGGAATATCCTTTTTTTGCAATTCCGTCGCACCACTGTTTTGCATAATGTTTTGCGCCTTCAAGGTCGTGGTCACGGTAATTTCCGCATTCTTTTTCTGTTGTGGCAGGAACAGGCTTGTCCCAAACGGCAACTTTAGTCAAAACATTCATCATATGATTTGCAATTTCTTCTTCCGAATGTTCGCCCCAAACCGTAAAATAAAATCCTGTACGGCAGCCCATAGGACTTAAATCAATAACGCCCGGCATTTCGTCCCGGATATATTCTGCCATCAGATGTTCAAGGGTGTGAACTGCGCCGGTGGGCATAAATTCTTTGTTTGGTTGAGTAAATCTGATGTCGAATTTTGTGACGACATCACCTTTTTCACCTTCTTTGTGCGCAGCAAGACGAACAAACGGTGCGGTGACTTTTGTGTGGTCAAGATTGAAAGAATCCACATTGTACTTTTTTTCTGCCATGTTTTTGCCTCCTCGTAAAAATATTTAGAATAAATTTAATGCTTGCCTCTAAAAACTGTAATTTTTAGAGGTAACTTTGCCCTTATCTTGATTTTTAAATTTTAGAGATGAGTTCAATCAGACAGTGACTGCTGACGTGTGACGCTTCAGCCTCTGAGTAGGTTGCCTTTACATTTTCGTCCGCGCAGTCAGACATACATCTGATGATTACAAAAGGAATTTTATTGATATGACAGGTGTGAGCAATTGCACAACCTTCCATTTCTACGCAGGCTGGATTAAAATTTTTTAAAATAAAGTCTTTTTTTTCACCGCCGGCAATAAACTGGTCACCGGAAGCAATCCGCCCTTTTATGATTTTATGATTTTTAGAAATTTCCGAATTATTAAAAGTTTTGATTACAAGATTTGCAAGTTCTTCGTCCGCCTTAAAAGTTTCAGGAAGTCCCGGAACCTGGCCCAGTTTGTAGCCAAAAAATGTCGTGTCAAAATCATGATAAACGGCCTCTGACGAAACCACAAAGTCATAAATGTTCAGGCCTTTTTCCGTGGCACCGGCAATTCCCGTGTTAATTATTTTTTCCGGCTTGAAATTCAAAATCATCAGTTGAGTGCAAAGCGCAGCGTTTACTTTTCCAATTCCGCATTTTACGACAACAACGGCCTTGTCAAAAAGTTTTCCTTTGAAAAAATCATAGCCGTTTAAACTGATTTTTTCTTTTGATGACATTCTGGAAAAAATATTTTCTACTTCCGCGTCCATTGCGCCAATTATTCCGATCATTGTTTTAATTGCTCCTGAATTTCATTTTCTTTGTCTGATTTTTTTTGAATTTTATAGTGTTCAAGAACATCATCCAGAAGTTTGTTTTCCAGATGCATTTTTTTAATCACAAGGCGGGTAAGTTTTTTGTAAAAGAAAAATGCAAAGAAAACTCCGACTACAAAAAGCGCAATAAGCACAATCGGGTAGGCTACTTGAATTGCCTCGCCATCAAGATTCATCACGTTGAACATAATCAAAGAGGCAATCGTAATCAAAAGTGCAATTACAAGAATTGTAAAAACAATCTGAACCAGGCTTGTAATAATCATAAACATGTTTGAATTGTTCTTTTTTGTGCGCCATTCAATCTGTTCTTTTTTTCTGCGGGCTTTTTCCGCTTCGTCCAAATCCTGCATGTCCATAGTAGCTCTCTTTTTTTTGATTTTTTAAGATTTTTCGTTTTCTGATTTTTTATCTTCCGGCTTTTTTGCAAGTGTAACGATAAAAGAAACAAGAAGGAGAATTCCGCAAATTACAACCGCAGAATCGGCAACGTTAAAAGTTGGCCAGCGTTCCATTTTAAATAATTTCAGAGGAGAATTATCCGCACCAAACCACTTAAAATCAATAAAGTCGACAACGCCCTCTTTTCTGAAAAAACGGTCAATAATGTTTCCAAGTCCACCGCCAATAACTCCGGCAATTGCCCAGCGCTGAACTTTCGTAAAATCCTTATTTCTGAAGTAAACGACAATGACCAGAATAATCACGATGAGAGGAATTGCACAGAACAGGAAATTTCGTGCCGTTGCCGACCACGACGCGCCCACGCTGAATGCAACGCCTGTGTTTGCCACGTGAATGATTCTCAAAAAATAATCAGAAACGACTTTTGAACCGTCCGCAAGCGTTTTGTACAAAGGCATAAGTTGCGCCCCGATTGTTCCAAGCGGAATTTTATCTACAATAATTGATTTTGTAATCTGATCTAAAATGATTATCAGCGCGGTTAATGCAAAAGGAATGATTTTCATAATCAGAGCCTTTTTTTTGTTATTTTCAGAATTTTCAATGTTTTCAGGTTTGTTTTCGTTCAATTTTTTTTCCTTTTTTTACTTTATTTCAGACTAAATATACTGATTTTATAGACCCGTGGTCAAATCAATAAACACAGTTTCAATGCCTTTTTCGGTGTTAAGTTTTTGGGCAACAAGATTCACGCCGACGGTTTCTGTTTCGTAGTGACCGCCGCCAATCACGTTAATGCCCATTTCTTCCGCATAATGATACTGCTCGTGCTGAAATTCCCCGGTGATGTAGGCATCAAGGCCAAGTGCAACCGCCTGCTCAACGTCCTCGCTGGCGCCTCCGGAAATTATTCCTACAGTTTTGATTTGTTTTTTGCCAAGAGGAAGAATTACGTTAGGCTTTTTTCCCGGCCGCATAACTTTTTGGGCAAGTTCTTCTATTGTAATGGGGGCCGGAAGTTCCCCGTAACAACCGATTGTCATATTGCGCCATTCGCCAAATCCTTGTGTATTTTGCAAATTAAGGCGGGCCGCAAGTCCAAAATTATTACCGTAAGGATTATTTGCATCCAAAGGAATGTGATAAGCGCAAAGTGCAAGGTCATTTTTTATAAATGCGGAAACTCTTTTATAGTAGGAACCTGTAATTCTGTCGCAGCCGCCCCACAAAATCCCGTGATGAACAAAAAGCAAGTCGGCGCCTGCTTTTGCGGCAAGGTTAGCGGTTGCTTCACAAGCATCAACTGCAAAGGCAACTTTTTTGATTTGTTTTGAATCCGGTGCACTGTTTTGAATTTGAATTCCGTTGAGTGACGGGTCGCCGGGGAAATTTTCTTTTTTTAAGAAAGAATTAAAATAATTGTCAATTTCGTTTAAAGTCATTTTTTCAGCCAGGCTCCTCTCATTGCTTCTCTACTTTTTAAAACAAGATAGCGTGTTATAAAGTAACTATTGTCTTTTGAACTTCCTAAAATTTTTGCCAGAAATGGATTTGTCTGTTCAACGCAGCCGTATCCAGCAGTTTTATATTCCGGAATTGAATCCAGCGCAAAAACACCGGCAATTTTGTCACTATGATTTTTTGCAAACTGAGCAGCGCCATTATCCGTAATTCCGTCGCTTATCAAAAAGAACGAACATTCGTCGCCGTATCGCTGAATCAAAATCGGCAAAAGCGCCTCAAGTTCCAGAATTGTGTTCTGAGTGTAAGTTGCGCCAAAACTCAAAAAATCCTGATTATGTTTTACGCTCTGAAAAAGCATTGCAGTGCGCCTGAATTTCTTAGAATTTGAGATTTTACCGTCAATCCAGTGCGAATTCTTTGTGTAAAAATCCGCAGAAACAATTGTAGTGCCCTCTTTTGCAACCAACTGAAGGTAAGGACGATAATTTATAGAATCCGCGCGCTTGTCCGGAATCAAAATTGCAACATTTTTGCGCGTTTTAAAATCAGGAAACAAAGTATATTCGTGAATAATCAGATTTTGCTCAGAAAAAACGGTCGAAGGCACAAATCCGGAAGTAAAATTTCCTTGAAAATTAACCGTTTGTTCCGTAATGCCAGTGTCGCGGGTTCGTTTTTCCACCGGGAAGAAAATGATTATGAAAATCAATGCAAAACTGGAAAAAATCGTGGTGATAATGGCCCAGAATTTCATCAGATTACTGAAATGATCAATGTAAAGCTTTGAATTAAAACGGATTAGCGCGTGAAAGTTAGTCAAAGTTACAAAAGTGCTCAAAATTATCGCCACAAAAGAGTACATATCAAATCCCCAGGCAAAAATCATGAGGATTGTAAGCAAAAGACTCAAAGGCCCCAGCACAACAAGCGACCCGAACCCCGTTTTTTTAATAAAAAAGACCCTAAGATTCGTGAGCAGAAGCAATACAAAAATCAGCAGATAACCAAAAAATTTCATTTAGCCCATTTTACCACAGATTGCGCTTAGAGTGTTCCCCCGAATCATAATTTCACAGTTAATTTTTTTTAATTATCAGTGCGTTCCGGCTAAAGCCACGGGGGCCTTCTGCAGTTCCAGGACTTTTTCAAGTGGAAGACCGGTGCATTTTGCTATAAGTTCTGGAGAAATTCCAT
>CAVHTI010000099.1:0-7395 GCA_963638805.1 Anaerobutyricum sp.
TGATTTTACAGTGCAAAAAAGAAAGTTAAAGAAACTTCCCTGGCTTTTGTCATATTGACTTAAAATTAAATTACCTTTTTCCAATGTTCGTACAATAATTTCTGATCGGAAGTCTTCGTCGTATTTTTCTAAAGAAAATACCGGATAATTTTGAATTACAAAAGATGCAATGTGATTTACAGCCTCCTTCTGTGAAATTAAATTTTTGGCCAGTAAATCTGGTAAGTCGTTGATGTTTTGAATTTGCATTTTTTTAATACCTCTTTTTTTATTTGTGATAATGAATATATAGCAAGTTCTGTGCCAGGCGACTGGAATAAAAAAAATAAATTGAATTTAAAAATTCTGTATTGACTAATTCTTTTGTTGCGTGCTAAGATAACATCACTTTACGGCGAAATAGCTCAGTTGGTTAGAGCACACGGCTCATATCCGTGGGGTCATAGGTTCAAATCCCATTTTCGCTAACAAAAAATATAAAAAAGAGGTCTTTTTAGGCCTCTTTTTTTGTTTTAACGCCAGAAAATATTTTTTTGAAAAATTTAAAAAAGCTTATTTTTTCTTATAAAAAATAAACCGCAGCTAAACAAATTAACTGCGGTTTGTAAAGTTAATGTTCTTTATAAAAAATTAACAAAAGTTAAGGTTTTTATTCATCAGAAACGGTAATGATTTCTTCTGTGGAAGTTGAATCTTCTTCTGATTCGTAATCATCAAAGTCAACATTTTCGTCTACAGATAAGTCGTACGGATTGTTAATTTCGTTCCACATTGCAGAAATATTTTCTTCAGAAAGAATTTCAAGTAAGTTTGCCATTTGCGCTTTTGTAAAATTGTATGTAAGAGCTGTTGATGTACGGTTTACAGAGTTTGCAGAACCAACCTGAGCATTTTCAACTACAGTTCCATCTTTTTGTGTCCAGGAACTTTTTACGCTTGATTCGGTATTTTTTGAATATTCATTGAACATTTCTGGAATATAAAGACTGAAATATGGTGAATTATTTATAAACTGGTAGCCAAGGTATGCTTCGCCAGTTCCGTAGTTTGGAGTTGATGCTTTTAATGTACCCCAGTTTAAGTCAACATTAATTTTACCGTACTGGCGGATTGTTTTTGATGTTTTTCTTGAAAGTCGTTTATTTTCAAAGTCAGAAAGATAGTATGAATAGGCATTACTAAGGGATTTTCTTGCTTTTTCGTCAAAGAAAACATAGGCGTAAGAAGCGGTGTAGATGCTTCCAAATCCTGCTTTGCCGTCCTTTAATTTTATTGTCATAACGGCATCTGTTTGATGAAGTTTATTTAAAATATTTCTTGTAAAAAGTGTAAATTCCTGGCCGTAAGCATATTTTTCTTTGCCTTTAAAAAAGTTTAAAAATGCATTCTTTGATTTGTCAGTTTTTACGGTAGTTTTTTTAATCGTTTTTGTTGAAGAATCTTCTGAATCTTCTGTTACGTAAGAATCTGCGGAAGCATCTGCAGTTGATTTTGTTGACTGGCAGGAAATTAAGAGCACTGAAAATATTGTAAGTGCAGTAAGTAAAGTAATTTTTTTCATTTTTTTTAACCTCGTATACAATAATACTTTATATTTTATAAAAGTTACACAAGATTTTGATTTTGTGCCCGGCGGGGTAGCGCTGTGAAGCACCCGCGAAGGTTGTTTTGACAACCGAAGCGGAAGCCCGCAGGTGCGCTATTTGCGCACCGAGGACTTTGAGCGTTAGCGGAAGTGCGGAACATAGCGACGGCGCTTGCGCCGGACCCTCATGAAATGCTGTAAAAAAACAAATATTGTTAAAAAAAAAAATTAAGTTTATAATTAGAAAATTGATTAGTTGGAGAAGAAAATGAAAAAACTTTTTACAATTTTTGCATTGCTGACGGTTTTTGCATCTGGTCTTTTTGCTCAGAATGTTCAGAAAAAAGATGAATCAAAGTGGAGTAAAATTACTTATCAGAACGTTCCGATTTTAAAATGTCTTGATTCTAAAGAGGCTTACATTGTTATTTATCAGAAAAATAAGATTGGAACTGGCAGTGTGGTTGTGCCAAAAAACTGGTCAAAAGGAAGTCCTGAACAGCCTAGAAAGTTGAAATTCAGAAAGGTTCCGTCCGCAAAAAAAGCTTATATGACGGTTGTAAAAAATGACGGAGAATTTTCGCGTGTAATTCTTTCTATGCCGATGAATAAATCTGACAGTATCTGGGGTGTTGCGGATTATCACAAGCAGATTGAAGGCGCTGACAAAGATACTCTTGAAGAACTTGAATTTTAGAATCTGCCGCTTGATGGTGGAAAGAAAGAGGGTTTTGACGCCCTCTTTTTATTTTTAACGCGAAATTTGAAAGAAAATCACTTGGAATTCGTAGGTAATTTTGAAAATGGAGAGAGAAATATGGATTTAGTGTCAGAAAATGATGCTTTAATGCTGAAAGATTTTATTGAAAATCATGATTATTTTTTTATTGCGGGGCATAAGGAGCCGGACGGGGATTGCGTTGCTTCTTGTCTTGGAATGGAAGCGATTTTAAAACATTTTGGAAAACCGTGTGAATTGCTTTCTGCGGGGCCTTTTAAACGCAATGAAATTAATGGCTTTGAAGAAAAATTTTGTTCTGAAATGTCTTTTTTAACTGATGATGAAAGAAAAAGGGCTGGACTTTTGATTGTTGACTGTTCTGAAATAAAAAGGCTTGGAGAAATTGACGCTGATTTTAACGGCTTTGATATTTTTATTGTTGATCATCACAAAACCGGGGAATTGCCACAAAAAGCGAAAGGTTATATAAATCCGGCTGCTCCTGCGTGTGCTTTTTTGATTCAGCAGTTTTACGAAAAACTTGCCGGCGCGGTGCCTAAATCTCTTGCAGAAATTCTTTTTTTAGGACTTTGTACAGACACTGGATTTTTCCGTTTTCTTGGCGATAATTCTGCGGAAGTTTTTATGGCGGCTTCCCGTCTTGTCCTTGCCGGAGTTGACCCGCGCAAAACTTATAATCTGATTAATTCTGGAAAGCCTTATTCAACCAGAAAACTTCTTGGAATTTTGCTTAACCGCGCAGAACTTTATCTGGACGGACGGCTTGTAATTACGTATGAAACTTTAAGTGATACTGCAAAATTTGGTCAGGATGGACGTGATTCTGATGCCTTGTACCAGTTGCTGCTTGCCGTAAAAGATGTTGAGGCGGTTGTGTTTTTAAGGCAGGAAAGTGATTTTTCTTGTACAGGAGGATTCCGCTCTCAAGATAAAATTGATGTTTCTGTGATTGCATCAAAATTTGGTGGCGGTGGGCACAAAAATGCTTCCGGCATGAGTTGCAACGGAAAAATTGAAACTCTTATTCCGCAGATTGTAAAAGAATTTGCACGTGTTATGTGATTCAAAAAATCCGGTTAGCGAAGTTCTGCGCCGGGAATAAGTGATTTTGCAAGGGAAATAAGTTCTGAAGCCTCGCTGTCTGAGTACGGTAAAATTTTATTGTATTTTTCGTTCAGGCAGTTTTTGGGCAAAAATTGTGCAAACTGCCACGAAGAATCGCTTGGAATATATTTTGCAATTTCTAAAATATCAGATTTTTGGACGAGGGAAGGCACTAAAACCGTGCGGAATTCCCTGTCTTCGGTTTTATATTGCGAAACTAGTTCAATGCTTTTTTGTATTGCAAAAATAAAATGATCTTTATTTCCATAAAATTTTGAAAAGGGTGGACACAATTGTGTTGCATAGCGCTCAGGGGACGTTTTTATGTCCATTGCAATAAAATCCGGGCGAAGTTCATTTTGATTTATAAAATATTCAAGTTTTTCTGGAAGTGTGCCGTTTGTGTCAAGTTTTATTTTGTAATCAAGTGATTTTGCTTTTTTTATGATTTCTGGAGTTAGGGGATTTAGCAACGCTTCTCCGCCACTGATTACAAGGCCTTTTATGATTCCCTGACGTTTTTGCAAATGATCAAAAAGTTCTTGAATTGTGTTTAATTTTACGTCCGAAGAAGTTGAGGGGCTAACTAGTTCCCTGTTATAGCAATATGGACAGCAAAGATTGCAACCTTTTAGAAAAAAAGAAACTGCAAGGCGCCCTGGATAGTCAACGCAAGTGGTTTTTACAAGGACTCCTGCAGGTTCTGATAGTTGTGACTGTTTCATTTTTGATTTTTACGCCATAACACTGACTTTAGAAAAAACGGCTTTCAGTTCTTCTGTGTTGTGGCAGCGTACGGTTTCGTTTCCTTCTGCATCATAGAAAATTACGGTCGGAGTAGCACAAACACCTTTTCTTGCTGCTTCTGCAAGTCCTGAATCTGTATCAACATCAATTGATTTTCCAGAAATATTTAACTCTGACACAAAATCTTTTACTGGCGGGCAGTTTGGACAGGCTTTTCTTGTGTAAATTTCATAACTTACATTTTCAGTGTTTTCAAAATCTGATGAATCTGAAAGACTTGAATTTTCTGCCGGAATAAAAATTTCTTCTTCCAAAGTTTCCGTGTTTTTAGACTCTGAAACAGGATTTTCTGAATCTAATGTGAACATTTTTCGCATATCATATTCATCTCGTTTGCCTTTATTCCAGTTTTTTACGGAGCGGTAATAGCCTACAATGCGGGCATAAACTTCTGTTTCTGTGCCGTGAACATTTTGCAGTTCATTTTTAGTTTCTTCAATTTCTTTTTCAATTTCTTCAATAGTTCTGTTTTCCATAATTTTTACTCCCACTTTTTAATTTTGATTTTCAAGTGTAATTTTTGACTTTAGCGAGGCAAGTTCTGCTTCCAGAGTTTTTAGTTTTGCTCTTAAAGCCTTTTCTTTTTCTGCCTTGCATTTTGGACATTCAAATTGCTGTCCTGTAAGGTAACCGTGTATTTTACAGATTGAATAGGTCGGCGAAATTGTAAAGAACGGAATTCTGTATTTTGAAGAAATCGTCCTTACTAAGTCTGCACAAGCCTTCCAGTCTTTTATTGCTTCACCAAGATAAACATGGAACATCGTGCCACCGGTGTATTTTGTCTGCAAAGATTCCTGATGATCAAGCGCTTCAAAAACGTCCGAAGTATAATCAACCGGCAACTGCGAAGAATTCGTGTAAAACGGTTCATTAGTTCCGCTTGTGATAATATCTTCAAACTGTTCTTTGTCGTGTCTTGCAAGGCGGTAAGATGTGGATTCTGCCGGAGTTGCTTCAAGATTGAACAAATCGCCAGTTTCTTCCTGAAAATCCTGCATTTTTTCTTTCATGTGCTGTAAAACTTTTTCAGAAAATGCTTTACCGGCCGGATCTGCAATATTTACTCCAAGAAAATTCAGACAACATTCGTTCATTCCGCACAAACCAATCGTGTTAAAATGATTTACGAGTGTTTTTAAATATCTTTTTGTGTAAGGGTAAAGGCCGCTGTCATAAAGTTTTTGAATGACTTTTCGTTTTATGCAAAGACTTTCTTTTGCAAGATTCATCAGATAATCAAGCCGGCTGTAAAATTCTTCTTCATTTTTGGCAAGATAACCAATCTGAGGCATATTGATAGTTACAACGCCAAGCGAACCGGTAAATTCATCAGCGCCAAAAAGCCCACCTCCACGACGTCGCAATTCGCGTTTATCCAACTGCAAACGGCAGCACATTGAACGTACATCAGAAGGATTCAAATCAGAATTCACAAAATTCTGGAAATTCGGAGTTCCGTATTGCGAAGTCATTGTAAAAAGCAATTTTGCGTTTTCGCTATCCCAGTTAAAGTCCTTTGTAATATTGTAAGTTGGAATAGGGTATGCAAAGCCTCTGCCTTCCGCGTCGCCTTCAATCATCAGTTCAATGAATACTTTATTGATAATATCCATTTCTTTCTGGCAGTCGCCGTAAGTAAAATCCTGTTCTTTACCGGCAACAATCGCTTTTTTGTTTTTTAAATCATCAGGACAAACCCAATCCAGTGTAATATTTGTAAAAGGCGCTTGAGACCCCCAGCGACTTGGAGTGTTTACGCCAAAAATATAATTTTGAATACACTGTCTGACTTGAGCTTCGTTTAAATTATCAGTTTTTACGAAAGGCGCAAGATAAGTGTCAAATGAACTGAATGCCTGCGCGCCAGCCCATTCATTTTGCATTACGCCCAGAAAATTTACAATCTGATTTACAAGTGTGGAAAGGTGAGCTGCCGGTTTTGAAGAAATTCTGTCTGCTACACCGCCAAGGCCTTCCTGAATCAGTTGACGCAATGACCAGCCAGCGCAATATCCACTGAACATAGAAAGGTCGTGAATATGAAAAGCACAGGTTTTGTGAGCTTCTGCAATTTCTTTTGTATAAACATTGTTCAGCCAGTAATTTGCGGTAATAGCCCCTGAATTATGCAAAATTAAGCCGCCAAGTGAATAATTTACGTTGGCATTTTCGTTTACACGCCAGTCACTCTGACCTAAATATCCGCCCATTGTGTTGTTAATATTAATCATGAGTTTTTTTGCATTTCTTGTTGCTTCATGATTTGAACGGTAAATAATGTACGCTTTTGCAACTTCAACTTCGCGCGATTCAATCAAAACAGTTTCAACAATGTCTTGAATTTCTTCAATTGCCGGAATTGAATGAGCGCGTTTTCCTGCCAGTTGCAGCCTCAGATTTTCTTCAACCTTATCTGTGAGTCTTGCTGCTCTGTCCGGATCTTTATTTTTTTCAACGGCCTCAATTGCTTTTTCTATTGCAGTTTCAATTTTTGTTCTGTCATAGGGAGCAATTTCTCCGGAACGTTTTACGACAAATTTTATAAAATCTTTAGTTTCTTCATCAGAACTGTTTCCCAGAAATTTCTTCCATTCAGGAAATACTGACTGTTCGCTCATTTCTTTTCCCCTTTTTTTACATTTTTAACTTCTTTTATAAACTCGTCCAGATTATTAAAGTGCTTGTAAACGGATGCAAAACGGATGTATGCAACTTTGTCTACTTCGTATAATTTGCACAGAGCAAGTTCGCCAAGGGCTGCCGTGGAAATTTCTCTTGATTCCCAGGATTGCTTTATTGCCATTTCTTCTATTTCGTTGGCAATTTGTTCTACCGTATTTGTTGGAACGGGACGTTTTTCCAGCGCGCGTTCAATGCCTTTTTCTAGTTTTGCAATTTCAAAAGGCTGTCTTCGACCGTCACTTTTTATGACCATAAAAGGTTTTTCTTCAATTCGTTCGTAACTTGTAAATCTGTAACCGCACGCAACACATTCACGGCGACGCCTGATATTTTCGCCGTTTGCCATAGTTCTTGATTCAAGAACCTTGTCATCCTGATTTCCGCAGTAAGGACAGCGCATCTTAAAACCACCTTTTATAGCGTTTATTTTTTAGTTATCTAATAATATAACACTAAATATGGACACTTCAAG
>CAVHTI010000100.1:0-7377 GCA_963638805.1 Anaerobutyricum sp.
GACTACCAGGGTATCTAATCCTGTTTGCTCCCCGCACCTTCGCACCTCAGCGTCAGTCATCTGCTGGTAACCTGCCTTCGCCATTGGTATTCTTCCTGATATCTACAGATTTCACCCCTACACCAGGAATTCTGATTGCCTCTCAGTGACTCCAGTTTTGCAGTTCTCAACGCAGTCCAGGGGTTAAGCCCCTGCCTTTCACACCAAGCTTGCAAAACCGCCTACATGCCCTTTACGCCCAATAATTCCGAACAACGCTCGCAACTTACGTGTTACCGCGGCTGCTGGCACGTAATTAGCCGTTGCTTATTCAAGTACTACAGTCACCATATGAAGTTTCTCTCTTCATACTTATTCCTCATACTTAAAAGGATTTTACAACCTTCCGGCCTTCATCATCCACGCGGCGTCGCTCCGTCAGACTTTCGTCCATTGCGGAATATTCTTAGCTGCTGCCTCCCGTAGGAGTCTGGGCCGTATCTCAGTCCCAATGTGTCCGTTCACCCTCTTAGGCCGGATAACTATCGTCGCCTTGGTGAGCCGTTACCTCACCAACTAGCTAATAGTACGCGGGCCGTTCCTTCAGCGCTTCTACAGAAGCTTTCCTCTGCATCCTCTAACCCTGCAGAGCTTATCCGGTATTATCTGCTATTTCTAACAGCTATCCCCGTCTAAAGGGTACGTCACCCACGCGTTACTCACCAGTCCGCCACTCTAGGAAGAAAGCAAGCTTTCTTCTTGCCGTTCGACTTGCATGCTTAAGACGCGCCGCCAGCGTTCGTTCTGAGCCAGGATCAAACTCTCCATGATTATTTCAAAACCCCGAAGGGTATTGATTTCACTTCACTAAGTTCAACTCCAGCATTTTTGCTTTGAATTGATTTTGGTTTTATTTTTTATAAAAAAAATAAGTAAAAATGTAGTCAAAACTTTGAACTAAACTAGCGATTTCTCGCTTATTTAGAACCTTACTTGTTCTATTCTTTCCTTCCCTGTTATGTCAAAAAACTGTATCACCTTGCAACTTACTGTTGCGACGGTGAAAACTAATATACGCTCATTATAAAAAAGTGTCAACAGAATTTTTAATTTTTTTTTGCAATTTTTCGTATTTTTTTAGCGATTTATCTGTACAGGGAATAGTTTCTATTTTTGGGGAACAACAAAGTTCTTTTTTTTACACTTGGGGGCGTTGCGGGGTGTCCCCGCTAGAAGGGGTAGCGGAAGACCGCAGGGCTGGAGCGAGGGGAAGGCTTTCCCCGCCTGAAGTATGAAAAAAAATTGTAAAAAAAATTATCACTTCGGCTGAAAAATGATTATACTTAACTGTAAGGACGCTGCCAGTCAGTAACCGACAGTTGCCGTTAGGAAATCAGGTTTCTTAACTGTAACATCCGCCTTTAAAAAGACCCTTGCTGCAAATAAGAAGTTCACAATGTGTGATTATCAGGAGGCTTTATAATGGCACAAAGTAAGAACAAAATGAACAAACCAAAGAAAACTGCAAAAGAGAAAAAACTGGAAAAAATGCAGAAAAAAGCTGAAAAAGAACATTCTTCAACGGCTGAAAATTAGTTTTGGTTTTGCAAATGGGTCGCATTTTAGTAGGTGCGGCCCTTTTAGTTTTAAAGTTTCGTGAGTGAAATGGTGTTTAGTGTCACGGGCGCGTGTTTCACGGCATTTTTCACGACATTTTTCGCGGAACGTGATTCAGTGTCGCGGGCGCGTGGTTGGTGTGTCGCGGGTTTGGTTTAGTGTGACAGGGCGTGGTTGGTGTGTCGCGGACGTTTAATTCAGTGTGGCGGGCACGTGATTTGGTGCGACGCGGGTTTTAGTTTAGTGTGACGGGCGCGGGATTTGGTGCGACGCGAACGTTTAATTCAGTGTGGTGGGCACGTGTTTAACGGCATTTTTCACGACATTTTTTAACGTGGCCTATGAGTCGATTTTGGTTTTGTCTACGTCTGTGATGAAGTCATTGTATAGGTCGGGGGGAACTTCTGGAATTGCAAAGTCCATTGTAACTGGGGATTCGCCGGTTGCGGTTTTAGGCATTGTGGAAATTTCTCCTAAATAAATGAATTCCTGAGAAATGGATTCTACTTCCTTGAATTTTCTTACAAATAAATGAAGATGAGTGTGGCGCTCTGTGTTGTTGATTACGTCACGGCCCCGCTCGCTGTCTTGAGTCATATTATTTGGAGACTGCCACTGAAAAACACCTGGGGTAATAAATTTGTCGTGATAGTTTATTTCTTCACGAATATTGTCTGCTTTATATAAATCTACAAAGATAAAATATTGAGGCTTTGCACTTGTAATGAGTCCCGAACCTCTAAAAGAACTGTGGATTTTTTCATAATTGCACAAAGGCGCGATACTGCGCATTGAATATTTTGCGTAAGGTTTTAAAAACGGAAAACCATAATCCTGGCGGCCAAATTCTTCGTCGTATCTCAAAAGGGCATATTCAATGTAATCAGAAATCCATTTTGCGAATTCAGCTTTATTTTGAACATAAAACAGCGCCTTTACCTTTGGATTTAGTGAAATTTTATTTTCTTCAAAAGTCATTAAAACGTCTTTGTATGTTTTTTGTTCTGTTGAATCAAAAAATTTTCCGGACAGCAGATTTGCCGCGTTCACGAGGTTTGATTCGTGGCAATAATCAACATATTTTTTCATGCTGTTTTTGATTTCAGATAAGGTCGTGGAATAATTTTCAGACAAAATCAGATTTTTGATAATGCACCATTCTTCAATTCGTTTTGCAGGGAGTAAAGAATCAAGAAGGCGCATAAAAGTCATAAAAATTGAATTCTGAGAGAGTTGATTTAGAACGACAGATTCCGGCGAGGTAATGTCGTTTTCCGCACTCAGTACAAATTCAAAATACGAATGATAAAGAAGGTTGCCCTGTTTTATTTTGCTGAACACGCAAGGGTCAAGATCCGAAGAATTTTTAATATAATCCGTTAAATATGGCATTCTGTTTCCGTTGTCTTTTCTGAAAACAAAATATGATTTTTTTTGATTTGCGTCAGACATAAATTTTTCTTTATCAATCTGATTTAAAATCTGCTCTTTTACGATTTTATCAAAGTGAATAAAAGTATCGCCCGGAATATCTATAAAATCCGTTGAAACTTCGCGAAGTCTGGTCTTTTTATCCGGATTTGGATCTTTTGAAAAAACGCTGGTCATCAAAAATGATTTCTGATAATTGCCGATAAAATCCAGAACAGTAAGAAATTCTTTGCCTTTTATTTTGCGAAGACCTCGTCCAAGTTGCTGCGTAAAGACAATTGCAGATTGAGTTGGACGGAGCATAAGAACAAGATTCACGTCCTGAACATCAATTCCTTCGTTAAAAATATCACGGGAAAAAATGTACTGAAGTTTTGAATCATCATCTTCCAGCTGATGCAAAAATTTTTGACGTTCTGAGACAGAATTTTCACCGGAAAGTGCAATTGCCGAACCTTCTCCAAGTTTTTTATTAAACTCATCAGCCATAAATTTTGCGTGAGCAACGGTGGCACAAAAGCCCAAACACTTAGTTTTATCGCCATCATGACCATAAAAATTAATTTTTTCAAAAATATAATCGGCACGGTTACTTTTCATGAGCATGGCGGCAACTTCATTAAGATAATCTTCACCATCTTCTGGGGTATGTTTCAGTTTTGTGTAATCAATTCCTTCAACGTCGCTAATTCCAAAATAATGGAACGGGCAAACAAGATTTTTTTCGAGAGAATCACGGAGGCGAACATTTACGGCGCGGTTAAAATCAAAGATGCTGAAAATATCTTTGCCGTCCGTGCGTTCAGGAGTTGCCGTAAGTCCAAGTAAAAATTTAGGCTTAAAATAATTTAAAATCTTGGTGTAGGAATTATCTGCGGCGTGATGCGCTTCATCAATGACGATATATTCAAATTCTTCCGGAGAAAAATCTTCAAGATGAAGGGCAAGTGTGTCTTCCGTGACAAACAAATATTTGCAGTTTTTATTACCCTTTGAACCTTTATAAATTTCTGACGAATAATCCGAAAGCGTTTTTCCAAGCACATTATCAAAAGATTCCTGAGCTTTTAAAAGAATATCACCGCGATGAACAACAAACATTGCCTTTTTAGGATTTACCTGCAGTGCGTCAAAAACCGACATATAAGTTTTACCGGTTCCAGTGGCGGCAATTGCCAGCGCCTTAGTCTGATTCATTCTTCTGAGAGTATTTAATTTTGCAATAGCCTCACTTTGCATTTCGTTAGGTTTGATGACTTTTTCTTCAAAATTGAAAACATCCTTATTTTCTTTCTGGATTTTTTTGATTTTGGCAAGATAATCGCGATATTGAATTAAAAACTCATCCGAAAAATCTTTTGAATACGGAGATTTCCATAAATCTTCAAATTCTTCCAGAACTGATTTTGCAAAAACTCCGGGTTCATTGTTGGACTGAAGTTCCTCACTGTTTATAACGTTCCACTCAACATTTTTTTTAAAAGCAGCCCCTGAAATATTTGACGAACCGATGATAATAGTCCATTTTTCCTTATTATTGCCATCAGGATTCAAAAAAAGATAACCTTTTGCGTGAAATCCCTGCTCATGAGTTGAAGTAAAAATTTTGAGCTGAATATTATCAAACGAATTCAGCATTTCCAGAGCGTGCGGTTGAGTTACGTTCATATAAGTTGATGCAAGAATCTGACCTTTGACGCCCTTTGAATTTAATTCTTTAAGAAGATCCATCAAAAGCTGCACGCCACTTATCCGCACAAATGACACGCAAATTTTAAATTCCGTGCAAGTAGAAAGATTTTCCGAAAGTGTTGAAAGGAAATTTTTGTTTATTTCGTTAGTGATAAGCTGATTGGAAACGCTCATAAATGCAGCTTACCAGGATTTTGAGCATTGGACCAGAGTGCGCAGGGAGATTTAAAATATCTCGCTCTATCTGCAAGAAACTTTAGTTTTTCAGTAGCCATTTCCAGATTGGGATAACTTCAATTTTAGTTTCTTCAATGGTTAATTCGTTTTCTTCTTCCCATGTGATTATTATAAAACGTTTTGCTTCCTTGACGGTTTTGGCAGCTTCGACTAACGATTTTGTTTCCCTGTCATCAGAAATATTTGAAATTGAATAAGCAACCTGAATTACTTCGCCATTTTCTTCTACAAAAAAATCAACATCAAGATTTTTAGCTTTCATATAATAAATCTTTCCCTGATATTTATTCCAAAGGTTTATGGCCACAAGATTTTCCAGGAGGCGAGGTTCTTGCTTAATCAAAAAAAGATTTAAAAGACCATTATCGTTGAAGTAATATTTTGGAGTTGTTTCTTTATCAACAAATTTTGAAAAATAATTCCTGATTGCAAAAATTAAATATGCCTGCTGAGCATAACCAACGTAGTCGATAACTGCATCTTTACTGATACTTACGCCGATTGATTTCAAAATATTGTGTAATTTGGAATATGAAATTTCATCTTTTACAGCTTCGGCAATCTTTTTCATCAGAATGCGCAAACCATTTAGATTTCTAATTCCATTTCTTGACGCAATGTCACCAAGAAGAACTTTTTGATAAATACTTGCAACATATTCCCTTTTATCGTTGTAATTCAGAGTTTCTGGAAATCCTCCAAAATAAAAATAAGTTTCCATTTCTCTTTTTATTTTTCCGCTGTTTTTTGTTCCAGAAATTGATTCATCAGAATAATCGATGTCTTTTGCAGTTAAAAATTCCCTGAAATTGTAAGGTGAAATATATTTTGTCAGATAGCGGCCGCCTAAACGGTTTTCAATTTCCGCAGAAAGCATTTTTGCATTGCTTCCTGTAATAAAAGTGTGTTCCTTTGAATCTGCCATACGACGCGCAAATTTTTCCCAACCGTCAATATTCTGAACTTCATCAAGAAAAAACCAGCCTTCCTTGTCACTCATTTCAGCCTGAACTGAAAGAATATCATTAAAATCGGCCAGTGAAAATTCAGAAAGACGTTCATCTTCAAAATTAACATAAATAATTTGATTCCAGTCGGTTCCGCTTGCAACTAGCTCTTGAATGATTTTATACAACAAAGTGGATTTTCCAGCACGGCGAAGTCCAATCAGCACATAATTTGCATTTAAATCAAAATTATATTCGCGGTTTACAATCTTGAAGTTTTTTATCATTTCCCGATTATCATAAATAACGTTCTTTAATATTTTACGATTCATCTTGCCAACTTTTCAACTATCGATTATATCCGACAAAATTTAAATAAAACTATCGAACACAGTCGACAAAATACAGTTTATATCGTCGAGTATATCCGACAACTAGCGGTTGGTCAAGAAAATCTCGGGAGGGGGGAATGCTTCGGAACGGATTTGCCGCCTCAACAATCATTAACGCTTTTTATTTTTTCTTCTGTACCCAGTAAACACCTTTTTCCGGATTTCTATCCACTAAAAAATTATCATACAATTCTCGACGGAGCAGCGCATAATCTCCAAAAGAATGCCACTGTTTCAGAATTTGGTTCACCTGCAGTTCCTTATATTCTACTCCCGGCTCAAATTTTGTAATCAGATAATTAAGAACTGCCAGTTTTTCTTCCATTTTCATAATTCCCCGCACCATGCAATAGGCATTTGAAAATTATTCAGGATTGATTTGTGACGTAGAGAGCTGTTCATATCTTTATTATATCAGATACTTTTAATGTTGTACTTTATTCATTCAGCATTTAAAATCACAATAAAGAAGGATATCTAAATATGAATGAAACTGTTATTGAACCGGCTAAATCGGAAGATTACAACGATATACTGGAATTATTTATTGAACTTCATGAAGTTCTTATAGAATGCAATCCTAAGAAATACTGGAAAGTGGAAGATAAAGAAAGAGAAAACTTGTTTCCTAAGGAAATCTTTGACTATTGTCTGGATACTGAATCCCAGCATTTTATTGATGTTTGTAAAATGGACGGAAAGATAGTTGGTTTTGTTGATTATTGTCTTGGTGAAGATTCGCCTTTCCCCGGAATTAATACCTGGAAGGGAATATTTATTGGAAACATCGTCGTTAAAAAAGAATATAGACGACAGGGAATCGGTACGAAATTAATCAATTATATTCGCGAAGTAAAATGTCCGGAAAATCATCTGACAGAAATAGGTCTCGAAATGGAAGCAAAAAATACAAACGCTCTGAACTTTTATAAAAAGCTTGGAATGGTTGAATCAAGAATAAAATTTTCCATGAGTTTAGAAAACTGCTGATATTTGTGATCTCCAAAATTAAACTACAACTTTAATGAGTCATTAACCACCACCAAAGGTGGTGGCTTTGAATGTGAACCGCTCAAAGCGGT
>CAVHTI010000101.1:0-7365 GCA_963638805.1 Anaerobutyricum sp.
TCTCTGAAATTCAAAAAATTCCTTATAATTCAAAATCCGCAAATCCTGAAAATTTAAGAAAAACCTTTTCCGTGCTAAAAAATTTTGAAGACAGAGCAAATTTTGTTCTTGCCTTAAAATCTGCGTTTTATCTTGATGATGAAATCATAAATCAATTTTGTAAAACTTATAACTTAAAAAAAACAGAATTCACTGACATTATTCAAACTTGCCGCATAAGCAGAATCACAAAAATTGAACGTAACGAAACAAATATTGCGCGCCGTAACGCTGCATATTTCTTTCATAAAAGATATGAAAAGCAAATTGAAAATTTTGACAGCGAAGATTCTACAAGATACGGAAAAACTGTAACGGAAAGAAATAAATCTCAACAAAAACGGTGGAAAACTCACAATTATAAACTTAAAAGTCCATCAGGTTACATAAGGACATCTAATAAAGTCATTGCTGAAATATTGAATATTGCTGAACGTCAGGTTGCTTACTATATGGTCAAAACTTTAAAAAATCCTCCTCAGATTAATGAAAAATATCTTGAAGAAGAAAAAGAAACGGAAGATTAATGGCATAGAATTGCAACTTTTAGAGATGCCCTTAAATTGTTCATATTTTTGTTTTCTGCTAGTATTTTGTGTATGAAGATTTTTTTAGCAACTGGAAATAAAAATAAAAAACGCGAAATGGAAGAACTGCTTCCGGAACATACAATTTTAATTCCTGGCGACGAAGGAATTAGTTTTAATCCGGAAGAAACGGGTTCTACTTTTTATGAAAATTCTTTGATAAAGGCTCGTTCTCTTTATGAAATTGTACACTGCCCCGTCATTGCCGATGATTCTGGCATTTGTGTAGACGCACTAGGCGGTGCACCAGGCATTTATTCTTCGCGCTATGCAGGGCCGGAGTTTATGCAGGGCAAACCTGACGGTTCAAAAATCAGCCAGGCAGAACAGAATATTTTTTTAATTGAACAGATTAACAAAGCAATTGCAGAAGATAAACTTCCATCTGCGCCATATTTGAACGGAAAAAGATCTTGTCATTACACTTGTGCAATGGTTTTGTATGCAGGTAACGACAGACTTTTTGTAGCACAAGAAACTTTTGAAGGTACAATCATAGAAAAAATTGAAGATGCAGCGGGCACCGGCGGTTTTGGCTATGATCCGATTGTTTATTTGCCGGAATATAAAAAAACGGTAGCAGAACTTACCGCGGAAGAAAAAAATGCAATTTCACACCGTGGAAAAGCGGTCCGGGCATTAAAAAAACTTCTTTCGTAGAATTTTCTGCGGGATTTTTTAATAGAGGCCCTTTATTAAAACTTTACGCGGCACAAGGCCCGAGGCTGGAGGAATTGCGAAGGTTGTTTCAACAACCGAGCAAAACAAAAAAACTGCGCTATTTGTGCAGTTTTTTTGTTTGAGGGCTACCGAATTGCGTAAGGCGAGTTGGACGAGGCACTGGCCCAAAAAAAATAAAAAAAAATAAAAAAAAATTAAAATTTTCACTAAAGTTATTTATAAACCTTGCCGATACACAAAAGGAATAGTGATAATTGTCTGATTTTTCAGGCGATATTACAATTCGGCAAAAATGTGTAGATGTAGCCTTGTATCAACATTTACGCATTTTTGCACATTTTTTTACAGAAGAAAGGAATCTTCTGCTCACATATTCCAAGGAGGAATACTATGGTTATCAACCACAACATGTCGGCAATTTTCGCCAATCGTCAGCTGGGAGTTACAGGACTCGATCTTAACAAAGATATGGAGAAATTATCTTCCGGTCAGAAAATTAATCGTGCAGGAGATGATGCATCTGGACTGGCTGTTTCAGAAAAAATGAGAAGTCAGATCCGCGGATTGAATCAGGCATCACAGAACGCATCTAACGGTATCAGTTTCATTCAGACAACAGAAGGTTATCTGCAGGAAACAACTGACATCATTCAGCGCATTCGTGAACTTGCTGTTCAGTCTTCTAACGGTATCTACTCTTCTGAAGATCGTATGCAGATTCAGGTTGAAGTTTCATCTTTAATCGCTGAAGTTGACCGCGTTGCAAGTGCAGCTCAGTTCAACGGAATGAACATGCTTACAGGTCGTTTTGCACGTCCAATGGGAGAAAACTCTGTAACTGGTTCTATGTGGTTCCACATTGGTGCAAACATGGATCAGAGAACTCAGGTTTACATTGGAACAATGACAGCAGAAGCTCTTGGAGTTCGCGAAATTGGTTCAGAAGATATTATGAGCCTTGCCACACCGGAAGATGCCAACCGCGCAATCGGCACTCTTGATGAAGCAATCAAGAAGATCAACAAACAGAGAGCTGACCTTGGTGCTTATCAGAACAGGCTGGAAATGACTGTAAAAGGTCTTAATATCGGCGCTGAAAATCTGCAGGCTTCAGAATCTCGTATTCGTGATACTGATATGGCTAACCAGATGGTTCAGTTTACAAAGAATTCTGTTTTGCAGCAGGCTGGAACAGCAATGCTTGCACAGGCTAACTCTCAGTCTCAGAACGTTTTGAGCTTGTTGAGATAGTTCTAAAAACAGTACTAAACCTCTTAAAAAACGTAAAAAAAACGGATTTTTAGAGGTTTACAAAATATTGTCTTTGGCGATATTGTGCTATATAATAATTTTGGAATTCTTAAAAGGGATTCCAGAATTATTACGCGGTGTCTCTTTTTTTTAATCCTGACACAATGCAGTAATATTCAACAATGTTTGACTAAAAATGGATTTTTTCAGAAATTCATAGTTCTTTGACATTTTATCTTTCATGAATGAAAGTGACGGCAGAAACAGCCGGATGAGGAATTGTCCGGTTATTCCTGTCGTAATAGGTCTGAAACTAAGTTTGAGGGCGTAAAATCGGCTTAGCCTGCACTATCATTACAGGACAGGAAGCATGATGCTTCTTGTTTTAAGTAAACATGGAGGGTAATTAATATGATTATTAATCACAATATGAGCTCACTTTATGCTGATCGTGTACTGAACATTTCTAATGACAGTATCATGAAAAACATGGAGAAGCTTTCTTCTGGTGAACGCATCAATCGTGCCGGAGATGATGCTTCAGGACTGGCTGTTTCTGAAAAAATGCGCAGTCAGATTCGTGGATTGAATCAGGCTTCAAAAAATGTTCAGAATGGAGTTTCTTTTATTCAGACAACTGAAGGTTATTTGAATGAAACAACAGACATTCTTCAGCGTGTTCGTGAACTTGCCGTTCAGTCTGCTAACGGTATCTACAGCGATGAAGATCGTATGCAGATTCAGGTTGAAGTTTCACAGCTGATTGCTGAAGTTGATAGAGTTGCAAGTCAGGCACAGTTCAACGGAATGAATATGCTGACAGGACGTTTCTCAACAACTTCTGACAGCATTATGCAGTTCCAGATTGGCGCTAATGTTGACCAGAACACAAGAGTTTTCATCGGTACAATGACAGCCGAAGCCTTAGGACTTAGAGGTATTCAGGGTAGCGATGAGCAGGTTTCTATTGCAAGTCCTGATGAAGCTAATATGACACTGGCTACTGTTGATGCAGCATTAACAAATGTTTCTAAACAGAGAGCTGATCTTGGAGCTTATCAGAACAGATTTGAAATGGCTGCAAAGGGCATTAACATTGCTGCAGAAAATACTCAGGCATCAGAAAGCCGCATCAGAGATACTGACATGGCTTCAGAGATGGTTGAATATACAAAGAACTCGATTCTCACACAAGCGGGTACTGCAATGCTGGCTCAGGCTAATTCACAGTCACAGACAGTTCTTGCACTTTTGCAATAGTTTAATTCAAAGAGATTCCTTGATTTTATCTTTTTGAAGTATTTGATAAGAAGGGGTGCGCCCCCCTTCTTTCTTTTTTGAAAAGAAAATGTAGAAAATATACAAGGAGGTGGACCTATGAATACAATTAACACGAATTCTGTGGTTCATTCTATGGCAACGGATGGCCAGGCTTTGTATCAGTCTTCATCAGCTTCTGGGACTTTCTCTAATAAAGAACGGCAGATACAACAAGCCATTACTCCAACTGGTGCTCAAGTAGCTCAGAGTATTGAGCAGAATCTGGCTGAAACAAAAGCAGATTCTCAGCAGCTTCAGAAAATGTCTGATATGATTGACGGAAGAAAAGTTCAATTTAATGTCAACAAAGAATTAAATACGGTTGTCGTTAAAATTGTTGATTCCAACACAAATCAGGTTTTAAAGGAGATTCCATCTGAAGACATGCAGAAACTAAAACTCAGAATCAGGAAGGCCATTGGCAATCTTTACGACGAGTTAGTTTAGTTCTGATTTCAGAAAAAAAATATGGCTGGATTGAATATACCGGGCGTCACAGACCAGTACAATACAAACGAAACTGTCCAGAAATTAATGGAAATCGAGAAAATTCCTCTCACACGGGAACAAAAACAGCTTGATTCCTATAAATTACAACAGAACGCCTGGCGTGAAATAAATAGTCAACTCACTTCGCTTCGTGAGAGTACTAAAACTTTGTACTCTTACGAAAATCCTTTTAACAATAAAATTACAACTTCCACTGACGAAAATGCAATCACGGCAGAAGCAAACCGTGGCGCAGATTTTCAGTCTTTTAAAATTGATGTTATTCAACCGGCAACCGCAGACCGTTTTTTATCAGCAGAATTGGAGTCGGATTATCAGATTCCTGCGGGAATGTACACGTACAAAGTCGGCGAAAAATCTGTAAACATAAACTGGAAAGGCGGTAGTGTAAAAAGTTTTTCTGATGCGATTAATAAACGAAGCAATGGCGTTGTAAAATCAATGGTAATTGGCTCTTCTCAAGGCAAAAAAACTTTTTTAATTGAATCTTTAATCACCGGAAAAGAAAATCACTTGATTTTTGAAGGCGATGCAAAAACTCTTTCTGAAAAAATCGGAATGATAAGTCCTGTAAAATCTGAAACTATAACTTTTGGAACAAATTTAAATGATTTAAGTCAGGCAAAAGTTCAGGATTCGGAAAATTCAAGAATGCCACGTCTTTCTGTAACTTCAGTTACGACCGATGGTTCAAAAATCACAATTCCACCGCGCGGTGCTTTTCAGGCAAATCTTCCAAAAAATGTTGAAAGTCTGGCAAAAGAAAATCCAAATCTTCACCTTGCCTTTACGATTAAATACACAGAAACTGAGGACATTACAAAAGTAATCAATGAAACTCCCGCTGGACCGGATATTCCCGCTGCCGGCATTGCTGAATACGAAGACATAATAATCAAAAATAATATGTCAGAAACTACACTGCCCGCTCAAAGCGAAAAACCGGAGCCTGTAAATCCGGTCAGTACAAACCGCGTACTTTTTGCCGTTATGAATGACGGTTCTGAAAAAGAAATTGAAATTCCTTTTCCGGCAAATGATTTTGAAAATAAAATTGACATTGCCCTTTCTGATTATGAAAATTTACGCGGAATTGCGTTAAAAAATACAAATACCGGGCGAATTTATGAAATTTCTGGAATTGAAGCGTACGATCCGTCTCAAGATAAAGGTTATACGCCAAATCATGCAATTACTCAGGCCGGCGATGCAATCATAAAATATGAAGGAATAACGATTACCCGCCCGACTAACGAAATTGACGACGTAATTCCTGAAATCACGTTGAATCTTCATGAAAAAACTGAAAGAACTGCAACGATTACCGTAAAACCTGATTCGGAAGCGTCAAAAAATGCGCTCATTGATTTTGTTGGAAAATATAATCAGGCCGTGGCAAAAATCAATATTCTTTCGCAAAATAAATCTGAACTTATTGATGAACTTGATTATTTAACTGATGACGAAAAATCAAAGGCCCGCGAAGAACTTGGAATTTTTAACACAGAATTTTCGCTGACGAGTATAAAATCAAACATGGCAAACATAATTTCGCAAGGTTATTCTTTTGAAGACGATGCAACAATCACGATGCTTAGTCAAATTGGAATTTCCACGAATGCAAGCGGCCCGTCCGGCACATATTCTCAAAGTCGTTTACGCGGTTATCTTGAAATTGATGAAAAAAAACTTGATTCGTCGCTGGAAAATCATCTTGAAGAAATCAAAAATATTTTTGGTTATGACACTGACGGCGATTTAATCATAGATTCTGGAATTGCGTATCAACTAGACAAGCAGATTGGGGCGTATACTCAAACCGGCGGAATTCTTGCAATGAAAACTTCCTCACTGGATTCAAAAATCAAAACTTCTGAAAGTACAATTTCAAAACTGCAGGCAAGCCTTGATGACAAAGAAGCGGAATTAAAAAGCAAATACAGCACTATGACCGGTTCATTAAACAGTCTTGAATCTCAGCAAAATACAATAAGTAACTTTACAAAACAAAATCAGAACGGAAATTAAAAAAAATCATAAATCTGATTTAAGGAATTCTTAACTCCGCAAAATATTTTTCCGATAAATTTAAAAAGGTGCTTTGAAAAATTAATTTTGCAAACGCGCTACATTTACGGAGAACAATATGGTTGATTTTTATATAAATGGCGAAAAAACTGACATTCAACTGGAAGATGAAAAAACGGTCGGGGATGTTTTAAATTCTTTTGAGCAAACTTGCGAAGCAAATCAGGCCGCCGTTATTGGCATTGTAATTGATGATAAACAAATTACCGCCGATTTAATTGACGAAATAAATTCTCAGCCGATTGAAGAGCACACAAAATTTGAATTTTCGGTTATTACCGTTGGTGCAATAAAGGACGCTTTTGAAAAACTCACAAAACTTTTTGATTTGCTCATAGAAAAAGTTTCAGAAATTCCTGTTGAATTGCAAAATGGAAATGCCGCGCAATTTGGTCAAACCGTAAAAAATCTTGCAGACGGTATTGATCAATTCTGTCACGTTGCAGCTCTTGCTTCACTTTTTCCTAAAGAATTTAATGAAACAAAAATTGACGGCCAGAATTTGCAGACTTTTCTTGCAGACTTTTCGCCGGTTCTTTCTGATTTTGAAGAAGGTCTTAAAAATAATGACACGGTTCTTATCAGTGACCTTGCCGAATATGAAATTTGCCCTCGATTGAAGTCAGTTTCAGAATCATTAAAAAAAATCATAAAATCTTAAGAAAAATATAGTATTGCGAACACCTTAAAATTGGAGTAATCTAAAAATATGAAAGTGGTGGAATTGGAAAACTTACAGCGTGAAGAAGGGGAAATTTTTTACCTCAGAAAATATCACTGCACGGCTTTAATTGAATTTCCAACAACAACAGAAGAAGTCCCGATTTTCTTTTCAATAGAAACAAATCCTCTTGGACAGAAAACCATTGATTTGTCTGTTATCAAACCG
>CAVHTI010000102.1:0-7358 GCA_963638805.1 Anaerobutyricum sp.
AAAATTCCGAAGCCGGCATAGTCCGTAATGTTTCTACTCTTAATGACAATTTTATTGTATCTCAAACTGAAAGTTTTGTAAACAAAGGTTCTTCTTCAGGCGTGAAACTCAGTAAGAACATTCCTCATAAGACGGCTGTCGGCTACAAGGTTTTCTTTCTTAAAAACGGAAAACTTTATCCTCCTATGGTTCAAAATCCAGGTGGTAGTGATACTCCTGTTGGCGTGTGGATTGATGCTTCGGCTGGAGATGTTGCCGGCTATTCAAAAACTGGTCGTCCTCAGATTGCAAAGGGTGGAGCTGGTACTCATACAAGCGATGGGCTTTTAGCTTATAGACCTGGATGGCACTTGGGAACTGTACCTATCGCAAGACAATTTGAAAAAACTAATCCAGAAAACGGTATAAAAGAACTTTTTCCTCGTGAATTTGTATGGGCGGAATGTGAATATGCTTGTGATGTTGATTATCAAAAAGAAGCTATGCAGGAAGGAATGACTGAAAACGGTGCTTTCCGTCATAGTTATGCAGGTCTAAAGCATCTTCCTGAAAACGGTTCTTACCGTTATCGTACAAATCCTGATCCGAATACTGAAGAATGGATTATTACAGGTGCAATCAAAGTAAAACGTATTCTTTCCAACAAGGAAGTTGAAGAAATCTGTCGCAAAAATGGTCGTCAGCCTCAGAAAAGAGAACGCTCTTATGAAGAATTGAATGATATTTTTGGAAAGTATTTCTTTGAACAAAAACAAAAAAATCCATACATAAGATTTGAAAGTGATAAGGAAACAGTTATGAAAACATTGGAAGCTAAAGGAACACTTAATGTTTCTGAATCAAAGGCTCTTCTTGGATGGTTGAAAAATGAAAAGCATATTGCATCTGGTAGAGAATACAGTACTTTCTTTGAAAAATGCCAGCAGGAAAAAGGAGCTATTTCTAAATCTGCAAAGGTTGTCAAAAACTTGGAAGACAGTCTTTCAAGATAATTATAAAGAGTAAATAGAATAATTAATAAGGAGTGTAGACTTATGGAAAATGACAAAAAAATCACAGTAAAAGAAGTTCAGACTTATGTTGATAATCTGAAAATTAAAAGACCATCAAAATGGGCACAGGCTGTAAAAGAAGATGCTGTTTCCCTTTTAGAGAATTTCGTTGAATGGCATGGAGAAGATGCTGCATTTTCTAAAGACAATATAAAAGAATTATTAAATGGTGCGGATGACTGGAAACAGTATTCTTATGGTGGATGTGCTTATGCTTATGATTCTGATATTGCACGCCATTACTGCACTGAAAGCGAACTAAAAAAAGTTGGTCTTGTTGATTATGGCAATGGTTTTTATTCAAATCCCAATCCTCCAAATTCAAAAGAAACCTGGCTTGATGTTCAGGCTCGTGCGTTGTATCAGGCTTCAGAGCTTATCAAAAAGTCTGTAGAAGATATGGAACAAAAGCGTGAAGTAGCACAAAGCAAAGAAAAGTCTCCAAAAAAGAAATCTCGTGATGACGATTACGACAGGGGAAGGTAATCAAAACAAAAAAAAAACAAGCGGACAGTGCTGTAAAAACGGTTATCGCTGTTTACAGCTACACGACTGATTTTGTCATTGTCAAATGTCAGTCGGAGTGACGCTTGTTTCTGCTTACAAATTATAGAAATAAAATCAGGAAGTCAACCATGTCAGAAATTGAAACAAAGGACATTGATATTGAAGATTACGCTTTCACTCCAAAAGAAATTGAAGAGAACGGTCAGAAAATTCTCGACTATACCGGCGTTGAAAACAATAAGGTCTACCTTGCAAATAAAAAAGATATTCTCACTAAAGCCCGCCCAGCCTGGCTTCCTGAATTTGATATTGAAGGATTGAAATATGATTCTTTTTTACCGGTAACTGTTCATGATGATAAGGGAAATTATTATGTGGGAGTAAAATTTAAGACAGGAAGTCACAAAGTAAATAGATTTGGAATCCCTGGTCACGAATTTGAAGTCAATGATTATGAACAGAAGATTTACAAGATGAATCTTGATGTTCTTGCTGCCAGCATTGACTATTACCTGAAATGGGAAAGGGAAAATCTTAAAGCCCGAGGAAGCTCTCGGAAAGTGTCTTTGCCTCGTGTATTAAATCGTATGTCAAACAGTCGTTATAACGATATGCGACAGCTGTTACAGTTTTGTGATAATTATAAAGATGAAGATAAAGGAATTTTCAAGGAATACTCTTATAGACATCCAACTTCTTATACGCCTGAAGCGTTTAATAGACAAAGTAACATTATTTTTCGAGACCAGTATGCTCCGCTGCTTCAAAATCTTAAAGACAAAAAACTTGACTTAAATCTTCAGAAGCAGGACTACATTGATACTCACGCAAAGGGTGAAGAAACTTCCTATGGTGAAAAGGGGAGTCTTGATACTCTACTTGCTGATTACGGACTTAAAATCAAAAAACAGAACGGAAAATCTCTGTCTTCTTCTGAAATTGAATTTATTAAAAGCACTGTAGAAAAAGTCTGGAATCATTACGGCGACTTTTCTGATGAAGCAAAGAATTACAATCTGGTTCTTTCTTATGCGGATAACTGTAATCAGCATGCAAGAAAGGCTGTAGGTCTTTTTAACCCTTATTACAAGGCTATCGGTGTAAGTTTTTTTACTGACGGAAAAAACGAACGAGTAGGTAGTCCTGATGTAATTTTTTCCCATGAAGTTGCCCACTGGTTTGATAGTCTCAAAGGTAAAGGCACTCACAACTGGTATGCTTCTGATAAAGACGGAACTTTAGAAAATAAGATTGCACTGAAATACAAGGAAGTTCTTCGTAAAAGAGCTCGTGCATCTAAAGAAAATCTTGGCGAATACTGGTACAGAACCTGCGAATGTTTTGCAAGGTCTATGGAGCAGGATTATGCGATTAAGCATGACATAAAAATTGATGAGTCAGGCTACTTGCCGGAAGACGTTTATAAAAAAGAAATCCGGCCGCTGGTTCACCAACTTCTGGAAGAAAACAGGAAGTATTTTAATCTTTCTCTTAGAGAAAAAAACGAAAAAAATATTGAATCACCGGAAAATATTGCTACAAATTATGTCCTCGAAAAACTAAAAGCTGCTGGAATTGAAGTAATTACTGATAAAGAAGAATTTGATAATAAATGGAATTCAAAAGATTCAGTTTATCAGGCAATGATTGATTCCTTTGTTGATAACACTGAAAAATCAATTTATAAATTTGATAACGTATTAAAGGATGTTTTGGTTCAGACTTTAGAAGATACGGCACAACCTTTAACGGAAGTTGTTTATTCAAGAAATAATTATAATCAGCTTTTTAAGAATGGTATTATTCAGTCTCCGGTAGAAACAATAAAAATGGGTACAAATCAATTTGTGCGTTTGTGTCCACCTGACCGTAACAATCTTCTGGGAGCAATTTATGAAACAATGACGAAACCATCAATTGTTCTTGAGAAAGAAGCCTTTGATGAAAAATCTGAAAAATTTAAGCCCATTCATGTTTACGGAAAATCTTTTGTAAATAGTGAAAGTTCACATAAAAGAGCTGTTGAATCTATCATAATTTTTAGAGATGGAGAAAACATTGCAGTAAGTCTTCACAATAAAGATATTAAAAGTTTTGTAGAACAAATAAAAACGGCTGACGAAATTATCTATGCAGATAAAGAAGTCAGCCGAGTAGCTACGCTCACTTTAGAAAGCGGGGGCAGCCATGTGGTGAAAGAATATCAAGATATTCTTTCCAGCGTGGGACAAAAGTCCGTACCTTTTAATTCAGAATATAATGCTGAAAACATTCTGTCAATAAATGATTTAATTGCAGAAAACAGAATTAATGCAGGAAAACTCGAAATTACAAAAGAAAATTTTGACGTATATTTCAATATCTTTAATCAAAATGACAGAATTTACAAAGATAAGCCTAATAAAATAGCAAGTGACTTATTTAGCTTCTATGTAAAACCCGAAAACAAGGTCGAGATAAAAGAATGGCTTACAGAACAAGGCTATAAAATCAATGATAAGAAACATCAGTTTTATTTATCAAATGGGCAGGTTTACGGATTTACGGACGGAGAAAAAATCTACCTCAACCCAGAAATTATGAACTCAAACGTTGCAGTTCACGAATATACTCATCTTTGGGACGAATATACAAAACGCACAAATTCTGAACTCTGGAACAAGGGTAAGAATATTCTGAAAAAGACTTATCTTTGGAACGAAATCAAAAATAATCCTGATTATGCGGATATTGCAGACAATGAAGACCTGCTTGCAAGTGAAGTTCATTCCCGCATTTGTGGAAAAATTGCTAAGACTGTTCTTGAACGAATTGCAAAAGAAAATGGAAAAATCACTAAAGACATTGTAATTGACTGGGAAAATGAAGTTGAAACATTCATTGCTAAAGAATTTTCTGAGGAAGAAATAAAAGATATTTCTGAAGTAAAGGAATTGTTTAGCCTCCCAATGAAAAATCTATGGGAAGGTAAAAATATTGTAAGTCTTATAAAAAGTGACCAGGTTTACGAAAAGTTTATGGCAAAACAGAATGAACTTTCAGACAAATTCTGGAATGATGCAAGGGAAAAGATAGAAAACGATAATTCTATTAATGACTATGCAAAAAGGGTCGAAATCGAAAATCTTGTAAAATGCAAGAAAGCAATAGCTGACATCAACCTTACCTTTAAGGATAAAGTAAAAGGTTACCAGACCATTAACATGAGGGTTTGGAAAAAGGAATTCTCTAAACAACTCAAAAAATTGGATGAAGACGGTCTGCTTGAAAAGGCAAAAGATGAGCTTGAAACGTCATTAAAAAATCTTGCAGGAAATCTTGGCGGAACAAGCGACCCCAACGGAGTTATCAGTCTGGACAATTTCATTGAAAGACACGAAAAGAAAGTTATTTCTGAAATAATGGCGCACGTCAAAGAGGGCAGACTGTTTACTTCTCGTGATACAGAGGACATAAATCTTCTTGCTGATGTTGATTATCAGGCGAGACTTGTAACAAAGGATTCTCACTATAGATACTCTGAGTACAAGAAAATTTTAGATTCTTACCTTGAAAAGAAACAGGAAGTCCAAGTTGATGATTCAGTTACTCAGGAAAATATATCAAATATATCAAAGGAGGATGTAGATATGGAAAGATATACAAAACAAGGAATGATTGACAGTTTTATTGAAACTTGTGCAAGTTGGAATCTCAGACAAAAAGAAAATGTTTATAAAAGTTATAATCAATTAAGAAACGCATGGGAAGAAGAAATTAATTATTTAGAAAAAAAAGGTGCTATTAAAGAAAAACAATATGAATCTCTTATGAAGGAAGGATTGCCTTGTAAAGAAAAAGATTTTTCTATGTTCAAAGCAAAAATTGAAGCAAAGATGCTTGAATTTGAAGAATTTGATAAAAAATATAATCATCCGACTGTAGAAACTGAAAAATCTAACATTACTTACTTCGTAAAATCAACAGCTGAATTTGATATGTTTGCCGATTTTGAACCTGTTACAGGTCTTACGGCAAATGAAGCCGTTAAGAAATATACTGAATTACAGCAGAAGAATGTTGATTGTGGAATCGGTATTAACATTAAGGGCGACAGTGTTTTTGACGACCCAGAGGCTGAGGGGATAACTGTTCTTGTTCGTAATGATGGCAGAGATACTTTCAATGTTTATGGTGACACTTTTGTGAAACAGCTGAAAGAGAACGATGAGCACAGCCAGAATGTTCTTACAGCCTTTGAAGAACTTGATAGCGCTGCAAGAAAAGCCGGTCTTTCTGTTGAAGATGCTCCGTATATTGCTGAAAAGAGAAAAGAACTGTTTGAAGAAAAGTCTGAAAGTAATTTGCAGGAGTTATTGATAAAGGCACTAGAGACCGATTCTGAAAAACTTCCTATAGTTGATTATTCATATCAAAATTATGATGTTTTATTCTCTCAAGGTTATGTTGAAACTCCAATTGAAACATTGAAAATGGGTAACAATCAATTTCAGAAATTCAATAAGCCAGATAGAGACTATCTTTTAGCAGCTGCCTATAAGACATTAACAACACCATCATTTATTTTTGATTCAATGTCGCTTGATACAAAGGACGGTGAATTAAAGCCTGTTCGTGTTTATGGAAAATCGTTTTACAGAGAAAATAGTGATAAATCTAGAGTGGTTGAATCTGTTGTAATTTTTAGAGAAGGAAACAACATTGTTATTGGAACTCACAGCAAGGATTTTTCAAGATTTGTAAAACAAATAAAAACGGCTGAACAGATTATCTATGCAGATAAAACTGTCAGCCGATTATGCGAACTCGTAAATAACGGACTCGTATATGTGCGGACTGAAGGCGAAAATGCCCAATCCCTAAATCCAAAGTACAATGAAAGTAATTTATTGTCAATAGAAAAATTAATTCAAGATAATAGATTGAGTACCAATGGACTAAAATATGAAACCAACGTTCATGATTCTTCGGTAAGCATACCAACGCAAACTCCAGAATCAGAACATCTGGAAGAAAGTATATCAAAAAATGAAAATATTGGTGCAAAACTTTCTACTGTTACACAGTCAGATTTAATCCAGAATTATACTGCTTCACAGGCAAATTCTCTTTCTGAAGAAAAGTATGGTTTTTATTTTGAATACAACAATGATGAAAAATGTGCTGACATTTTTTCAAGTAAAGACGGTGATTTTGTTGGAAGTCTTGGTGAAGGCGGATTCGGTTATGCTGATGATTTAAGCGGAAATGACCCGACTACAAAAATCCCAGAAAATGATTTTAGAAGTGTTATAGAACTTGCCCAGCGATATTACGATGAATCCAGAAGAGCAAATTATTTTATCGAGCGAGCAGAATATGTACTTCCTGAATTTATTAAGATGGATGACAAGACTTTCAAACGTGAAGAAGTTGTATTCAACCCGAATGTATCTGAGACTGAGTTAAAAGATTCTGTTGATATAACTTACATAGCTGGAGTTCCGGATGAAATTGGTGCTTTTGCCAAAGTAAAGGGAACTTACGGACAATGGTATGAAGCTATTTTAAATGGCAAGGCTAAGATGCTTTCAAAAAGAGAATTTGAAAAGTCGCTTGAACCTGTTCACCAAAATCTTTCCGTTGATGAACAAGAAAAAGCTGTTGGTTCTGAATCCAACGTTCATGATTCTTCGGTAAGCATACCAACGCAAACTCCAGAATCAGAACGTCTAGAAGAAAGTATATCAAAAAATGAAAATATCGGTGCAAAACTTTCTACTGTTACACAGTCAGAGTTTCTTAAAGATGTTGAAAAAA
>CAVHTI010000103.1:0-7302 GCA_963638805.1 Anaerobutyricum sp.
ACCGATATAATTTAATACCCATAAAAAATTTCTACTGTTGTAGATACCGTGAGAAACGGTTATTTTTGAATAATTTAATACCCATAAAAAATTTCTACTGTTGTAGATATGCACCAGTCCGCATTACGTTCCGATATTTAATACCCATAAAAAATTTCTACTGTTGTAGATGGTGTTGTTCAGGACTTAGGTTATAAGATTTAATACCCATAAAAAATTTCTACTGTTGTAGATGCCTTGCATTGTTCTGATTTTTCCTTCTATTTAATACCCATAAAAAATTTCTACTGTTGTAGATAGTTACCCCTTATAAATATTCAACTTAATTTAATACCCATAAAAAATTTCTACTGTTGTAGATTAATGTTTTTAAAAAATGGGATAAAAAAATTTAATACCCATAAAAAATTTCTACTGTTGTAGATGCTGTTCCATCTGCATTAACATCTTTATTTAATACCCATAAAAAATTTCTACTGTTGTAGATAAACCTCCGGATAAGGAACATCCGGCGATTTAATACCCATAAAAAATTTCTACTGTTGTAGATTCTGACCCCACTTATTTTTTATTTAAGATTTAATACCCATAAAAAATTTCTACTGTTGTAGATGGAACTATAGTAAGTTCACCTGATGAAATTTAATACCCATAAAAAATTTCTACTGTTGTAGATATATCCGCCGTAACTCCTGGAATAGTTAATTTAATACCCATAAAAAATTCCCATGCGAAAATTTAAAACTTCCCTCCACTGCGCAAAGGATTGGAACAACCGCGAAGGTTATTTCAATAACCGAAGCGGAATCCCGCAGTGCCGTGTGCGCCATGATTTTATGAAATAATTTTTTTGGCGTTGCTCACGAGGCGCAGAATGTAGAGCGTGACGTATTCGGTGAGGGCTTTTTCTTCGTTGATTTTTTGCATGTTCGGGGTTCGCACCAGGGTTTTTGCAAGATTTTCAACTCGTTCGCGGGTAAATGCAACGGTGGACATTGTTTTGACAACCTGGCGGGTGTAATCGCGGATTAGTGAATTTACGTCTTCTGTGAGGTTATTGTAGGCTTCTTTTGAAATCATTTTATTCCACTGCTTCAAAAGATAATTTAATTCACGGTCAATATCTGAGCCTTCCGGAATCAACTCTTTTGTAATTTCCGTCGCTTTTAGTGCCAGTGCCTCTGCTTTATTTTGTGGCTGCTTTTCCATAGATTTATGTTTGTGGACTTCTTTTTCTTCGGCTGAAGTATCGTTTTTCTTTTTTGATTTTTTTGAATGGAAGAGTGCAATAATCCAGGAAATAACAGGAATTGTGTAGAAAATCGGCAATCTGGACTTTGCATTGGAAAGAATTCGCGAATTAGAAATCATCAGGATTTTGCTGTAAGGCATAAGGTGGCCTTCGTCAAAAAGCTGAACGGATTGCAAAGTGTTGTCTATGCTTTTTTCCATTGCAAGTACATTTATAAAATTTGAATTTAAAAGTGCATACAAAACCGGAGATTTTTCTTCCACCATATTTTCCAACACTCTTTCAAACGCCTGTTGATTTGTCATTTCCGGGAGTTTTTCGTAATTTGAAAGGACTTTGAGCCATTTATTTTCAAGTTCGCTTTCAATTGTGTCGTGTGTTTCGTTGCAAAGTCTTAGCACAACCTGAATTACATTTTTTTTGTAAACATAATAACGCGTTCCAGATTCAACTTTAAAAACCAAAAGGGTAGGAAGTTCATTTTCGGAACCGTCGCTTGAAAGGGCAGAAAGAAATTTTTTCAAATCATTTTCTGAATAAAAACCGTACAAAGGTCGGCCACTTTTATCCTGAAATTTTAAAATCTGCGGCATTGAATAAAAATACGGAGGTTTATCAAATGCTTTTTCAAGTTCTTTGAGTGCTTCTTTGCGTTTTTGCTGTTCCTGGAATTTTTGTTTCAGGCAAACTGAATGAATTTCTGAAATTCGTGCTGCCTGCAAAATATTAATATCTTCTGTGGTTTTATCCTGAACTTTTTCAATGTCCTGGCGAATGTAATAAAGCGTCTGATTCCACAAATAATAAGTGTCATCCTGAGTAAAATCAAAGAAGAGCATGCTGTGTGAATCAATAAAATTAGAAAAAAAAGTCTGGATTGAAAGTTCTTTCTGTTGATTTGTGCTTCTCAGTTTTTTAAAAATAAAGTCGTGATATTGTTCCTTTTTTAAAAGTCGGCGGATTTTTATCTGGGCACTTTCAATCAAAAGCGAAACGGGAACGCAGGCCGGCAAAATTATTGAAGGAATTTCTTTTGAAAATTCCAGAACGTACAAAAGCGGGGACTTAAGATTCTGTTCTTTCAGAGCCTGCGGAATATAAGTGTCTGCCTGTTTATTTTCAATTGCCGTCAGCGGAAAATTTTTTGGCAAATCAGAAAGAAGAGGATAGGGAATCTGCTCCGAATTTTTAATTTCTTTATACTGATTTGCATATTTTACGGAAAGATAAGTTATTGCAACGATTGTTTTTTTATTATTTACCGTCGTAATGGCAACAAGGTGTTTTTCTAATAATCCCTGTAATTCTGCAGAAACAATTTGAGAAGGTTCGCCAAGATATTTTACAAGTTCGGCGACTTCTTCAACGTGTCGTTCCGCATATTTTTTGATATAAATGCAAAATTCCTTGTAATCAATAAATGCTGAATTCTGTTTTTCTGCGTAATGTCTGATTATTGCACTTAAATTTGCTGATGCTGCCATTATTTTCCCACCGTTTTTATTCTAAAATTGAATTCCTGTTTCGTAAATGATTTTGCCTTTAGCGTCCGTAATTTTTGCGCTGCTTTTTGCGGGGCAAAGACTCACAGTCACGGCTTCGTTTTCGTGATTTTTTACGAATCTTTTGTAAACAAGTTCAGAACCTGTCTTGATAAATTTAATTTCGGCAGTATTTCCAAGTTGTTCAACAGAAAGTCTTAATTTTATGAGTTTATTAATTTCATTCCACAAAGAATTTTTATCTTCCATTGCAGATTTTACATCCGGCGCGCCTTTTTCGCTGTCCTGTGGAATGTAAAGTTTTTCCGCCTCCGCAGTACTAAATCCAAAATTTTTTGAATTATCCCACTGCATTGGAGTTCTTGAACCAGTCCTGCCGTATCCGCCTTCTTTAGAAACAAGATTATTTACGTAACGCATTCCAATTTCGTCTCCATAATAAATAAACGGAGCACCCGGCATTGTAAGTAAAAATGCAAAGGCAAGTTTTTGTTCTTCGGGAGTTGCAAGGCATTGCGAAAGTCGTCCCATATCATGGTTTCCCGACGGAATGCAAATTAAACCTTCTTCATTTTCAGTTTTGCGCTTTGAATCAATCATTTTGTAGTATTTAACAAAATCTTTGATATTTCCTTTTCCATTTTTTCCAAAATAAGGATTTTCACATCTGAATAAATCATTGTAATGCGACGGCCCAAAGTGCAGCAGAAAGTCCATATGAAAACCGCCCTGCAAAGATTTATCAGGTTCGCCCCATTCACTTACCATTGCAGCGTCTGGAAATTCTTTGTCCAGAAAATTCCGCACTTTTTTCCACAAAGCAATAGTTCCTTTGCCGTTTTCGTCATTTTTTACAAGGGAACCTGCCATATCAACTCTAAAACCGTCAGCGCCCGCCTTAAGCCAAAAACGCATAACGTCCATCATCGCGTTTAAAGTTGCAGCAGGACCTGGAGCGTCCATCGGTTGCTGCCAAGTTTCTGCAGGTTTATAAAAACCATAATTCAGTGCCGGCTGATGACTAAAGAAGTTCACGGCACAAACGCCGTCCCTGTCAGAAATTCCTTTTAAAGAACCATAGCCTTTAATGTCCTTCCACACAGAATCAGTCCAGATATAACGGTCCGTAAATTCATTTTTTTCAGCTTTCAGGCTTTCTTTAAACCATTTGTGCTCAACAGAAGTATGACCCGGCACCAGATCAAGAAGAATGTGCATATTTCGTTTGTGAACTTCAGCAAAAAGTTCAATTAAATCGTCATTAGAACCGTAACGTTCGGCAGTTTTGTAATAATCGCGCACATCATAACCGGCGTCGCCAAACGGAGAATCAAAGCACGGATTCATCCAGATTGCGTTGCAACCAAGTGCCGCAATGTAGTCCAGTTTAGAAATTATCCCTCTAAAATCACCAGTTCCATCGCCATTGCTATCCATAAAACTTTGTGGATAAATTTCGTAAAAAACGGCAGTTTTAAGCCAGTCAGGTCTTTTCATTCTTCCATTATAACATGAATTTTTATCTTGGCGCAGTATTTCGTACCACTCGCCTTACGCAATTCGGTAACCCTCAGCCCCGCTGCTACGCGCCAGAACAATGGCGCTTCGCTTTGCGGTGGCCCGCTTGCGCGGTTGCTTCACGCTCGGCGCTGCTTTTTCGTAAAAAATAAAATTTATGGCACATGGCTGTCACTTTTTTGTGCTATAATTCCCGCTATGAATACTTTTGAAATTAACGAAACTTTTGAATTAAACGGTAAGCCTTTTAAAATCATTTCCGGAGCAATGCATTATTTTAGAATTGTTCCAGAATACTGGCGCGACCGCCTTGAAAAATTAAAGGCAATGGGATGCAACACTGTAGAAACTTACATTGCATGGAACGTTCACGAAGAAAACAAAGGTCAGTTTGTGTGGGATGGAATGGCAGATTTTGAAAAATTCATTTCCATTGCACAGGAATTAGGACTTTATGTAATCTGCCGTCCGGGGCCTTATATCTGTTCAGAATGGGAATTAGGCGGACTTCCGGCATGGCTTTTGGCAGAACCGGGAATGAAACTGCGCTGTATGTATTCACCGTACATTGAATATGTAAACCGTTACTTTGGCGAACTTATTCCGCGCCTTGTTCCTCATCAGATTGACCACGGCGGAAACATTATTCTTTTTCAGGTAGAAAATGAATACGGTTACTACGGAAATAATAAACTTTACTTAAAATATCTTGCAAATTTAATGCGAAGTCTTGGCGTTACAGTGCCGTTTGTAACTTCTGATGGCCCGTGGGGCAATGCATTTAAATGCGGCCAGATAGAAGAAGCGCTTCCTACCGCCAATTTTGGCAGCGCGGCAAAAATTCAGTTTGATTTAATCAAAAAACAAATGCCAAAAAAAAAGCCAATGATGTGCATGGAATTCTGGGCCGGCTGGTTTGACGCCTGGGGAAACAGAAAACATAAAACTTCGCCACTAAAAATCAACAAACTGGACTTTGACTATCTTGTTAAAAAACACAACGTGAACATTTATATGTTCCACGGCGGAACAAATTTTGGTTTTATGAACGGTTCCAATTATTACAAAAAACTTACTCCGGACACGACCAGTTATGATTATGACGCTCCGCTTTCTGAAGATGGCCTGATTACTCCAAAATATCGTGCTTTTAAAGAAATCATAGAAAAATATCAGGAAGTTCCGGCAGTGCAGTTTTCAACGCCAATTAAACGCATTGCCTATGGTGTTTTAAATGCGGAAAGTTCAGTTGGCTTGTGGCAGAATCTGGACAAAATTTCCAGTGGAATGGAATATGAATATCCGGTCAGCATGGAAGAAACCGGTCAGAATTACGGTTATATTTTGTACCGCACAAAACTTTCTGACTGGGAAAAAACTTTTGACATAGAAATTGAACAGGCTTCCGACAGAGTTCAGGTTTATTCGGAAGGCAGCCATCTTTACACGCTTTATGATAAAGAAACTACAAAAAAGGTTTTTGCTTCAATCAAAGGCAATTCTAATCTTGATTTTCTTGTAGAAAATATGGGCCGGGTAAATTTTGCGCACTATCTTGAAGAACAGAAAAAAGGAATTCAAAAAGGAGTAAAAATTAACGGGCATAGAAAATTTGGGTGGCAGATTTTTAATCTTCCGCTTGATAAAAATCAGTTTGCAAAAATTGATTCCCTTCTGGACGAAAATAAAGACCAGAAAACAAAAATTAACAAGGAAGAACCGTCTTTTACAAAATTTACTTTTGATATTGAAGAAACCGGCGATACCTTCCTTGATTTTACAGGCTGGGGCAAGGGCTGCGCTTTTGTTAACGGCTTTAATATCGGGCGATTTTGGGATAAAGGACCGCAGAAAAGACTTTATATTCCGGGGCCACTACTGCACAAGGGCCAGAATTCAATTGTAATTTTTGAAACGGAAGGAAAACACAAAAACACAATTGAACTGAAAGATGAACATAAATTGCAATAGAGGGTCTCATAAATAAACGGTCTGGCTCTGCGCGCAAAGGATTGTAGCAACCGCGAAGCGGAAACCCGGAAGATGCTGTCTAAAAAGTCACGTCATACTGAAAAATGCCAATGTGTCATGCTGAAGTTGTTTCAGCATCTGTTGACTTTTTGGAACGAACATATTAGACAGCCTCTGAGGATTTTGGAGGCGAATGCCGGAATTGCGGAAAGCCTGGTCTTGCTTTAGCAAGATGCGCCCGGATACATAACAAAATTTTTGTAGACTAATGATTCAAAATTCATTATTTTAACTTGTAGAATATTTTACAAATTTTTAGGAGATATCAAATGGCAGATGTAAAAGTTGCTATTAATGGTTTCGGCCGTATTGGTCGATTGGCTTTCCGCCAGATGTTTGGCGCAAAAGGATACGAAGTTGTTGCTATCAACGATCTGACAAAGCCTTCAATGCTTGCTCACCTTCTTAAATACGATACAGCTCAGGGCGGATATTGTGGAAAAATCGGTGAAAATCTTCACACAGTTTCAGCTGATGATGAAGCTGGTACAATCACAGTAGACGGAAAAGTTCTTAAGATTTACGCAGAAAAAGATGCTGTAAACTGCCCATGGGGAGAACTCAAAGTAGACGTTGTTCTTGAATGTACAGGTTTCTACACTTCAAAAGAAAAGGCACAGGCTCATATCACTGCTGGTGCTCGTAAAGTTGTAATTTCAGCTCCTGCTGGAAACGACCTCCCAACAATCGTTTACAATGTAAACCACAAAACTTTGACAAAGAACGATAACATCATTTCTGCAGCTTCTTGTACAACAAACTGTCTCGCTCCAATGGCTAAAGCTTTGAATGACTTTGCTCCAATCCAGTCTGGTATTATGTCAACAATCCACGCTTACACTGGCGACCAGATGATTCTTGATGGTCCACATCGCAAGGGTGACCTCCGCCGTGCACGTGCAGGTGCTGCAAACATCGTTCCAAACTCAACTGGTGCTGCAAAAGCTATCGGTCTTGTAATTCCTGAATTGAACGGAAAATTGATTGGTTCAGCTCAGC
>CAVHTI010000104.1:0-7177 GCA_963638805.1 Anaerobutyricum sp.
CGTTTTACTTTCCGCCGATGATGCAGGTCTTACTGGCCTTTGGTTTGAAGATCAAAAATATTTTGCTTCCACACTTCCGCGCGAGCATATTTTGCAGGAGACCGAGATTCTTACAGAGGCTCGTCGCTGGCTGGATATTTATTTTTCTGGTCGTGAACCGGATTTTACTCCGCCACTTAATCCGGCCGGCTCAGAGTTTAGAAAGGCTGTGTGGCAGATTTTATTGCAGATTCCATACGGAAAAACGGTAACATACGGTCAGATTGCAAATCAAATCGCAAAAATGAAAAAACTTTCGCGAATGTCGGCCCAGGCTGTCGGCGGTGCGGTTGGGCATAATCCGATTTCCATTATAATTCCCTGTCACCGTGTGGTCGGTACAAATGGAAATCTTACCGGTTACGCGGGCGGAATTGACAGAAAGGTGAAACTTCTTGAAACAGAGCATGTGGACGTGGGTAGTTTTTTTGTGCCGGAAGAAAAAGAGTGTAGTTTAGATATGTAATTTGCGCTAGGGATTGCTAGCCGCGTAAGCGGGACGGACACGCGCAGCGTGGCTGGACGGAAAAAATGCCCGGAATTTTCTGTCCGTTTTTTGTTTTGGGGTGCGAAAAAATTAAAATTTTCTGGAATGTTCGGGCATTTTTATACCGCAAAAGCCCGGGCCGGAGCGTAGCGGAGGCAGCGCCCGTATAATTTAAAAACTGTTGATTGAAAACGGCAATAAGTTTATATTTGTGAGCGTGAACGGCGATCTTTTTGACGACGATTTACGAAACTAAAAGCCTTTCTTAAGACTTGATCCACGGAGGACAGGTACTATGATTCAGACTTAAATCTTTATTTAACTTTCTTTTAATCTTTTTTTTTGGAGTTTTTATGACTTTAACCATTGATGTTGGAAATTCTCAATTAACTGGTGGCTTATTTGATTGTGATAAACTTGTTTTTCAATTCAGGAAAACGACGGTAAGGGATTTGAGTTCTGATGAGCTTGGGATTTTTTTGCGTTCGGTTTTGAAGGAAAACGGTTTTGACTGGAAAAAAATTGAGCGTGTCGGTGCTTGCAGTGTTGTTCCGGCCATAAATTATTCGCTTTCGAGTGCCATAAAAAAATATTTTGACAGGGATTTGCTTTTTATTCAGGCGGGAATTAAAACTGGCCTGAAACTAAAATATTCAAATCCGCGGGAAATTGGTGCTGATTTGATTGCGGCTGCGATGGGTGCAATTTCGCTTCATCCTGGAATAAATATGATTATTGTTGATTTGGGAACGGCCACGACTTTGGAACTTGTCACAAAAAACAATGAATTTTTGAGCGGTTCAATTCTTCCGGGACTGAAAATTTCTGTGGAAGCGCTTGCAAACGGGACTGCAAAATTGCCGTCGGTTGAAATTGCAAAGCCTGAACATTTGTGCGGAACGACTACGACAGAGGCAATTCAGGCGGGAATTTTCTACGGTACGGCGGGTTCTTTGAAGGAATTGATTTATCTTTACAAAAAAAATATTTTTCATGGCGAAAATACTTTTATTCTTGGCACCGGCGGTTTTGCAAAATTATTTTCTGATTACGGAATTTTTGATGAAATTTGCCCGGAACTTGTTTTGCTTGGCGTAAAACGTGCCATTGAAATGAATATTTAGCAACTTTATTTTAGGAAAATTATGAATTCTACAAAAAATATGTCTCTTGTTCAGAAACTTGTACTTACGGGTGCTTTTTCGGCACTTATTATTGTTATGACTTTTACAAACCTTGGGTTTATTGCTTTTAGTCCGGTGATTTCCATTACGCTTTTGCCAATTCCGGTTGCACTTGTTGCAATTATTGTGGGACTTCCAGAAGGAATTTTCGCGGGTTTTATGTTTGGTCTAATGTCTTTGATTAAGGCTGCGATGGCTCCGACGGGCGTTCTTGATCCTTTGTTTGTAAATCCTTTGTGTTCTGTTTTGCCAAGAATGATTTTTGCACTAATCGCGTGGCTAGTCTGGAAGTTGATTACCGCAATTCCGGGATTTCCGCGACCGGTTGCAGCGGTGTTTACCGGTTTTATTGCAACTTTCTGTCATACGCTTTTAGTTTACGGCTGCATTTTTATTTTTAAGGGTGCTGATATGCGTGCGGCTCTTGATTCAATCGGGATGTCTGGGCTTGGTTATCTTGCCGTGGTTGGTGTTGGAATTGCGAGTGAACTTTGCGAAGCGATTGCCTGTGCGGTAGTGTGTGGTGCGGTTTACAGCGGAATCAGCATTGCGGATAACAGAAGATCAAAACTTTCGGAAGAAAATGATTAAAAAAAGCAATTTCTGATTTATAATTTAAAACTTGGGCGGTTTTGAAAGATGGAAAATCAGAAAAAATTGGGTGATGGCAGCAACGTTATCCGTCATAATGAGCAGTTAAATTATCTTGATCAGTTGTTTTCTTCCGGCCGGCGGTTGACTGTAAAGCAAATTCAGGAAGAATTGCAGGCGGCGGGGGCAACTGATATTAGTCAGGCGACGGTTTACCGCAGAATTGAAACTTTAAAGAAGATTGCGCCACTCGTAAAAGATGAAAATTCCCGATATTTTTATTCTTCAAAAGAAGCTTTGATGATTCCGGCGGGCGTTATAAGTTCTGGAAATTTAAAAGCAATCAACGTTTTGCAAAATCTGATGGAAAGCATAAAAGGCACGCCGGTTTATGATGATGCCAAGACAATTGTTGATCAGCTTTCTGAGCTTGTAAAAGAAACTGAAGAAAAAAAGGATTCTAAAAATTTTAACCAAAATCATTTTTATGATGAAGTTCAAAAATCCGATGCCCTGACCGCAAAATTTTCCGGTAAAGAAGGAATTGCCTCGCGGGTGATTTTTCTTGGAGCGCCGTCAAGTGAAGTTTTGCCTTCAGTCTGGAATGATATTTATCACGCAATGGAAATTAACTATCCGATTGTGATTTCTTACAAGAAAGCCGGCAGTAAAGACTGTGTAACTTACGGTCTTGAACCTTATCAGCTGATTTTTGATAACGGAATCTGGGATTTGTGGGCGTATTCACTAAAAGATAAAAAAAGAAAACAATTTAATCTTTCGCGCATAAAATCTGTGACAATCAGAAAGGACTCTCAAAAATTTAAACTTCCGGAAGATTTTGATTATTACAATCAGACACCGGGAACTTTTGGTTGTTACCGTGACCCTGACGGAAAAATGCTTACTTACAGAATTCTTTTAAAAAAGGGAAGTTATGCCGAAACTTTTGCAAGCGAGCGGGTTTGGGGTGCTAATCCGGGAAAGCAGCAGACGGAAGAAGGCACGATAATTCAGTTTGATAACAATCAGTATGCCCCGATTTTGCGCTGGGTTTTGGGTTGGGGGCGTGATGCCGTGCCATTAGAACCGGAAAGACTTGTTGCGGACTGGAAAGCCGAAGTCCAGGATATGAATCTTAACTCACAAAAGTAAATTTGCAGAATTGAACGAAAGTCTTCGGTTTACCGCAATTTTTTTAACGTTTTTGGAGATTTACAACGATTCTAAAAGTTTTTTTGCGCAGCCTTTGCCTCGGTAAGACGGGAAAGTGAAAAGAAATTTTACTTCGCCATCAGAAGTGGCCGCACAATAAGAAATCAGCGTTTCACCGTCGGCAAGCAGCAGGAGTTTTGCATTTTCTCCGAATTTTTCAAAAAAAGTCCCATCTTCAAGAATTTTCACGAGAGTTTTTGCGTCCGGCCAGTCAGTTCTTAGCATTTGCTGGCGCCAGTATTCCTGATAAGAATCTTCAAAATAATTTAAAACTTCAAAATCTTCACAAAAATCATTTTCCATAAATTAATTTATAGCGCGAAAAGTTAATATTTACAATTTTTTTTGCAAAATATCCTTGATTTGTGCAAAATTTTCAATTTTATGAGTGAATTTATCCGCCGTTCCAAAACCGTAACTTGCCCAGATAAAAGGAACATTCGCCAGAACGCATGAATCACAGTCACCCTGAGTGTCGCCAACGTAAACGGGATTTTTCAGATGATTGCGCTGAACTATCAGTTTTATATTTTCCGCCTTTGAAAAACCATTGTCGCCAAAGCATACAAAATCTTTTACACAAGTTTTCAAATCAGTTTTATCAAGCATAAGTTCAATATAGCCAGCATGGCAGTTGGAAACGACATAAAAATCAATTTTTGAAGAAAGTTCTCTGACCGTTTTTATAACATCGGGGTAGGTAATGTCTTTTTGATTTTTGATAAGGTCCGCCTGCTCATTTTTACAACAGGTTTCAAGAAGATTGTCGCGGTCAGGACCGGAAAGTTCCGGCCACAAGTCACGCGCAATTATATCCATGGTTTTGCCAAATTCTTTTTGCAGGATTTCCGCAGTCACGTTTTTTACATTAAGTCCAAGATTTTTAATCGCATTATTCCAGGAAACGGCGACAATTGGCGTTGTATTCCAGATTGTGCCGTCAATGTCCAAAATCACAGAATCATAATTCATACCGCGATTTTACAGTTTTTTTACGTTTAATGCACGGATGGCGTTCAAGATTGCAAGAATCATAACTCCAACATCTGCAAAAATCGCAATCCACATATTTGCAATTCCAAGAGTGCCCAAAATCAGACAGGCGAATTTTACTCCGAGCGCAAAAACAATGTTTTCGTAAACAATTTTCAGGCATTTTTTTGAAATTTTAATTGCTTTTGCAATTTTGAGCGGGTCGTCGTCCATAAGAACAACGTCGGCGGCCTCTATTGCGGCGTCACTGCCCATTGCGCCCATGGCAATTCCAATGTCTGAACGCGAAAGTACCGGTGCGTCGTTAATTCCGTCGCCAACAAAGGCCAGTTTTTCGTTCATTTTTTTCTGATTTATAAAATCTTCTACGTGCGAAACTTTGTCGGCCGGCAAAAGTTCACTGTAAACTTCATCAATTTTGAGTTCCGCGGCAACCTGGTCGGCAACTTTTTTAGAATCACCAGTCAGCATGATGGTCTTTGAAATGCCATTTTTCTTGAGGGAAGTAATTGCCTGCGGGGAATTTTTCTTGATTTTATCAGAAATTATGATGTGGCCGGCATATTTTCCGTCAATCGCAACGTGAATTACAGTTCCGGTGCATTTGCACGGTTGAACATCAAGTTCCATCTTTTGCATCAGTTTTGAATTTCCACAGGCAACAGAAATTCCGTCAACCTTCGCCTTAATGCCGTTACCCGATATTTCTTCAACTTCCGTGACTCTGGTGCGGTCAATTTCCTTACCGTAAGCTTTTTGCAGACTTTTGCTAATCGGATGATTGGAAGAACTTTCTGCAAGGGCCGCGTATTCAATTAGTTTTAAACGTTCCTCTTCGGCAATTTCCGCGCAATCATGATTGTGCATAACATCAACTTCAAAGACACCTTCCGTCAAAGTGCCGGTTTTATCAAAAACTACAATGTTGACTTTTGAAAGAGTTTCCAGATAGTTTGAACCTTTTACGAGGATTCCTTCGTGACTTGCTCCTCCTATTCCGGCAAAAAAACTCAAAGGAATGCTGATTACAAGTGCGCAAGGACAAGAAATTACAAGGAAGGTGAGTGCGCGGTGAATCCATTTTGCCCACTCAGGATTTATTTTTAGGAAAATCAGACTGACAAGCGGCGGTAAAATCGCAAGAACCAGGGCGCTTGCACAAACACAAGGAGTGTAAATTCTGGCAAATTTTGAAATAAATGCTTCTGATTTTGATTTTCGTGAAGTGGAATTTTCAACAAGTTCAAGAATTTTAGAAACAGTGGACTCGCCAAATGCTTTTGTGGTTTTGATTTTAAGAAGTCCCGAAAGATTTACGCATCCGCTGATAATCTGGTCGCCGGCTGAAACTTCGCGCGGTTGACTTTCGCCGGTAAGGGCACTTGTGTTAAGACTTGCTTTGCCTTCTATGACTTCGCCATCAAGCGGAACTTTTTCGCCAGGCTGAACGACGATAATGCTGCCGGTTTCCACTTCATCAGGATTTACCTGAATCAATTTACCGTCTTTTTCAATATTCGCGTAATCAGGGCGGATATCCATAAGTTCAGTGATATTTTTCCGGCTTTTTCCGACTGCGGCACTCTGGAAAAATTCCCCAACCTGATAAAAAAGCATTACGGCAACGGCTTCGTTATAATCACCAGATTTTTCATAAATTGCCAGGGCAAAAGCTCCGAGCGAAGCGACCGCCATCAAGAAATTTTCATCAAAAATCTGACCGTGAATAATTCCTTTTCCGGCTTTTTTTAGAATATCATAGCCAATAACAAGATAATTTATGACCGAAAGCACAAGAAGCGGGATTCCAAACGCCAGTTCATTAAAAGCGTTCCCGGTAATTTTTTTGTAAATCACAGAACCTGCATTAATCACGATAAAAAGCACAGATGCAGCGATAATTCGCTTGAGCATTTTTTTAAGTTTTTTGGTCATAATAATTCTCCCTGGAAAAAGTTTTCTGATGATTTTGAATTTTCCGGTGGTAATGCAATTTAGAGTGGATTAAAATTCAATTTCGCAGTCATCTTCTACTTTTCTGCAGTTTTTAAGGACGGCTTTCATAACAGTTTTTTCATCAGAGCCTTCGGCAAATTCAACTTCCATTTTCTGAGTCATGAAATTTACGACAGCATTTACGACGCCTGGAGTTTTTTTCGTGGCATCTTCCATTTTCTGAGCGCAGTTTGCACAATCAACTTCAATTTTGTATGTTTTTTTCATATACGACTCCTTTTTTTTGCTAATGATTTAATCAGTTATTTAATTTATGACTTAATTTTATAATTGTTTGTTTTTCAAGACAATATTTTTTTGATTAATATATCTTTTCAGGCTCAAAAAATTTCCATTTGGGAGAAAACGTGTGGAGGGAGGGGGGAAAATCCAGGTTTTAGTTTTTTAAAATAAATATTATTATTAAGGGCATCTCTGGAAAATCATTGAAAATGATTTTCCAGAGATGCCTGCAGAGGATGCTTTTTGCGGCTGGCAATTCACAGTAACATCATAATAATTTGGGATTTGAGTATGCTTAAGATTTTTTATGGAAATATGGCTGAGGCTATTTACAATACATCAGTTTATTTTGATAACACTTATGATGATGATTGGTTTAACCAGGATTTTACAAAAAGTGTTATTAAATCTATTGATAAGGGAACTGTTC
>CAVHTI010000105.1:0-7158 GCA_963638805.1 Anaerobutyricum sp.
TGTTATAGATGTTTTTTTCAGCTTGAGTAACGCCGTCTGGTAATTTTGCAAGCGGAATTAAGGCATGGTGAGAATCAAGTTTTTTAGAATTGAAGATGTGTTTGTTTTCCTTACTGATGAGAGAGAGATTACAGTATTTTGACTGAGGAAAAATATCTTTAAGAAGTTCAAATTTTTCTTTGAACAAGGCAACGTCATCATCGCCTAAAACAGAAGACGGTGTTCTAGGATAAGAAAGGCATTTATGCTTTTCGTAAAGAGATTGAGCAAGTTCAAGAGTTTTGCTTGAAGAATAGTCATATTCCTTTGCAGCGATTTTCTGAAGTTCTGTAAGAGAAAGCAGTTTTGGCGGATTTAAGGACTTTCTTTTTATTTCAGTTTTTACAGAAATTGTTTTGTCAGTTTCGCTGAATGTGTGAGCTTTGTTTATGTAGTAATTTAGTTCCGGGAAAAAGTATTTTTTATTCTGCGGATTAAAAAGCAGAGCTTCAGCTTTATTTCCGTTATTGTCTTTTATATGTGCAATACATTGATAATAAGGTGTCGGGACAAAGTTTTTTACTTCATTGTTTCGTTGTGCAATAGCAGCAAGAATAGCAGTTTGCACGCGCCCCACCGGAAGTGTAATTTTGTGGCCTGCAAGCAAAGTTTCGTAAGGGGTAAGGTTCATGCCTACAAGCCAGTCTGCATGCTGTCGGGCAAAGCCTCTTTTAGCGAGTGTGTTGTATTCTTTCCATGGTTTTAATTCAGTGAGGCCTTTTTTGATGATTTCAGGAGTAAGCGCTTCTGATACCCAGAACCGCCAGCAGTTAGAAATGTCTGTAAGGCCAGACTGGTCAAAAACGATTCTTGCGATGACTTCCCCTTCCCGGTCAGCGTCAGTGGCGATGATGATTTTATCTTTCTGATGTTTCCTTAAAAGAGCCGTTACTTTTTTTGTTTGAGAAATATTGCTTTCGTTTCTTTTATAGAGCCACTTTTCCGGGATTATTGGAAGAAGGGCAAAGTCCCAGTGTTTGTATAATTCGTCATAATCTTCAGGTTTTGCAAGTTCGTAGAGATGACCTACGCAGTTTGTAATTTCAATCTGATTGTTTGAATAATATCCGAGTGATTTATTGTAGGGAACAGAAAGTGCTACACCAAAAGACTGAGCAACCGAAGGTTTTTCAGTTAATATGAGCAAAAATAATCCTTAATCGTGTGGTAATTATTTTATATCGCTAAGCATTTTCATTGTCAATAATTTTTGCAATTTATAATTTAAATTACACTTTTGAAATTAGCGCCATTTGGCGCTAATTAAAACAATAAAGTGGTTGTTAATTTTCACTTGACAGCAAAAAAAGTTTGACTGTAGATTTAGTTTAGGAGGCAAGTATGGCTACACTGATGGAAAAAGATGTTCTTTTAGAAATGGTTTCGTATTCTCTTGCGAATTTACATAAAAAATATGATGAGAAATTAATTTCTAAAAATGTAAAATCATTGGCAGTTCTGAAAAGGAATCTTCTCTGTACTGACTTTGATAAAATTGATTTTGAAAAAACTAAAGATACGATAAAGGCTTTTGAAGTTGTATGATTTTTGAAAAGAATTCACTTAATTGTTCGGAACAAGATTTCAGAAATTTATTTTAAGTTGTTTGGAATGATTTAACACAAGACGATGGTTTTTTGAGGCCTGGACAGGTTGAACCTCTTGGTTTTGTTCTTGGAGGTCAACCCGGAGCTGGAAAATCTTTTTTAACATCGAAGATAATGGAAAAATTGAATCGGAATATGTTGTCAATTTCTGGCGATGATTTTAGACCTTATCATCCTTACTTTGAAATAATCCGAAAACTTTACAAAGAAGAGGCTGCTCAGTATACCGCAAAGTTTTCTGGAAAAATGACCGAGTTATTGATTAAAAAAGCATTGCAAGAAAAATTTAACGTTGTGATTGAGGGGACGTTTAGGACATCAACAGTTCCGCTTAATACTCTTAAAAATTTGAAAGATGCTGGTTATAGAGCTGGAGTAAAAATTTTAATTTGTAATAAAACATTAAGTTGGCAGGCTTGTCAGGAACGTTATGAGAAAATGCTGAACTCAACTCCAGTTTTAGCAAGAGCCGTAGACAAGGCGCATCATGATCTTGTAGTAAGTCAACTTCCGGCAACGATAAAGGAAGTTTACGATTCAAGGGTAGCAGATTCATTTGAGATTTATGAAAGAGTTCCCGATGGGAAAAGTTATGCGATAAAAAATATTTTCAGGTCTACTGAAAACCTACCTTTAGAGATGAATAAGATAAAAAATATTCTTGAAGGAAATGATTTCGTGAGAAAGATTTCCAGAGATAGAGATTTTGAATACGGTCGTTAAGATTGATTCTGAAATTTAATTAGCGCCATTTGGCGCTAATTAGCCAGCCTTGTAACAATTCCCCTTGCGTGATGACGCAGATTCTTTTTAGTGCCAAGAGGCACTGATAACCTTTTCTAAAAAAAAATTTGATGAAAAATCTGCTTTTGAATCCTACTGAAGTAATTAGCGCCAAATGGCGCTGATTTATGTTAAAATTAAAACAATGATTTCTTTTAAGGAATGACAGGATGATTTATTTAAAACTTGAAGATATAAACGTTTTGAAATTTGATTTTTCAAAAAATTACTATGAAATTTTTTATCCTGAACTCTTGCCCTTCACTTTGCGTGACAGACTTAAAGATACGAGAGATGTTTCAGATGTAAATGTCTGGTTTGATAACAAAGAACTTATGGCAAGTTTTTTTACAAATCGTTCAATCAGTGTCCGCCGTGAAAATGCTAAATACATTATGAATCAACTTGGAATAAAACAAGGAAATGATTTTGAAAGTCGATTTAAGGCAATGGTGGACTGTAAGGCTTTGTCAGCAGCTGATTCTTATTGGATTACAGAAAATGAAAAAGACAAATGGAATGAAGTAAATTTATTTTCAAGCCCCTTGAATGAATCCTTGCAGCAGATAGGTCTTTTTGGAAGTTCTGTAAAAATCAAAGGAAAAATTCAAACACCTGAACTTACAGGACAGGGAGCTTACGCTAAGGCCTGGTATTGTGAAAACGGTAAACTCTATTTGTATAAGGCAAATTCTTCTGGTGGAAACGAATGTGAACGTGAGGTTCTGGCAAGTAATATTCTGGACTGTTTTAATGTTCCGCACGTTAAGTATGAACTTACACAGAAAGAAGGTCTCACGGTTTGCAAATGTGAAAACATGAATCTTAAAAACACAAGTCTTGTAGATTCTGTTGAAGCTGATATTTGGGCAAATAGAAATGGCTTAAATCTTACAGACCTTGCAAAGAAAATTGATTCGGAACTTTTTTACAAGACGATTGTTGTTGATTATTTAATTTCTAACAGTGACCGTCACGGTGGTAACTGGGGATTTTATATGAATAATCAGAATGGAAAGTTGATAGCGATGCACCCTCTTTTTGACCACAATAACGCTTTTGATAAAAACTTTATGCAATCAGAAGACGGCGGAATCTGTCAGTTACTTCCTGGGAAGAGCCAGAAGGAAGCTGCACTTTACGCAATCAAAAGATGTGATTTCAGATGTATTAAGAGTGTTGAAAAATCAATGTTTTTTGATGAAGCGCTGTACGAAAGTTTTATGAGCCGAGCTGTTGAACTTGGACTTTACCAAAAACAGAAAATCAGTTTTAGAGACAAAATTTTTTCTAGGAAAAAAGAACCTTTTATTCCTGTTGAATTGAAAGATGATAACACAGCTGAATACTGGAAAAATATAAATTCAAAACTGTTTTTTGAAAGCAAAATCCAGTCTTCTGAAAAAATAGAAAACGAAAGAGAAATTGTTTTTGAGAACAGCCCGACCGCTGCAAAGAAAATAAAAACTTCAGGCTGGAGTATTTCTGATTAAGAAAAATGCTTCTGCTTCTTTTTTTAATTAGCGCCAAATGGCGCTAATTGCACTTTGGTTAGTTATTCTTTTCTGAATAATCAAATTCAATTCTTTTTAGCGCCAATTGGCGCTAATTCTTTATATGCAGGTAATAAATTCTGCATATAAGGTCTAATTTTTTGAAGATACCATTGAGCTATCTTATTTGTCCGATAGGCAAGATAAAGAAAGTGATACCTTTTGGTCGTAACTCATTGCTATACAATGACTTATATCGGTACAGCCACATTTTGTGGGTATCATTTTGGACATACTGTTGATACCATACAATATTGTGAAAATCTTGATTAAATTTACTTACTATTTTTCAACTTGATTTATTTTAATGATTGATATATAAATGAGTTATGAGTGAAAAAGAGAAAAATTCCTGGGGCGGAAAACGTGAAGGTGCCGGAAGAAAACCTCTCACGGAACCAAATCCGAATAGAAAAATCTTTAAGACTGTTTCTATAAGCGGGACTGAAAAAGAAATTGGAATTCTCAAAAGACAGGCTGCCGAAAAGAAAAAATCTTTCAGCCGTTATGTTATTGAAGAACTTGTGGATGAAAGTGAACTGGAAAAATAAGGATTATATTTTTTAGTTTCATAGAGTAAATAAAAGAATTAATTAGCGCCATTTGGCGCTAATTAAAAAAGGATAATTCAGATGGATTGTAAAGAATGCAGATATTTTTATACAGAATCTTTTAATCATAATTTTAATTATTGCCGGGAAATTGACAGGTATGTTTTCGGGAACGATTTTAGATGTCCTGTAAAAAAGCCTCTTTCAAAATTTGAGAGAATAAAATTAAAGATTTCTGTTTTTTTAACCGGAGAGAGTAAATTGAATAGTTAATTAGCGCCAATTGGCGCTAATTAAAATGTTGGAGAATAGACTATGGACCTAAGAGATTATCAAGAAAAAACAGTAAATAAAATCCTTTCCTCAAATAAAGACCAGATTGTATGTCTTCCTACAGGAGCTGGAAAAACGGTCATTGCTTCTGCAATTATCCAGAAGTTGAATCAGAAAGGTTTTAATGTTGTTTTTGTTGTTCCACGTCTTGAACTGATTAAACAGGCTGATAAACAGTTTGAAGAAGCAGACATCATTTGGAGTGATAAAACAAAGCTTACTGGTAAAAAGTGCATTATTGCTTCTAAAGATTCTCTTCGCAGTCAGTATGATAAAGTTACAGAAAATACAGTTTTAATTTTTGATGAAGTTCATATCGGACTTGAGCAAACTAAAAAACTTGTTGATTTGATTAAGCCTGTTCGAGTTCTTGGTCTTACGGCAACTCCAGAGAGAATGGACGGACAGGCTCTTTTGAAGGGTAATGATGTAATTCATAAGTTTGGCTGTTTTGATGAACTTGTACAGGATGAAACTGTAATCTCACTTATCCATAAAGGTTATCTTTGTCCTCTTAAATATTACACAAAACCGATTGATGGGATTACTGAAATTAAACCTGATGAAGCAAACGGTCAGGAACTTTCTGATGAACAGATGACTGAGATTTTTGATAAGAACCAGATTTGGGGAGACCTTGTTGAGTCTTATGAAAAATATGCAATCAGTGATGGGAAAAGACGTCCGGCTCTTGGATTTACAAATACCATTGATATGGCTGAAAAAGTTGCAGAACTTTTTAATGATGCAGGATATTGTTTTAAGGTCATCTGTGGAAAGATGAGTGTCAAAGAAAGAGATGGACTTATCAATGAATTAAAAAATGGTGAAATTGATGGTCTTATCAATGCAGCTCTTTTGACTTATGGCTTTGACTGTCCACCTGTAAGTTATGCTTTTTCGTGTCGCCATATAAAAAGCCGTCCTTTGTGGTTCCAGATTGTTGGAAGAATTTTGCGTACTTTTGACGGTAAGAAAGATGCAATTTTTGTAGACCATGGTGATTCTGTTTCTGAGTTTGAAGAGCCAAGTTGTTCACTTCCTATCCTTGACCCATACATTACCTGGCGGGTAAACGGTGAATCAAAAATTGAAAAACAGAAGCGTAAAAAGGCTCAGAAAAAAGAAAGAGATTCTTTGAAGATTTTGCAGGAGCTTGACCCTTTACCTTGCAATATGGTTGAGGTAAAGCCGGAAGATACCTGGGAAAGAATGATAAAGGTTTTGCAGCGTCTTCGTGAACAGAATGATGGTTTATGGCAGCTTACAGAAAAATTGAAAGCTCAGGCTGAAAATCTTACAAGTGAAAAAGAAAAGTTACAGGAAGAATTAAAGAACTCTAAAAACAATCGTTATATAAATCCAGAGGCTACTTTTGAATTCTGTAAGAAAAATTATTGCTTTTACAGAAATCAATATCATATAGAAGTTGAACTTCATCCACAATGGGGAAAATATTCTGAGGACGAAAGAAAAGAAATGGAACATGACTTGACAGAAAAAAAATTACTAAGTCTTGAAGATGATTTACCTTTTCGTTTCTCAAAGTCAACTTTTGCAAAGTCGATGGAGTATTGGAAAAGAAATTACAAATATCTTGGAATTGCAAGGAGGTAACAAAAATGCGGAAGTTTTTATTTTTAATTTTGCTGGCGGGCGGAATTTTATTTTCGAGTTGCGAATTAAACCTACCAGAAGATATAGGGCGGGTGAGAATTGAAGATTCTTACGGCTATGGAAAAATCGCAAAGATTTGGATAAAAACGGAAGATGATTCTTCTTGGAGAATGGCTTGGCATAGTGAAAGTTCATCTGCATCTACGTTCGTTTATTTTGATACGGAACCTGGAAATTACAGAATGAAGTTGTCTTATGAATATTACAACATTATTCCGATTTCTATTTATTCAGGATTCGATTATTCAATTCCTGTTGTAGGTGGGGAATATACCCATCTGATTTTTGATGGATTCTATCTTTTTGAAGATTAAGGACTGTAAAGTCTACAGAAAATAAATAGCTGTTTGTAGGAAAAAAGGAAGATGAGATTTAATAAGGCAAAACTTTATACGTTGCTGGATGCAAGTGAGTTGAAAATTGGTAGTAGGGGATATTTTGCAAATGATGTAGTTGAACTTGCAGATTATCTTGATGATGAGCCAGACTTTGAAACTTTGACTGAAGTTAAGAAAGATGAAGGTAACGGAATGGAATAGTCAATATTGATATGGAAAAAATAAGAGCTGTCCATTTTGAACAGCTCTCTGGAAGGGCGCCCAGAATTACTTCCGA
>CAVHTI010000106.1:0-7013 GCA_963638805.1 Anaerobutyricum sp.
CTTTTGTGGAGTCCAAAACTCATAAAATGCTTGAAAACTCTGACTGTGGAATGACAGATTTTGGGGCAGATGCTTTGTTTGAAATTTGGGAATGTGAAAAAGTAACTGGTGATCCTCGAAATTCGGTTTATATACGAGGTGAATAATATGACAGAAGAAATGTCATTTTTTATGTATTTATTGGAATACTATGCTGAGTACAAAAATATGAACAGTGGCGATGTTCTTAAACTTTGGGACGAAAAGCACATAACTGATAAGATTTTCAATAATTATTGGACTTATCACACAGAACGAATTGAAAATGCGTATATGGATATTGACAGCCTGATAAAAACAGGCCATTCCGCATGGTAATTTGATAGGGAAGAAACTAACACAAATGGCAAACGATACATTTAAAACAGAAGCCCTAAAAAAAATGTTCGTGTAACAGGAGAAAGCAAAATGACTGAAAATACATTATTTTCCGGCGAATCAAGGAATGTTGAATACAAAGTAAGCGTACCAGAAAAGAGCGAAAAATATCTAAAAACAGTGGTAGCGTTTGCTAATGGCAGGGGCGGAAGAATTGTTTTTGGAATCGATGATAAAACTGTGGAGATTTTGCCTGGAGCACAGCGTCCGTATTATATAAAATCGCTTGGCATGATAAACGGAACTTATGTGCGTGTGTCAGGAACTACAAGACATGCAGAAGAAAGTACGTTAAAAGAGCTGATTCTTGAAGGTCAGAACCGCTATTTTGATAGCGAAATATGCCGGAATATAACAATATCCGACGATGAAATAACCCAATTGTGTAAGAACATGAAAGAAACTGCCATGAAAAATACATGGCGTGACATTGAAAAAGCACAAATAAAAGATGTAACAAAGAATACTCTGATTTCATGGGGAGTATTAAAAGAAGCAGAAGGCAAGGTATTCCCTACAAATGCTTTTGCACTTTTAACTGGAAAAATGCCGCAGATGCCTGTAATTCAGTGCGGAATATTTAAGGGAACAAGTCGTGCACATTTTGTTGACCGGCGAGAATTTGAAGGCTCTATTCAAAAACAGATGGAAGAAGCTTATCAGTACGTTCTTGAAAAAATCAATATGGGAATGACCATAAAAGGTATGTACAGACAAGATGTATATGAATTGCCGATAGATAGCATCCGCGAACTGATTGCCAATGCCGTAGCTCATCGTAGTTATCTTGAAAGGGGAAATATACAGGTGGCTTTATTTGATGACAGGTTGGAAGTAACTTCTCCGGGAATGCTTTTGAACAATGTTACGATTGAAAAAATGATGGAAGGCTATTCCAAACCAAGAAATCCCGCAATTGCAAGAGCCTTTGCGTATATGAAAATCATTGAACAATGGGGAACAGGAATTCCAAGATTGTTTGAAGCTTGTAAAGAATACGGATTGCCAAAACCAGAACTGATTGATTTTGACGGTGATGTAAGAGTAAATATGTATCGAAGGGTAGAAACTAACACAGAAAATGGTACTAACACAGAAACTACCCAAGCTACCCAAGAAACTACCCAAGCTATCACACAAGATTTTGTACAGACTATGTTGAGCGAAGAAGATAAGTCTGTGTTGTATTTATTAACACAAAATCCAAAAATCACGCAGAAAGATATAGCAGTAAAATTAGGTTGGAAGATTGACAGGGTAAAATATTATCTTAACAAGATGAAGAAGAATGGTACTATAAAACGTGTCGGCACCAGTCAGACAGGATATTGGGAAGTAATAGCAGGAAAATAAAGCAAAATGGCAAAAATAATTTTATATCACGGAAGTCCTAGTAAGACTGTTGTGCCTGTGTACGGATTTGGCGAGGGCAAACACGATTATGGAAAAGGCTTTTATCTAACAGAAAATATCGAACTTGCTAAAGAATGGGCAGTTTGCAGACCTGACGAAACAAACGGCTGGGTTCATAAGTATGAATTGGATGCTACAGATTTAAAAGTTTTGGATTTTCAAGAACACAATATTCTTTCCTGGCTTGCAGAATTGATGAAACACAGAGATGCTTCAGATTCACGGCGTTACAAGGTTTTATCTAAAAAGTTTATTGCCGAATATGGTATTGATACAAGCAAGTATGATGTTATAAAAGGCTGGAGGGCTAATGCGTCATATTTTTATATTGCAAAAGAATTTGTGCGTGACAATATTGATATTGAAATCCTTGAAGACCTGCTTTCTTTAGGTGGATTAGGTATTCAATACTGTATAAAATCTGAGCGTGCTTATTCAAAACTTACAGAAGTTAAGGACGAACTTATTAGCGTTGATTACAGTGAGTTTAACGGAAAGTACAATGAAAGAGATGTAATTGCACGAAAGAAGATGCGTGAACTAGTTGATTCTGATGCCAATAAAGTAACAAATGTATTCAGTACGTTATTTGAGAGGTGATTATAATGCCAGCATATCCGGAAGTATATTTGAACGAAGTTGTTGAAAATCAGGGCAAGCTTTTTGACCTTGTATCACAGAATTATCCTGATAAAGATACTTTTGACTTTATCAACACTTATATGACAAGTAAAACAAGAAAAAGTATTGACGAAGCTCAAGCCTATGTGAACACAATGAGTGCTTCTGAATTGTGGGATTATTTTTGCAAAACCGACGGCTTTGAATTAAAAAACGGTAAGGCACTAGAGGGCTTTATGCCGGACTGGATAGGCGAGTTTTACGCATATTATCAGTGGTATTACAATATTCCTAGCAGTGAAGTAGTCAAAAAAGTTCCTGTAAACTTTTTGATAAAAGCATACGGCGGACTTCATGATTTGGAACTTGATTTAGCAGTAAAAAAAGTGGGTGGGGAAAATGGCAAACGATACATTTAAAACAGAAGCTGATTTTGAAGCAGCATTAATAAAAGTTTTATCAGAAAAAGGCTGGGAAAAAGAAGTTCTTAAAAACTATACAGAACAGGATTTACTTAAAAACTGGGCGAACATTCTTTTTGAAAACAACAGAGATATTGACCGTCTTAATGATTACCCTTTGACCGACAGCGAAATGCAGCAGATTCTGGAGCAGATTGAATCTTTAAGAACGCCTTTAAAACTGAATGGGTTTATCAACGGTAAAAGCGTGTCTATTACAAGGGATAACCCTGACGATAAACTTCATCTTGGTAAAGAAGTAAGCCTTAAAATATACGACCGCAGGGAAATTGCAGCGGGAATGAGCCGCTATCAGATTGTGGAACAGCCCAGATTTTCTGCAAAGTCTAAGATTTTAAACGACCGTCGGGGCGACCTGATGCTTCTTATTAACGGTATGCCGGTAATTCACATTGAACTTAAAAAAAGCGGAATACCTGTAAGCCAGGCTTATAATCAGATAGAAAAATATTCGCACGAGGGCGTTTTTACCGGCTTGTTTTCTTTAGTGCAGATTTTTGTTGCAATGACGCCGGAAGAAACAGTTTACTTTGCAAATCCTGGCCCGGACGGAAAGTTCAACACAGATTATTATTTTCACTGGGCAGATTTTGATAACGAGCCAATTAATGAATGGAACAGAATTGCTTCTACTCTTCTTTCTATTCCTATGGCTCATCAGCTTATTGGTTTTTATACCGTTGCCGACGATTCTGACGGTGTTTTAAAGGTTATGCGAAGTTATCAGTATTTTGCCGCAAGTGCAATTTCTGATAAAGTTGCCAAAGCAAAATGGGAAGACAACAATCAGCTTGGCGGTTTTGTGTGGCATACAACAGGTTCAGGCAAAACGATGACAAGTTTTAAGTCGGCACAGCTTATTGCAAGTTCTAAAGACGCAGACAAAGTTATTTTTTTAATGGACAGAATTGAACTTGGTACGCAGTCGCTTAAAGAATACCGTGCCTTTGCGGATGAAAACGAAGAAGTTCAGGCTACGGAAAATACAAATGTTCTTATAAGAAAACTTAAAAGTTCAAACCCGGCGGATACTTTGATTGTTACTTCAATTCAAAAGATGAGTAATGTAAAAGACGAAACTGGCGGGCTTAACAGGCGTGATATTGAACTGATAAATTCAAAGCGTATTGTTTTTATAGTTGATGAAGCTCACCGTTCTACTTTTGGCGATATGCTGATTACAATAAAGTCAACTTTTCCGCGTGCAATGTTCTTTGGCTTTACCGGAACGCCAATTCAAGACGAAAATCAAAAGAAAAAAAACACGACTTCAACCGTATTCGGCGGTGAACTTCACAGATACAGCATTGCTGACGGTATCCGCGATAAAAATGTTCTAGGCTTTGACCCTTACAAAGTTCTTACTTTTAAAGATAAAGATGTCCGCAAGGCCGTTGCATTAGAAAAAGCAAAGGCAGAAACAGAAGAAGAAGCAATATCCGACCCGCAGAAAAGCGAAATCTTCTACAAATATATGGACAAAAAACAAGTTCCAATGGCAGGGTATAACGCTCCTAACGGCGACTACATCAAGGGAATTGAAGATTACATTCCTACAAGTCAGTACGAAACAAAAGCACATACTGACTCAGTTGTAAAAGATATTCTTGAAAACTGGGTAACGCTAAGCCATAACAGCAAATTTCACGCAATTTTTGCAACAAGCAGCATTCCGGAAGCAATTAATTACTACCGTCTTATGAAAGAGGCAAATCCAAATCTTAAAGTAACGGCTCTGTTTGATCCGAATATAGACAACAACGGCGGTGCAATTGTAAAAGAAGATGGCCTTGCAGAAATCATAAAAGACTACAACGAAAGGTATGGCGAGAATTTTACAATTCCAACATTTGCCAATATGAAAAAAGACATTTCTGCTCGTCTTGCACATAAAAGGCCTTATGAGCGAATTGCAAACGAAAGTGAAAAACAAATTGATTTACTTATCGTTGTTGACCAGATGCTTACCGGTTTTGATTCAAAATGGATTAACACTCTTTACATGGATAAAATCCTTTTGTATGAAAATATCATTCAGGCGTTTTCCAGAACGAATCGTCTTTTTGGTCCTGATAAGCCTTTTGGCACAATCCGCTATTACCGCCGTCCGCACACAATGGAGCAGAATATTAAAAGAGCGGTAAAACTTTATTCAGGAGACAAGCCTTTAGCACTTTTTGTTCAGCATCTTAATGAAAATCTAAAAAAGATGAATGAAGTTTTTGAAGAAATATCGGAATTGTTCAAAAATAACGGCGTTTCTAATTTTGAAAAACTTCCTTCTGATACTAGTGTGCGCAGAAAATTTGCAAAACTTTTTAATGAGTTTAACGGCTACTTTGAAGCGGCAAAAATACAGGGCTTTAAGTGGAATAAAACTTCTTATACTGATAAAGAAAGTGGTGAAACTGTAGATGTTTTGATTGATGAAAAAACTTATCTGATTTTAGTTCTTCGTTATAAGGAACTTTTTAACGGTGGTGGTTCCGGCGATGATGATGACACGTCGTATGACCTTGAAGGCTACATTACAGAAATCGACACCGGACTGATTGACAGTGACTATATGAACTCGCGTTTTGAAAAATACATTAAATTGCTTACGCTTGATGGCACTACAAAAGAAGCCATAGAACAGGCGGAAACGGAACTTCATAAAACTTTTGCAACTCTTTCGCAGGAAGAACAAAAGTATGCAAATATTTTTTTGCATGACATTCAGCGTGGCGATGTTGAAATTTCAAAAGACAAGACTTTGCGTGATTACATAAATGAATATCTTTCAAGGGCAAAAGATGACCAGATTCACCGCCTGTCTTCTGCGCTTGGTGTAGATGAAACTATCCTTAGAAATCTTATGGCACTGCACCTTAATGCTTCTAATCTTAATGAGTTTGGGCGTTATGAAGAGCTTAAAAAGACGGTTGATAAGGCAAAGGCGAAAGAATATTTTGAAAAAGCGGAAGGCACAAAACTTATTCCGCCAAAAGTAAATATAAAGGTTGATAATCTTTTGCGGGATTTTATTACCAGTGGCGGATTTGATATTTAAATATATCTATTAATTAAGGGGTTCCATTTAGCCACGGACGAAAATGTAACAAAATTATTTTAAAAATAACGGGCGTTCCGGCTCCACTACGTTCCGCCGTCGGCAGTTCCGCCATTCCGCTGTTCGCTCCAGCCTCCTCGGCTACGCCTGCGGTGGCCGCCTTCGGCGTGGCTCCATTGCCTAACGCAATTAACAACGTGTAAAATTCCTTCTTTATGTTTATAAAGATAGAAAATATTAAGGGCTCCCCAGTTAAAAACTTTCCTTTTAAATTATAACAAAACCGCTATATAATAAAATTAAGTTTTTGAAGCTCCTACAGAAGTATTTTACGTATGAAAAAGTATTTATTTACTTATGGTTATGAAAAGAATGCACTTTACAATGGAAATGTAATTTTCTTTGATTTTGCAAGTGGGCAAGGAGTTCTAAAGGCAATTAAGCCTTAAAATCATAAAACATAAAAATGAAATTTCTGGAGGGAAAAAATGAAAGAAGTTTACGATTTCGTAAAAAAAGTTGGTACTTATTATCTGGCTACTGTTGATGAAAACGCCCAGCCTCATGTTCGTCCGTTTGGGACAATTAATATTTTTGAAGATAAACTTTACATTCAGACGGGAAAGAAAAAGGAAGTTTCAAAACAGCTTCAAAAAAATCCTAAGGCTGAAATCTGTTGTTTTAACGGCCAGGAATGGTGCAGAATTGCAGGCGAACTTGTCCGAGATGATAGGGTAGAGGCAAAGGAAGATATGCTCAATCACTATCCGGAACTTAAAAATATGTATTCTGCGACTGATGACAATACAGAAGTGCTTTACTTTAAGAATGCTACGGCAACAATTTCAAGTTTTACTGCAGAGCCAAAAGTTTATAAATTTTAAAGATAATTTTAAGGGAGCCTCTAAAAATTGCAATTTTTAGAGGCAACTCTGAAAACGCGACGTTTTAATTCGTGCTATATCAACGAATTAAAACTCGCAGGCATCTCTGAAAAAGCATTGAAAATGATTTTTTAGAGATGCCCT